>JBNJDL010000157.1:0-5360 GCA_051744825.1 Bacillota bacterium | reverse complement strand
TTATGGGAAAGGTGATTAATAATGAGTGAAGATATATATATACTGGCTATAGAGACTTCCTGTGATGAAACTGCAGCTGCTGTGACTAAAAACGGTCTTAAAGTGTTATCAAATGTAGTTGCTTCTCAAATTAATTGGCACAAAAAATTTGGAGGAGTAGTGCCTGAAATAGCTTCTCGTAAACATCTTGAATTTATAAATCCAGTAATTGAAGAAGCACTTAACGAAGCTGAAATAAAATTAGATGAGATTGATGCTATAGCGGCAACCCATGGCCCTGGTTTAGTTGGAGGTTTATTAGTAGGTCTTTCTGCAGCAAAGGCTTTAGCTTATGCCCTTGATAAACCATTTATTGGTGTAAATCACATTGCAGGTCATATTTATGCTAATTTTATTTCAAATCCTGATATTAAGACTCCAGTTATTTGTTTAACAATATCTGGAGGACATAGTGACCTATTATATTTTGAAGATTTAGGTGGATATGAAATCTTAGGTAGAACTAGAGATGATGCTGCAGGAGAAGCCTTTGATAAAATAGCTCGTTTTCTTGATTTAGGTTACCCTGGTGGACCGGTTATTGAAAAAGCGGCAAAAAAGGGAAATGCTGATGCAATAGATTTTCCTCGTTCATTTTTAAATGAAGATAATTATGATTTTAGTTTTAGTGGATTAAAAACTGCTGTTATAAATTATGTTCATAATCAAAAACAAAGGGGAGAAAAAATAGATATTCCTGATATAGCAGCAAGCTTTCAACAGGCTGTAATTGATTCACTAGTTAATAAAGTGATAAAAGCTATTGAAAATTATGAAGTAAAAAGTGTGGTGCTTTCAGGGGGAGTGGCTGCTAATAGTGAATTAAGGAAAGAGCTAAAAGAAGAGTTAGTTAAAAGAGATATAAAATTATATTATCCAGAATTAAAATTATGTACTGACAATGCAGCTATGATTGGAGCAGTTGCCTATTATCAATATCAAAAAGGTGATTTTGCTGATTTGAGTTTAAATGCAGATCCAAATTTAAGTTTATAGGTGATAATTAATGAATAATAAAGATAGATATTTACTTTTAAAAACAGTACAAGATAATAATATTTTGCCAATTACCTCAAAATGCAATTTGCAATGTAAGTTTTGTAGTCATTTTCAAAATCCTCCAGAATTAAAGGTAAAAAGTTTTGGAAATTTAGATTTTGATTTTATTAAGCAAATGATTGACTTTTTACCAAAAGAAGGGGCAGTAATTTTAGGCGAATCTGCTACAAAATTTATAGAAGGTGAACCTTTATTTCATCCAAATTTTAAAAAAATAATAAAAACAATCCGTAATAAATGGCCCAAAAAAGAAATAAGAATTACAACAAATGGAAGCTTTTTAAATGAAAAGCTTCTTAAATTTTTTAGTGATATATCTAATTTAAATCTAAACATTTCATTAAATTGTTCTTCACCTGAAGAAAGAAATTATTTAATGAATGACAAAAATGGGGCTAATGTCTTTTCTGCAATAAGGAAATTAAAAAATTATAATATTAAATTTAGTGGAAGTATAGTTGCTCTTCCACATATTATGGGTTGGAAAAGTATTAAAAACACTATATTATTTTTAGATAAATATAATGCAGAAACTATTAGAGTATTTATGCCTGCATTTACAGATTATTCAAGTAAAGAAATGAAATATAATTTAGAACTATATTCAAAATTAAAAGAGTTTGTTAATGATTTAAGTATAAAAGTTAAAAATCCAATAATTTTTGAGCCTCCATATTTAGAGAATTTAGATGCTAAAATTGAAGGAATAATTCAAAATACTGTAGCAGCAAAAAGTGATTTAAAAACAGGAGATATCATAAAAAATATAAATGGTAAAAAAGTTTTTTCGAGAGTAGAAGCATTCTCCTTAATTAAAAATTTGCAAAATCCTAGTATAGGAGTAAAAAGAGGTCACCGTAATAAAGAATTGATTTTGAGAAAAAAAGAAAATGAAAAATCAGGATTAGTCATGCACTATGATTTGTCTAAAGATACTTTTGAAAAATTAAAAAATAATATTTTTCAAACAAAAGCAAGTGAAATTATTTTAATTACATCTCAACTAGCTAAAGATATGATGGAGTTTGTAGTTGAAAAATATCTTAAATCTACTTTTGTAGAAAAGAATTTTTATGTTATAAATGTAAAAAATAACTTTTTTGGAGGTAGTATTATTACTGCAGGTTTATTAACTGTAAATGACATTAAGCAAAGTTTAGAAAAATTTAACTTAAACAAAAAGAAAAATTATTTAATTTTATTAGCAAGTATAATTTTTGATGATTATGGAAATGATTTAATTGGAAATAATTTTAAGGAAATTTCAGAGTTTTCAAACCTGAAAATCAGTATTATTTAACTTTTTAAAAGAGTTTGGGTTTTAAACGAAGAATAAAAGAGTATATCTAAGAATATTTAATTTAATTAACTTTAATGCTAATTTTTATTAATTAAGCAGGGTTGATTTTAAATATATACTTAGATATTATTATTACAGTAATTGTTAGCACTCAACTCTAATGAGTGCTAATAACAAATAGATAAAAAATAAATTAAAAATACTAAAGGGGGTAAACTGAATGAATATTAAACCATTAAGAGACAGAGTTGCAGTTAAAATTAAAGAAGAAAAAGAAGAGAAAAAAACTGAAAGTGGAATAGTTTTACCAGACACAGCTAAAAAAGATGAAAAACCTCAACAAGGAGAGATTGTAGCAGTTGGTGGAGGTTGCTGTACTGAAGAAAATGGCCCAGAAGTTGAAGAGGGCGATGTAGTTGTATTTGATAAATTTGCAGGTACAGAATTAAGCTTAGAAGGAGAAGATTATATAATTCTAAGTATTGAAGATGTTTTAGCTGTAATAGGTTAAAGAGATTTATTTTGTTAATTTCCAATTTAACTAGTAATTTTGATAAATTGAAGAGTATAAATATCCAAGGAGGGATACATAGTGGCAAAAGAATTGAAATTTGGTGAAGAAGCACGTCGTGCTTTAGAAAGTGGTGTTAGTTCTCTAGCTAATTCAGTAAAAGTTACATTAGGTCCAAAAGGACGTAATGTTGTTTTAGAAGAAGGTTTTGGTTCTCCTACAATTACTAATGATGGAGTCAGTATTGCACGTGAAATTGAATTAAAAGATCATTATGAAAATATGGGAGCTCAGACTGTTAAGGAAGTAGCTACTAAAACTAATGATATTGCTGGTGATGGTACTACTACTGCAACAGTATTAGCAGAAGCAATTTTTAAAGAAGGTATTAAAAATGTAGCTGCTGGAGCTAATCCAATGATTCTTAAAAAAGGAATAGAAAAAGCAGTTTCTAAGTTAACTGATGAGGTTGCAAATATAAGTAAACCAGTAGAAGGTAAAGAAGCTGTATCTCAAATAGCTTCAATTTCAGCAGGAAATGATGATGAAGTTGGTAATTTAATTGCAGAAGCAATGGAAAAAGTTGGGCAAGATGGAGTAATTTCTGTAGAAGAATCTAGAAGTATGGGAACTTCATTAGAAGTTGTTGAAGGTATGCAATTTGATAAAGGTTATCTTTCTCCATATATGGTAACTGATACTGAAACCATGGAAGCTTCTCTTGAAGATCCATACATTTTATTAACAGATGAGAAAATTTCAAGTATTCAGGACATTCTTCCACTTCTTGAAAAAGTAGCTCAAGAAGGAAAACCACTTCTCATAATGGCAGAAGAGGTTGAAGGAGAAGCATTAGCTACCTTAGTAGTTAATAAAGTTCGAGGTACTTTTGACTGTGTAGCAGTAAAAGCACCTGGATTTGGAGATCGTCGCAAACAAATGCTTGAAGATATAGCAATTCTTACTGGAGGTACAGTAATTACTGAAGACTTAGGTCGTCAATTAGAAAATGCTACAATGGCTGACCTTGGTCAAGCACATAAAGTAACTGTAACTAAAGATGATACAACAATTGTAGAAGGTGAAGGTAATAAAGAAGATATTAAAGATAGAATTAAGCTTCTAAGAAGACAAATTGAAAATACAAGTTCTGACTTTGATCGTGAAAAGCTTGAAGAAAGACTTGCTAAGCTTTCTGGTGGAGTGGCAGTTATAAAAGTTGGTGCTGCTACAGAAACTGAACTTAAAGAAAAACAGCATCGTATAGAGGATGCGCTTTCTGCTACAAGAGCAGCTGTTGAAGAAGGTCTTGTAGCTGGTGGAGGAACTACTTATTTAGATGCATTACCTGTGCTTGATGAATTAGACTTAGAAGGTGATGAAGCAACAGGTGTTGACATAGTAAGAAAAGCAGTAGAAGCTCCAGTACGTTTAATTGCAGATAATGCTGGACATGAAGGCTCAGTAATTGTAGAAAAAGTTAAAGAAGCTGACAAAGGAGTTGGCTTTGATGCAATGAAGGGTGAGTTTACTGATATGATTAAAGCTGGTATAATTGATCCAGCAAAAGTAACTCGTTCAGCTATTCAAAATGCTGCTAGTGCATCAGCGATGTTACTAACTACTGAATGCCTTGTAGCAGATAAAGGTGACGATGATGATGATAATGGTGGTGGAGCTCCTGGAGCCGGTGCAGGAATGCCTGGTGGAATGGGCGGAATGCCCGGCGGAATGGGCGGCATGATGTAATTAGCCGTTAACCATAGATGTATTTAATAAATGGGCAGTTGGTATTTTTACCAGCTGTCCATTTTTTAGTTTTTCAAAAATAATTAAATAGAAGCAAAATGGATGTTTTTTCAAGGAAATTATAGTTTTTCAAAGAATAAATAATATAAAGAGTTTTATTATCTAATAAAGGGGTGTATTAAATTAAAAAATATAATTCTTTTCTTAAAAAGGCTAAAAAATTAGGAATAAAAGAGACAGAGATTATATCTACTTCTACTATAGAAACAGCTCATTGGGTAAGATGGAAATGCAGGTATGCCTGTGAAGATTATGGCGAAAATTGGACATGTCCTCCTCATACACCGTCAGTGGAGGAAACTAAAAAAGTATTAGAGGAATATGACTGGGCCATACTTCTTAAAGGACATAATGATCCAGAAATGCAAAAGATTGTCATTGAATTGGAAAAGTATATATTTTTATCTGGATATAGAAAAGCATTTGGTATTGCCTGTGGTCCTTGTAAAGATTGTGATGAATGTCAGGAAAATTGTCCTAAACCAGAGCAAACTCGACCTTCGCTGGAAAGTTGTGGAATAGATGTATATGCAACTGTGCGTAATAATGGTTATGAGATTGAAGTCTTAAAAGATAAAAGTGAAATACCCGATTATTATGCAATAGTATTAATTGAATAAATTAAGCTGAAATATAATATTT
>JBNJDL010000156.1:0-5360 GCA_051744825.1 Bacillota bacterium | reverse complement strand
ATTTTTATATCATTAACATTTTATTTTTAGCTCATAATAATAATTTGTTAGTTGAAATAACATCTCAGCTATGTTTATCAAAAAAATCAAATTGTTACAGGGAGGTGACTGTTTTTATTCTGGATTTAAATGATGAGAATCTAAATATTGATATTTTCTAATTTTGAGATAAAGTATCTTGGTTTTTTTGACATTTTGATAAAAAGATTAATGTAGAACAAAGATACAGATGTTTTTTATTATAATTAAAGTGATAATTCGGGCTGTTATGATTTAGATGTGTCAGTTCAACTTTATAATATAATTTTCCAAGATAAATTTTGATTCATTGTGAAAAATTAAGACATAGATTAATAAAGAAAAGAATTTAGGAGAGATTTTTATGAACTTAGAACGTCTACAAAATACAATAAAAGGAATAAAATCAGCCTACAAAGATACTAGTCATGAAAAAAGAATAGCAGTTAAAATAAATAACATTAAAAAGAACTTTGTGAGTAACTGGAAACAAGAAAATTTACCCTATGTTAAAAAAATAGTTGAGAAAATAAATCCTGACCAGGGGATACCAGTACCGGTATTAACGGTGTGTGGCAAAGGTACTCGTGAAATTAGATTCACGAAATATCTATCTTATTACTTAAATCCATACAATAATCATGGGCTTGAAAATAAATTTTTAAAAACTTTACTAGACAGGGAATGCAAAATGAAGGGTTTTCCTGATAACTGGTATAAAAATTGCAGGGTAGAATCTGAATATTATCTGGGCCAAATCACAGGAGAAAATAGAAAAGTAGCCGGTAAAGTAGATATTTGCATTATTGGAGATAACTTTGTTGTATTAATTGAACATAAAATCTTGTCCGGGGAAAGTTATCATCCCGAAACAGATAGCAGACAATTCAAAAGATACACCAGGACAGTAAACAGAAATGAAAAATTAAAAGACAAACAAAAGCTAAAAATATTATTAAATCCCACTTATTTTAACCTAAAAAAAAAGTATCCTGACTGGGAGATTATAACTCACCGGGAGGTAATTAATAGAGGCATAAACCTACTTCAGCAGGAAAGTCTCTCAAATGCTGCAAGAGAAAATTTTATTAGACTATTGATGGATTTAGCTGCAGGACCTTATGGAGTAAAAACTAATATTCTAGAAAAAATTCATGAGCTGGGCATAAAATTAATAAATAAGAAATTTAATTTTAACAGAGCTTTAAAATTTGAAAGAATGATTGAAAAAAATAATCAAATAATAAATATACTTTTAGAGAGGTGAAATAAACAAGTGGAGAAATTATCAGCAGCGGGCAAACT
The DNA here is from genome assembly GCA_051744825.1 of Bacillota bacterium. GTDB lineage: Bacteria > Bacillota > Halanaerobiia > Halanaerobiales > DATFIM01 > DATFIM01. The sequence continues at coordinate 4,037 of JBNJDL010000156.1, read as the reverse complement.
TTATCTGAAAGATTATCTTACCTTAGAAGAGGCTAGAAAAGACATGGAAAGATTTCTTAATTCTGTACTTGACGAAATAAAAAATTTGTTTAAAGAAGAAATAGAAGGTTTAGTTCCTGAAGGATTTGAAATAAATACTTGGATTAGAAAAAACAGTAAAGGGGCTATGAGTATTAGTTATTTTTGTACTGGACAAATAAAATATTTTAGAGAAGACTCAAGTGATTTACATATAGTATGTAAAGATATTCGAGTAGCCACTGATTTAACTGAATCGACCTGTGTCAAAATAAATTTGCAAACCCCCAAAGTTGCTTCTGATGTAGAGAACAAATTAATAGAATTATCCCAGGTAATGTATAACGAGAATATTTATGAACCAAATTATATCAGGCTGGATTTAAATAATTCCTCAAATTCAGCAGAAAAAATAGTTGACCAAATTTTAAAAAAGTGTATCAGAATTAAAGAAATGATAGCTAAATTTTAGTTGAAGGTATAAGTTATAGTTACAGTGATTTTCTAAATGTATTAAAAAAAACAATATAGTTAAAACAAAGTATAAAAATTACAAACAATTATTATCGGGTACTTATACAATACATTAAAGCTATGAGAGGTGATTAAATATGGATACTTTATATTTTTCTAATGTGATGGAATTAGCTAATGAGGTTAAAGAACATTTAGATACGGAAAAGAAAAAATATATCGCACGACCGTTTAATAGATATAATTCTAAAAATACAATTTGGTGGATAGTCCCCGGCAATGATTGGCCTGCTTATAAGTATGGAAAATACATGTTTAGAAAAAAAGATGATAATGAAGTATCTATCGGCCTAAATATTGAAAAAGGGTATGGCAAAAAAATATCGCAAATGGTTTCCCATAATACTATTATGGAGGATGAATGGATATGGCATGAGTTCATAACGGCTGTCAGGGAAGATAAATTATATGATACATTTAAAAGTCTTGATGAAAAAAATGAAAGTGATGTTAATATTACCATTAGTTTTGGGGAGTTCAACCAAATAGATGACAAATCTGATGATCATTCAGAAAAATTTCCCGACGAAATTTCCTATGTTTTTAAGCAGGATGTTTTAAGTGTCCAGAATAAAGATGAAAAAATAAATAATCAGGAATTTGAAAAAATAAAATATGCCGGGAGTGTCAGAGAAATATTTGAAATGTTAGCTGCAATAAAAGGATTAAGTTATTACTGGATAAATTTCTTTGTGGGAGTATCATTTAAAATAGGACATAATAAAGGGGAGATTGATATTTATAAAATTGACAGGCAAATACTTTCTCTTCTAGAAGAATGGGTTAGATAAATATTTTAAGAAAGGGGTTGCTGACCATTGAATAATAAACAAATATACTTGCCAAATAATCTTGAAGACAGAAACATTTATCAAAAAGTGATTCCAACAGTCTGCAATTTGGAAAATATGCTAGAAAAATTGGTTGAAGTGGATGGGGATCATTCAAAGCTGGAGAGCTGGGAAAAAAGGAGCTATAAAGCTTACCAAATTGATGAAATAAAGCAGGATATAATTGATACTTCACCTGAAAAATGGGCGGACATAATTAAAGAGCATATAATTAACGGAAAACCTGATGAGTTTGGGGCAAATTGTATTGATATTTACCTTGTGGCATATACTGTAGAAAACTATGGTGGAGGGCGGAAAAAATTTGTTGAGCACATACTGAAAACAGACATTACAGATAAAGAGAATTCAGCTCAGGCAATCTGGCAGGTGGGCCGAGGTGATGGAGAATATCTGGAAGTGTTAAACAAGGATGGGACAGTTAAAGACTGGGACTTTTTTGCCAGCTGGACAGGACAAAAAGTTCCAGAAAACAAAAAAGATAGTGGTGATGAGGAAAAAAATGCCGATGAAGTCTTGAAATCTTTAAAAAGTACTGTAGAAAATATCAAAAACGAAAATAGAAAAAAAATTGGTGAAATCAACAAACAATTAGATGATCTAAAAAAGAAAATGGAAAAGCAAAATTTAGAGCTGCAAAAACAAGACGAGAAAATAACTGAACTGCTGGAAGAAATGCATATATTAGAAGAAAAAAGAAAAGAGAACTCGGATATGTCTTTATGGGATAAATTAAAAAACATCGTTGAGAAAAACAAGTGAAAGAAAGATTAATCTAAAAAATCGCAAATATTAAAGATGTTTAGATGTTTGAATACTACTCACGCAAATTTTGGTTTTTTTTATTATTAATGTTGTTATTATTAATATTGATAGTATTTAAATATAACTCATTTAATATATGTATTCTCCTATTTCCATGATTTCAAATGGTTTTATCGAAGAAACAGGTAGTGCCAATATAGGTTCACTATCAATATCATATTCAATTTCTTTATATAAGGCATCTTTTTCATCTAGTGAATTATATATTTTGCTGGTAATTAGATACAAATCATTATCTGATTCCCCGGCTAATATTCTATTAAATATAAATGTCTCTAATTCATCTTCTGCTTTCTTTTCATAACTTATATTTATATCAAATTCTTTTTCCGCATCTGAAATATTTTCTTCTATGGTATCATTTAAATCTTTGTAACTAAAAATATTCACTTCACTTATCTCTATTTTTTCATTTTGAAAAAATGCAGTTACTTTAGTATCTGATTCCATTACTATCGTGTTGTCATCAGATACAGGGCCTTCCCATTTATAAAAACTCCATCCTTCTTCAGCACTTACTTTAAATTCTACTATATCTCCTTTCTTAAATACCCCTTCAGTCGGCTCCACCTTTCCTTGGCCAACTATTTCCACTTCTAGTTTTAAATTTCTTTCATTAAAATCAAATCTATCACAACCTGTTAAGGCCAAAGAAGTCACAAAAATTAATACTAAAATGATAATTTTAAATTTCATTTGAACAACCCCTTTTTTGAAATGTTTTCCTTTTTTTATCAATCAATATTTAAGGAAAACACACCTCTATATTTTTATTTTACCAAAGACATTTAAACATTAAACTAAATCAATTTTGATTTTTTTATCTAAAATTCTGGCAATTTTTTTGCTGACCCAATCCCTGGTTCATTTTTACTATTTTCAATTCTTGAAATCACCGACTGTTTAGTACCAGCTTTACTGGCTAATCAATGTTGCATTAATCCTTTCTCTATTCTTAATTTCAATGTTTTTTTCCTTAATTCATAAACAAGATTTTTAACTTCATATACTTCCTTCAATTCAGGTTTGTCTTTAGTTAAATCTTTTTTATCATTCTCTATTTAAAATTTAGCTTTATCCATAGATCTACCAAATATTATTTTCTGTAAATTTATTATAATTTACTAAGCGTATTTTGTCAAAAAAATTATAATTTTAAAACATATTTAACCTCATATTCGAAGAATGAAAAAAATTTAGATAAAGAAGAACAGTAACAAATGATTGAAGAAACTTGAAAGAAACTGACTGCGAATTTGTATTAGTGTTATTAGATATATTTTTTATTCCAGAAAAAACAATTTTAAGACATTACTTTTCCAGTAATCACGACATGATTTTCTACAGTAAACTCTTTTATTTCTTGCAAAAATAGTATGCTATAAATTTTTTAGTTGCCAAACTCTATAGAAATTATCTTAAAAACACAAGCGTGTGTTCCTCTATAAAAAACACACGCTTGTGTTTTTTTCTTTTTAGTTATTTGCACTTTGTAATATAAATTATTTTTATTTTTCAAAGAACTATTTATATTAAAGTACAAGCTTATCGAAAACTGCAAATATTTTTTGCTTATCCAGATTTGAAAAACCGTACTTAATTTTTTAAATACATCTAAATATTTATGATATTACCGCCTAAATTTTTTGCTGTTTCAGGGTTACATGTAGAAAATATAACTTGATATTTTTCACTAAATCTTTGAATTAATTCTATAGCTTTTTCTTTTCTAGAAGGGTCTAAATTGACCAAACAATCATCAAGTATAATGAAACTTTCTTCTTTACTAAACATATTTTTAAATAAAGC
>JBNJDL010000155.1:0-5365 GCA_051744825.1 Bacillota bacterium | reverse complement strand
TGAAGATACTTTGCTTTTTATGGCGATTGGTGGGAATGGATTGATTATGTTAGGTACTAGAATTGGACTAGCTGTGGGACTTACTTATATATATTCTACGGTGTTTATTGAGGATGAAGAATTGGATTATGAACAGTTAGCTGAGACTGACTGTTGTTAAGATTAAAATAATAGAATAGCTATAATAACTTTTATTTCCGAGCTAGATATACTGGCTCGGTTTTTTGTTTACTACTATTTTTGAAATGATTTATAAAATTAGCGTTATTTGAAAAAATAAATCAAAAGCAGGAAATAGTGCTGCTATAAAGAAAATAAAATTAAAAGGGCAGCAAAATAGAGATAAGATTAATATCAAAACTAAAAATCATAATTTTGGACAAAATAAATCAGGGACTAAAATAGGAAAAGTAGTTAATTTTTGGGGGAGAGGCAAGTATAAATTACATAGTCCAGTGAGAACTAATACTATCTATATTTCTAGTAGATTTGGTGAAGACCGAGGAAGTTATTTGCATAAAGGGCTAGATATAGATGGTAAGGCTGGAGATAATATTTATGCTGCTAAAAAAGGAGAAGTAGTTTCTAGTGGTTATACAGAAAGAGGAGGAAATGAAGTAGTTATTAAACATAAAAATGGTTTAACTACTAAGTACAGCCACTTAAATAAATTAAATGTTCAAGAGGGAGATAAAGTTACCCATAAAACAGTAATTGGAACTATGGGTAGTACAGGTTAGGTACATACAGTAGATGATGATGGCGATATAGCTCACTTACATTATGAAGTTATGAAAGATGGAGAAAATATTAATCCTGAACCTTTTTTAGATGCGGAGAAAACTGAATATAAACGCGGTGATTATGGTTCAGGTAGTTGTGGTGGAAGTAATAATAGTAATGATAAAGCTAGAGACGGAAGTAATGTAGATGATAATAATGAAGTAAGAGGCGGATGCAGTGGTTATGTAGGTGGAATATGTAGTGGTTCTGTACCAGGAAAATGTGGCGGAACTGCTATAGGAGGTTTAGAAGATAATGAAAGTATCAGTGATAGTGGAATTGAATTCTTAAAAGATTATGAAAAATTTATGAAAACAGCTTATGATGATGGTTATGACTATAAGACAATTGGATATGGACATGTCATTCAGCCTGATGAGAATTTTAATAGTCCAATTACAGAAAACAAAGCTGAAGAGCTATTAAAAGAAGATCTGAAGGAAGTTGAAAACTATATAGATGAAAATGTAAAAATTGATTTAACTCAAAATCAAAGAGATGCCTTAACTAGTTTAGTATTCAATGTTGGAACTGGTTCTGTTAAAAATGGAGGGATTGATGGTTCTAAAACAATTGAGAAATTAAACGAAGGTGATTTTGAAGGAATGAAAAAAGAATGGAAGGAATATAAGAAGTCTAATGGTAAAGTTTCAGAGGGGTTAGTTAGGCGTAGAGCAGATGAATTAGAAATGTTTTTTTCAAGTGATTATGATAGAGATAATGATGGAGTTATTAATTAGTTTAATGACATATAATAGTCTCTTTAGCTTTTGAAACCTAAGGAGACTATTATATTATTAGGAGGGGTTTCAAATGAAAAAAAATATTAATTCAATTATAATTTTGTTTATGATAGTTTTTATTATTTTTTTTATAAATTGTAATACAGTAGCTTTAGAACCAATTTTAAAAGATGGATATTATAATGTTTTTAAAGGGAAAATAAAGGGTGAACATTTGATAAAGATGTTCTTATATAATAATGAAGGAAAAATTACAGGAAATTATTTTTATACTAAATATCAAAGTAAGATTGAATTACAAGGGAAAATGAATAAGAGAAAGATTATTCTATTTGAGTACAATGAGAAAGGACAAAAAATCGCTAAATTTATTGGTAAAACAAATAATAAAAAAATTACTGGGACATGGAATAATTTGAAGGCTAATAAGCAATATAAATTTGAAGTAAAAAAAACTAATCATTTTTGGGGAACAGAAAAAAGTATTTATGCTGATGCTGGATTAGAAAATGAAAAAGAAGTTGAAAATTTTGCTAAAGATTTAAAGAATAATATATTAAATAAAAATAAAAAAGAAGTTGCCAAGGTAATTGAGTATCCGATTGAAGTAAAAGTAAAGAAAAAAACTAGAGTAATAAAAAGTGAAAAGGAATTTATAAAAAAATTTAATAAAATTTTTTCTAAAGATTATATTAAAGAATTAGAAAAAGCTTCTGTAATTAATTTGACAACTCATTATATTTGGGGAGTTATGTTAGGTGATGAGGAGAAACTGTGGTTTAATAAACCAAATGGGGAGAATGAATTAAAAGTTACTGCTATTAATAATTGAATGGAATATGATTAAAAATTTAAGTTTGAGAAAGTAAAAGTAAAGAACAAATATTTTAGAATTATATTACATTGAGAGAATAGTATTAATTTTATTTGATGGTTCAAGTAGTTGTGGAAACAGTAGAGAAAGTTTTGGAGGTGACAGTAATACAGATATAAGTGATAGCAATTTAAACATTGGATTAATAAAGGAAATACTTTTGGAGGAACAATAGATTTTAATCCTACTGGTCCTAGAAAAATGGGGCGGATATGATCAAAAAATAGAGGAAATTAATGAGAAGATCAAAAATATTGAATTAGGAATATCTTTATTAGAAAAAGATATTTCTGATGATTGGGATACAGGTGTTTGCAATGGAGTATCGCAGCCGGAAGATAAGACAGTAAATTATGAAGGGGAAGATATTTGGCAAGGAGGAATAACTGCAACTATGCCTTTATTTAAAGAAAGGGTAGGCGGGCTTCTTCATTTAGACATAACAGGAACTAGAACATATAATGTGAAAGAAAGCCAAAATGGTTATAAGGTAGATTTTAACAGAGATGGAATAAGTATTTATGACCCTAATAATGAATTGATCTGGGGTAGAAAAAAAGGGTATGAGGTAGCAGCTAAGATAGCTAAGTCAGAAGGTTTAACAGTAAAAGATGGTACAAAAATTAATATTAGTAGTTCCGTAGATACTGAAGGAATTAAGTTAGATATAACCGCTGAAAATAAAGAATCGGATGGAGAAAATACAGTAGATAAAGTGGAGTTTAAGCCAGGAGTTGATAGTGTAGAATTTGCTACTGCACCTGTAGCCATAAGTGTTGGAATGGCAGCTATTATAAACCAAATGAGCGATGGAATTACAGCAGAAGAGGCATTTATATTTACTCAAGCTGCTACTTCTGCGAAATAGAATTTTAAAATAAGAAAGAGGGGTTTCCCCTCTTTCTTATTTATTTGATTTAATAGGAGATGATAAAAATGAAAAGATATTTTCAGAAAGTAATTTATTTTGCTTTGGTTTATGAATTAGTTTATTTGTTTTTTCATAATTTTCATGTTTTTACAAAAGGAGAACTTATTTTTAAATTAACTCTTGATATTTGGGTTTTTATAGGTATATTAGTCACTGTTATTTACTCTTTTTTTTATGTGGGAATTATAAAAATAATAAGTTTCAATTTGTGTCAATTTATATATAATTCAGATAAATTTATTATTTATTTGGCTTCACTTTCAAGTAGTTTTGAGATGTTTGCTCTTTTATTTTTTAGCCTATGGCGAGAAAAAATACATTCCGGATATTTTTTGGGTTATATACTTATGATTTGTTATTTTATTATTTTATTACTATGTTTATATTATTTTTGGAAATATAGGTTAGAAGTGATAGGAGGTTTTTTTATAATAAATACTATAAGTTATGAAACTAATTTAGTTTTATTAAAGAAAGAAGATTTTTTAGATAGATTACTAAGTGACTATTTGACTTTCGGTAATTTTAATAATTTTTTCAAAGGTTTAATTTTGTTAACTATGTTATCTTTAGTTGTAGGAATAGCTATATTCCTACGAAAAAAGGGAGTATATGATTATAGGAGTCGGCAAGAAAAGTGGAGAGCAAAGATGAAACAAGGATATTATGCAAGATATAAGGATTAATGAGTAGGGGATTATCTCTACTAAATTTGTGGGCATTAGGAGGAAATACTTTTGAAAAAAAGATCATATATATATTTATTGATTCCAATTATCATTTTATGGGGCTATTATTATTTGAATTATAAAATTAATAAGGAATTGCTTTTAACTTTTATTAGTGCTTTAGGCTATGCAATTTTGGATATAGAATTATATTATGAAAAAATTCATGAAAACAAAGGATATAAATGGATGGTTTTAATAGGTTACGGTATGATAATTTTTATTTTAATAGTAACTATAGTTTTTCTTATAACTGTGGGAGTAATAGTTTAAAAATCGAGGAGGGGGAATAAAAATGAGGATATCATTAATTATTTTAGCTGTTATGAGTTGGTTAATATCAATTTTTACTGTTATTCCAGTAGAAATAGGATTAATAATATTTTCTGTTTTTATGCTTTTGTATGCTTTAGTAGGGGGAATAGCAGAAAAAGCAGGGAGAAGATATCAAATAATATACATTCTCTTTATTTTATATGTTTTAGTCAAGAATTTATTATCTCTTCTAATGAGGTATGAAATTATTAAATAAATTAATCTGATCTTTTATAATTGTCTGTTTATACTGGTATTTTTTTATTATATTCGATTTAATAAAAAGGTTAGGTGTTATTTACTTTTCCAGGAGTTCCATCTATTTACTATGGAGATGAAATTGGTTTATCAGGAACTACAGATGAGGTTGAAGGGGCAAGATATCCAATGGAATGGAGACCGGAGAAACAAAAACAGAAGTTTTATGATCTTTATCAAAAGTTAATTAAGTTGAGAAAGAATGAACAAGCACTTCAAGTTGGTGGATTTAAAATTTTATATGCTAAGATGAATATTTTTGCTTATGCTAGATTTTTTGATGGTAAAATTTATTTAATAGTAGTTTCTCAACATGAAGCTGAAGTAAATGTAGAAATTCCATTAGGGTTAGTAGGGGTTAATAAGCAAGCTACAATAAAAGAGGTGTTTAATCGAGAAACATCTTATGAGATAGAAGAAGAACTTGTTGATTTAGATAATATTTCTTATGCGATGATTGATGGGAGAATGAATTTGAAATTAGGGGCAAATGAGAGTTTGTTATTTGAAATTGAAACTTGAGTGTTAGAATTGCAAATCAAATGCAACTTTGCTGATAATAAATCCGCTATAATTTACTATTAACAACAATACTTACTTCTTTATAACGGGCCAAGGTTAAGATAAAATAAAGTAAAATGCTACATAGAGGGGATGTAAGAATTGAGATTAAAACTAATGGTAGCTGTTATTATAGTAGCTTTATTTATACCTGATTTAGCTGTGGCCCAAA
>JBNJDL010000154.1:0-5373 GCA_051744825.1 Bacillota bacterium | reverse complement strand
TATTGAGATTAACAAATGGCCCTGGGAACAGGGCTTTTTATTATAGGAATACAAGTTTAAGTTTTTTATATATTAGTTTTCCACAGGGGTTATACACAATTTTTGTATAGATTTTTCAAAAAATTAGAAGGATTTTATTAATTTATATTTAATAAAAAAATCAATTCCCCACAGTCAATAAATGGCTGTGGGGTTATAACATTAAATTTCATTCCACATTTCTTTTTCTTCTTCATTTAAAGCGTTCCAAACTTTTGCACATTCAGCAAAAGCTGATTTAACAAGATTTTGTTGTGCAGAACTCTCTCCAGTAGGACTACCTTTCTTTTTTACTATATTAATTCCTTTCCAATTAGAAAAAACTAATGAATCTGCAAATTGGCCACTAGCATTTATTGAAAAGAGAGGACCAGTTACTTTAGCCATATTAACCCCTCCTTTTAGGTTGTCTTATAATTTTTTGTTTAATTAAAGCCCGTTTATGATTGGCCTTTATAAATTTATTATAAGCACTTAAGTGTTTAGGAAATTTTTCATGTATATAAGTTTTAAAGTTTATATTTCCAGAAAAAAATGATTTTGCTTTTTGTGGATTAATGTTTACAGTATTAATATTATTAATAACTGGGCTTTTTAAAGTAATTTCATTAGAAATAGGGTCATCACCTTCTGTACCCACTGATATATAACTAAAATCAGCTGAAATTATAGATTCATTATATCCTATACCATAAGATATATATCCAGGATATAAAGGGTATCTAGGAGAAGTAGGGCTTGGAGGAGTTAGTAAACACCATTCGGATGGTTCTTCATCTTCAACAAACCATAACTTAAATTGACAAGGTGATTCAAAATCAGGTAAATAAATCCGTAAATAATAAGATTTATTTTTAATCATATCACCACAAGAATGAGCTGGAGTAAAAAAATCATAATCATAGTTTCCACTAAGATTTAGTTCAGGCCATAATAAAGTGATAAAATAATATCCTATATTCTCTAAGTAGTCCTCTCCCTTCCAGTTTATAGATACAAAAGCTCCTTCTAAATAATAATCTAATGTATAAGGTAGTTCATCTGGGTATGAAGAGCTAAATTTAGCCAAAAGGTTTATAGGACACTTTTCATTAGTAATCTGTCCAATCTCATCAAATGTAATATAATAATTTTCATTATAAGATGTAAAACTCTCATTTTCTCTAATATAAGTAGCCACAATTATCACCTACTCCAAATTTACTTCTAACTTATCTTTAGAAATGGTTAATTCATCATCAGCAAAAGGTATTATAGTATCTGTTAATGGAAAGAATATCATAAGCATTCCATTTGCATCATTTTTTTGGTTTGTAATGAAAGCTGCTTTCATTTTTAAATTTGAGTCTTCTTCCCAAGGACCAAAACTAATTTCTTCTGTATTAAATATTTTAGTAATATTATTTATAGAAAGGGGTACAGTGAAGTTTACTTTTTGTCTTTCATAATTGCTTTCAGTTATTTCATCAATGTCTATAAGTTTAGTATTTTCAGTAATTTCAGAACTTGATAAACCAATGTATAGAGTTTCAATAGGAACTCCAGTATTTCTTAATGCTAAATCAAATAGATATTCCTTAAATTCATTTGTTAACTTACCATAAGGCATTTAATCACTTCCTTTTTTATGATACTACATAGCTTTTATTAAACATTAAAGTATCACTATTTATTGCAACACCTAAAATTATTTTATTTGTTGTATTTGGAACTGAGTTAGTTAGAGTTATATTTTCATTTAGATAATATATTTTACCAGGTGTTAGATTCCATCCACTAAATCTAATTTTTCCATTATTTTTGACTATACCATAATTATTTACAGTTATATTCTGCACAGCAATACCAATAATTCTAGAAAATTCTTCAATAGATGAAGGGTAATTAATCAATGAATCAATTAATCCAGAATTATTAAGGATGACTAATTCACCTTTATTTATTTCTGAATTTGCCTGCAAATATAAAAAGTTAGAAGAAAATTTAAGCCAATTATTTCCTTCCCAAATTAATAATGATAAATTATCTGTATTAAAAACAACTTGTCCAGACCATGGTTCTTTTGGTAATGTTTCAGATGTCACTACTTTTATACCAGGATGTTCATCTAAAATTTTAGTATTTTCCCACCAAGGTTTATCCCAATCAAATTCACCAGTAGCAGGATTTTTTAAATTTAATCTTGGTGTAGGATCTTTTGGCATTTATATCACCTCTTAAAATAAAGCCGACCTCATAAGAGGCCGGTAGTGAAAATTAATTAGTTGTTTCAAAGTGGTAATCACCACTCTCGCCCATTCTATCAACTGCAGTATTTTCAGTTGGAATATTACCAGAAGTAGTTACTCCTTTATCATTAAAAGTAGTTTCAACTACAGTGCCAATTCTTCCAACTTCACTAGGTTCTCCCTCAGAGGATGTTCTATAAACTGCATATTCTGAAGCTCCGTCTACTGGGTCCCAACTTAATTCAATATAATTTGTATCATTTAGAGTAGCAGGGCCAGTATCAATACTAAATTCTTCTCCAGGAATAGTTTCCCCAGCTTTATTAATGGCTGTTATTTTATAACCATAACTTACAGTATCTTCAGTTCCTATTACATTTCCTGTTATATTTTCTGGAGCATTTAAGAAAATAGGTTCTTGTATAATTCTAAAGTAGTAATCATTGGCAGCGGTTAATCCATTTAATTCAAAAGTTAATTCTTCACCTGTTAAGTCAATAGGTATTGAATCAACAAATGAACCAGCATTTTCCCCATATACTATCATAGCTTCTCCGGTTTCTGAAGAATTTAATTTAATTGTAGCAGAAGTGGAAGTAATATTTTCTGGTTCTACTTTAGCAAATAAATTAAAAGATCTCATGTTAGTTAATGTTTCCATAACTTTTTTTACAAAGAGGTTATAACCGCTCATAGGTGTGCCAGTAGCTCTTAAATTCCAAGCTTCCTTATCAGCAGCACTTAACCTTTTATACATTTCAGTAGCCTTAGAAAAAGCTTTTTTAACAGCTTTTTGTTTTACACTAGAAGTACCTGAAGGTTTTGAAAATTTTCTTACAATATTTAATCCCTTCCATTTAGAAAATACAAGAGAATCTGCAAACTTACCAGAGGCATCAATTGAGAATAAAGGTCCAGTTACTTTAGCCATTTCATTCACCTCCTTTCAAATATTATTGTAATCCCATAGCCTTTTGTATTAATTCTGCAGAAGGAAGTGCTTCTTCAACAGAAATTTCTATTTCTAGATTTTTTCCTTCAGCTTTACATATAGGACAAGATTTTTCTTTTATAGATTCTTCTTCATTTAAAGTTACAATAGATTTTTGATTACATTTTTTGCATTTAGCTATATAATTCATTTATCCAGCTCCTTTTTAAAATTCTCTTATTTTTCTATTTTGTCTTATATTTCCACCAAATCTCATTTCTCCAAAAGCTTGATTTCCAAAGGTATTCCTTCTAGGTAGAGGATAAGTTGTTCCAAAAGCTCCCATTCCAAAAGCAATAGTAGAAAATCCATAATAATGTATTGGAAAATGATAAGAGCCAAATTTTTCTTTAGCAAATTTACCTTTTCCAAACCCCCAATGATTAAAAAACTCTTTAAAGAAGATATTTATACCACTAAGATTTTTACCTTCCGCTAATTTATTATATTTATTTTTACTTTCTTGATTTAATTTGTTCCAACGATGATAGATATAAGAAACAAGACTATTTATTTTAGCTTTTTTTAAATTGTGATAATGGCCTGTTATTTTAGTTTTTTTGGCTTTACAAAAGTTTATATTACCTTTTAAAGCATAATATTCCTCTCCTGCAAGTGTACCCTCAGCTGTCAATACTAAATTGCTTATTCGTCCTTTATGGCCCTGATGATTTAATATTTTTCCAGGGCCATTAGTTGAAAACCTTTTTCCATTAGGTGAACCAAAAGGGATTTTGCTGAATTGAAATTTTCCAAAAGGATAGTTATTACCATGACCTTTAGAACCTCCAAATAATGAATTAGAAAAAGTTTGAATTCCAAATCCAAAGTTTATTTGTTTTCTAGTCCAATATTTATTAGTCATCCTTTAAAAGAGCTCTTATTTTTTCATATTCATTTTTACTATAATCATTTTGCATTGCAATAATTAAAGATAGTGAGTCTACAGATTCCTTAAGACTTCTTATTATAGGTTCTAATCTAACTAACAGATAAATAGCTACGACCATTGGAAAACCATACGAACTAGCTAAAATTAATATTTCTTCCATAATGAACACCTCACTATCGAACTTATGTTCATTTTATCATCATTGTTATTTAAGTACAATTTAAATCATTGCATAAAAATTATGTTAATTTTGAGTATTGAATTATTAACTTATATTATTGTAAAATTATGACATATAGTATAAAAGGTGGTGGTTAAATTTGTTAAAATAGTTATAGATGCAGGTCATGGTGGTAATGATCCAGGAGCAGTTAGTAATGGTGTAAAGGAAAAAATAGTAAATATTAAAATAGTAGCTCAATTATATCTTTTATTATTATCAACAGGATATAATGTAAAATTAACTAGAAGTAGTGATGAATTTATAAGTTTAGCTAATAGAGTAAAAATAGCTAAAGAATTTGATGCAGATATATTTGTATCTATACATACCAATGCATTTAAGAATAAAGAAGTTGAAGGAATAGAAAGCTATTATGGAAAGAAAAAGGGAAGTTTTTCTTTAGGAGAAAGTATTCAAAATGAATCAATTTATCATTTAGGAGCTTTGGATAGAGGAGTAAAGAATGGTGAGAAATTTTATGTTTTAAAAAATAGTCCATGCCCCTCAGTTTTAGTTGAATGTGGTTTTTTAACAAATAATTCTGAAAGGATTTTACTTCAAGATGATTTTTATCAAAAAAGTTTAGCCTATTCTATATTTTTTGGAATAAAGAAATTTATAGAGGAGGGATTAGATGAAAATTGAATGGAATATAATTTATAGTTCTTTAATAGCTTTGTTGCCGCTTTTATCTTTGGTAATTATGGCCCTGAGGAAAATATATCCTGAAATAGATCCATATTTTATGGAAGGAAAGGTGTTATTGGAAGAAATTGATGATATTATTGATGCAATTTTATTGGAATACCCAAAAAATATTTATGTACTAACAATTGATGAAATAATAGATAAAGTTATAAAAGAATTAAATCAAGCAGGATATGAATTAAAAGAAAAAGAAGAGAAAAAAATAAGTTACCATATTAAAGGCAAATTGAAGAAAGAGCCTTTGGAAATAGAATGGAAAAATGGTGATGGATTAGTAAAATATAATAAGAAG
>JBNJDL010000153.1:0-5381 GCA_051744825.1 Bacillota bacterium | reverse complement strand
TTTAATTTCTTTTATATCATTTTTTCTATTTTCCAAAAACTGCGGAATTATAGGTTTAAGATCTTTATCAATTTCAATCTTTTTATTATTCATCTGATCCCCTCCAATAAAATTTAATTAGAAATAACCATATTTCTACCATTTTCTTTGGCTTCATACAAAGCTTTATCTGCTTTTTCAATAAATTCTTCTATTCTTTTTTGATCTACTTCACCAATGATTTTACTACTATTAACTCCCAGACTTAAAGTAACAAACTCTGCCACTTCAGATTTTTCATGTTCTATTTCTAGAGAAATAATATTCTTTCTTATATTCTCTGCTACCTTAATAGCTCCTTCATTATTAGTTTCTGGTAAAATAACAGAAAATTCCTCGCCTCCATAACGTGCAGCTAAATCTGATGGCCTATTTGTAGTATCTTCTATTGCTTTTGCTATTTTTTTCAGACATTCATCACCAGCCTGATGACCATAATTATCATTATAATCTTTAAAATTATCAATATCAGCCATAATCAAAGAAATAGTGGTATCTTTTCTTTTAGCTCTGCGCATCTCTTTCTCTAAAATTTCATCAAATAATCTTCTATTAGCAAGACCTGTTAATCCATCCATAGAAGCCATTTTTCCCAACTTTTTATTAGCTTTTTTTAATTTTTTAGATGTTTTTAGTAATTCCTTTTCTCTCGCTTTTCTTTTTTTCATTTCTTCTCTTAATCTTAAAGCAGCCTTTATTCTTGCTAAAAATTCAATTTTATTAATAGGCTTTTCTATATAATCATGAGCTCCTGCAGCAAAAGCATTTTTTAGATAGTCTTTTTCTTTTTTGGCAGTTATCATAATTATAGGTATATCTTGATATTCCTCTTTCTCTTTTATATTACTGCAAATTTCTATCCCATTTTCATTACCCAAAACAATATCCAAAATAATTAAATCAATTTCTTTTCTTTTATCATAATCTCCTATCCCTAAATATTCGTAAGCTACTTTAGCATTTTCTGCAAAAAATATTTGCTCATAACCTTCTTTTTTTAGATAAGCAGATAAAAGCAGTCTGATATCTTTATCATCATCTACAATTAAAATATTAATATTAATCACCACTTTTTAATTTATTTATTCTTCAGAGTTAAAAGTCTTTCTATTTTGTTCACCCCATGTTTCTTTTTTTCTTATCAATTCAAAAATCCCTCTTAGTCTCCACCAGGTATGAAGTTGTTTATAACCAAAACTTTCTAAAACACTAAATAAAAATAAATTTAATATTTCTCCAAGTTTTTTATATTTATGAAAGGTCATTACTTCAAAGAAAAGAGATAGAGTAGATAATAATATTCCCATTAAAATTGCAGTAATAAAAAAGAGAATTACTACTTCTGATATTCCATTCAAAAATACTATTGTAAGAAAGATAGAAATATAGCCAATTGTTTCAATAATTGGACCTAAAAATTCTACAAAAAAGTAAAAAGGATATGCTAAAAGTCCTAAAAGACCATAATCTTTATTAAAAAATAACTCTTTATTTAAAAGAAGACTTTGTCCTAAACCTCTTTGCCATCTGCTACGTTGATTACCTAAAGTTTCTAAATCTTCTGGAGCCTGAGTCCAACAAACTGGGTCGGCAAAAAACAATACTCTATAATCACGAGCCTTTTCTTTTAATTTGCGATTCAACTTTAATACCAATTCCATATCTTCTCCAACAGTATTAGTACTATAACCTCCAGCTTGAATAACATGTTTTTTTCTAAATACACCAAAAGCTCCAGAAATAATTAATAAACTTTCAAGAGCTGCCCAACCAACTCTACCAAATAGAAAAGCTCTAAGATATTCTACAACTTGCATTTTTACTATTGATTTTTTTGAAAGATTAACTTCTTCTACTTGGCCATCTCTTATTTTGCAATCATTTGCTATTCTAATTGATCCACCAGCAGCAACAACTTTCCAGTCCCTTGCAAAAGGCTCAGTTATTTTTAATAAAGCATCATCATCTATTACAGAATCAGCATCTATATTACAAACAAGCGGATATTGAGAAGCATTTATTCCAGCATTTAGTGCATCAGCTTTACCACCATTTTTCTTATCTATAACTACTAAATTAGGGTAATCTATAGAATCATAAATTTCAATTAATTCTTCAGTAATTATTTCTTCATCATAACTTCTACTTGACTTCTTTAAATTGAAATTTTCTTTTAATTGAGAAATAGTAGAATCTGAAGAACCATCACTTACCACTACTACCTCAAATTCAGGATATTTTAAAGCTAAAATCGACTTTACATTATCAACAATAGTTGCCTCTTCATTATAAGCTGGAATTATTATACTAACTGGTTTATAAAACTCACTTTGAAATGTTTTATCAAAATCTTCAATCTCCCTTGCAATCCAGTTTTTTCTAATAGAAAAAAAGGCATAGGTGTTTAAAATTATATAAATTCCATTAACCAAGAAAAAATAAAATATTGCTAAATAATCAATAAAAATTAATGAAGATTTAAATATTTCCATAATATCCACCCTTAATTAATTGTGTAAATCTAAAATATAATTACTAATTTCTGATCTTTTTTTATCTGATTTTGCAAACTTTTCTAATAAATCCTTTTTTCCAATTTTAAATAAAGCTTCAGCTGCATAATAACGAACCCACCATTTTTCATCTTTTAAAAGCTCTACTAATTCAGCTACATAACTATTATTCTTTATTTTTCCTATATATCGAGCTGTTTGACTCCTTATCACCCAATTTGAGTGATTCAAAAATTCTTTTAAATCAATACCTAAATCAACTTCTAATTTAACTAATGCTTTAAAAATATGAATTAAAAGCTCATCATTATAATATTTTTTCTCTCCAAGTAATATTTTCTTTATAACTTCTTGACTTCTTTTAAAGCGATAATAACCTAAAATATCAATAAAAAGGGAGATTATTTCATAATTTCCAACAGCCATTTCTTCTTTAAAGTCTATTTTATCTTCTAAATATTTTTCAACTAAATCAATTACCTTAAAACAAATATTTCTTCCAAAATTAATAGATAATTCTGTTAAAGCTTCAAAAGTCATAGAAGTTTTCTCTAAAACTACTTTTAATACAGTTAAGTAAAGTTCAAGTTCTCCTATTTCAGAAATTGCCCAAACACTTGCTGTTCTTATTAATTCATCATCACTATAGATATATTTTTTAAAATAAGGTAAAGCTCTTTTATCACCAATTTTTCCTAAAAAAACAGCAGCTTTTATTTTCTTTTTTCTATTAGCATTTTTTAATTTTTTCAGAAAATAATCATTCATATTAATTTCTTCAATAAGCCTTTTTATTTTTTTAAAATTTTCTTCTTCAAACTCTTTTAAATATGGCTTAAAAAAATCATATAAATAAAAGTAATCACGAGGAAGTTTTTTAGAAATTAATTCAAGACTAATTTCATTTTTTAAATATTTATCTAATAATTTGTCCCAGTTTTCACTTTTTTTCTCTAATCTTTTTTCATAAATAATGTCTTTAAAATGATAAATCAAAATAAAAATAAGCGTAGCTAAAACAAATGCCACCAATAAAAATATTATAAAATAAAGTAAAGAAATCATAATTTACTTTTAATCCCCCCTCTTTATTCCCTCTATTTAAATTCTTTATTCCTCTTCAATTTCTAAGGACAGTTTCCCATTATTTTTATTATCAAACCAACTATTTAATCTACTTATTTTCCAATCTGAAAGAAAATCTAAATTTGATAACTCTATTCCAGTTTTAAAAACATATTCTCCACCTTTATAATGACTGATATTCATATTAAGCAAATATCTATCAAGTCTATAATAAACATTGATATTTTGAGAAAAATCTAAGGTCAATCCTGATTTGTCATTTCTAGATATTGACTTCAAAATAATTGTAGATTTATCCCATTTATGCTTATATTCTAATTCTAAATTTTGATAGTCATTAAAATTTTTAGACTCAAACACATTTAAATTTAAAGCTAAAGAATTTTTTTCATTTAATAAATAAGATAAATTATTATAAAAATTAATATTTTTTCTTTCGCCTCCAGCAGTTAAATTAAAAGAAGTACTTAATCTTAATCGATTCTTAAAATTTTCTGGAATAAAATTCAATTTTGTCCTTAACAAGAAATTAGAATCTGCATTCCAATAATTTAAACCAAGTGCTGTACTAAAATCTAAATTATCATTAATCGGTCTTTTTTGTCCTCCTAATATATTAGTAGATAATTTATTATCTTGAACAATTTCTAAATTAACAAATTTTTTCGCTTTTATCTTATCTTCAGCTAACTCTAATCTTTTTAAATAATCTTTTTCATATGATGTTCCTTTAGCTATATCATAGGCCTTTTTACTATATTCCACAGACTTAAAAGCTTTTCCCATCCAATTATATAATCTTGCTAAGTGATCATAAAAATCAAAGCGAGTTGGATATTTTTCTACTAAAATTAAAAGTTTTTCTTCAGCTTTTTCATAATCACCTTCCCAACTTAAAAGTAAAGCTTCATAAAATTGAAGATCTGGATTATCACTTATATCTTCTTCTTGAAGAATATTTAAAGCTTTATTTACTTCTCCTTTATTAATTAATTCTTTAATAAAAGATTCATCTATATCTTCTCCTTGAACAGGAAAAAAAAGGCTAATCATCAAAATAGGAATTAATATTAATAAAAACAAATATTTTTTACTCATTTTCTCACCATCCTTTTCTATCTTCTTTAAATTTAAAATTTAAATAAAAGGATTTTCATAATTTCCACAGAATAAGATAATTAACAAAAAATAATATAATTATTAATTACTCTATTTATATTATTATTCTAGAATACTTATAATTTTCCTTTATAATACATATAACAACAAAAAGGAGTAATAACATTGAAAAAAACAATTTTTATCTTATCATTAACTTTTATTATGACTTTTTTAATTTTAAATTTTCAAGCAAAAAGTATAGACAGCCAGGGAATAATCTTAGCTGATAATCAAAAAATAATAGATATTTTCAGAAATAAAGATAAAACTAAAGTAGATAGTTTAATCAGTGATTTAAAAAATTATAATAAAATCATCATTCATCTGGGAGCTAAAAAAGTTTTTGAAAGAGGAAATGCTTTTTTTTATAAAAGCAGCCAGGAAAACTTAAACTATTTTATAAATGAATTAAAAAAAGACGATAAAAAAGTATATTTGTGGTTTTTAGACAGCTTTGGAGGAGATTCATTTCTGGAAATATATAATGAGCATGAAGAAATTATTAAAGCAAACTATAATCATCTCAAAAAAATGAATCTAAATTATGATGGAATTGTAATTGACCTTGAATGGATAAATCTT
>JBNJDL010000152.1:0-5477 GCA_051744825.1 Bacillota bacterium | reverse complement strand
CCAGGCAAAAAATAGAGCAGCAATTTTTAAAACTTCATCTGTATCAATTATTTTTTTGTCAATAGTTACTGGTAATACAGCATGATTGGGCAAATATATTTTTTTGATTTCTCTAGAGAATAATTTATGTAAAATAGCAATTCTTATTACTTTAATTCCTCCAGAGGTAGAACCTACACATCCACCTATTAACATTAATACTAAAAATAATTGTTTAGCAATTGTTGGAAAAAAGGTGCTACCAATATTTTCAGTTCCAAAACCAGTTGTAGTCATTACTGACACAATTTGAAATAATATTTTACGGAAATTTTCTTCAATATTTAATAGAGTACTTTGGTCAATAAACAAACGTCCCAAAAATATAAGCAATAAAAAAGAAATAATTATTTTCCAAAAATATTTCATTTCAGTACTTTTAAAATATTCTTTGAAATTACCTTTTAAGACTTGATAATGTACTATAAAATTTATTCCGCCCAATAACATAAAAAAAGTAATTATATATTCAATTTGTTTATAGTAAGGATGTCCATTTAACTGATATTGAGCAATACTAGCATCGTAATTTGAAAACCCACCTGTAGAAAGGGTAGTAAAACTATGAATTATTGCATCAAATAATGGCATTTGAAAAATAACTAATAAGATAATTTCTAGAAAGGTAAAGAGAGAATAAATTCCCCAAAGAATAATAATAGTATTATAAATATTTGGAACAGGTCTAGAAGAATTTATTTTATGACTTTCGGCAGAAAATAATTGCCAGTGATTACTTTCACTTCTAAAAGTAATTAATAGAAAAAAAGTTAATATACCTAAACCTCCTAACCACTGGATCATGCTCCTCCAAAAAATAATTGATTTTGGCATATATTCTAAATTTTGAAAAACAGTAATACCTGTTGTAGTAAAGCCACTAACAGCTTCAAAAAAGGAATCAATATATGATTTATTTAAAGCTATTTTAAATGGTAATGACCCTATAAAAGAAGATATAAGCCAAGCGGCAGTTACAGCTACCATACTATTAAAAATATTTAAATTAAGTTTATAATTTTTAAAATAAATTTTTATAATTATTCCTAACATTAGTGAAAAAATTGAAGGAAGAAAAAATGAATATTTAATTATATTATTTTCTTTGAAAATAAAAGATAAAAATAAGGGTATTAATAAAATTATAGCCAAAGTAATTAAAAGATATGAACTTATTATTAATGTTGTCGATAAAATATCATTATTTTTTATCATAACTATCTCCTTATTTTGAATTTATTTAATTATAACACAAAATAACTTATGTTTCAGGATTTTACAAAGAAATATGATACATGATATAATAAACTGAAATTATATTTGAAAATAGTGTTTTCATAGGGGTGTAAAAGTAGATGAAAAAGAAAAAATTAATATATATAGCTTTGTCATTGCTTTTTGTATTTTTAGTTACATATAATTCTAATTCAATAGAAAAAAGTACAAATAATAGTTTTATAGCTTCAACGGACTTCAAAATCATGGATTCAGAATTGGAAAGTAAAGATGAAAAAAATAAAAATTTAGATAAAAAAGAGCTATTATTTAGTAATTATTATAATAGAAAAAAATATGAACTAATCAACAAAGAAAAAATTTTCCATTTAGAAAAAATTGAAGAAGATAAAAAGAAAAGTGATTTTCATGATAAAATAAAAACACATACTGTTAAAAAAGGCGAAACACTTTGGTCTATTGCTGATAAATATGATATTAATATAGATACTTTAATTGGAGCAAATGATATAAGTAATATGAATGAAATTCAACCAGGGGAAGAAATTGATATTTTACCTGTAAAAGGAATATTATATAACATTGGTCCTGGAGAAAATTTAGAATCAATAGCAAAAAAGTTTGATATTAATAAAAAAAAGATTATAGAATATAATAATATTGAAGATGAAGATAATGTAGAGAAAGGTAAAACACTATTATTAGCAGGAGCTGTCCCTGAATTTAGTTATAAAGATCGATTGGAGCAAATGTTTATTCCACCAGTAAATTCTCGTATTTCATCTTATTATGGTGAAAGATGGGGGAGAATGCATGAAGGTATAGATTATGCTGTATCTATTGGTACTCCCATAAAAGCCGCTGCTTCAGGAAGAGTCACTTATAGTGATAAGGCTAATGGTTATGGGTTAGTAGTTATAATTCAGCATCAAAAAGGTCTAAAAACTCTTTATGCTCACAATTCAAAGCTTTTAGTTAGTAATGGCGATTATGTTAGAAGAGGAGAAATAATTGCTAAATCTGGAAACACAGGAAATTCTACTGGTCCACATCTTCATTTTGAAGTACAAGTTAATGGTAGACCAGCTAATCCTTTAAATTACTTACGTAATAATTGAAATTAAAATTTGACTTTTGGGTAGTTTTAATATATACTTATTTTTGGTGAGCAAAAAAATAAGAAAAAAAGAGCTCACTTTAATAATAATTAGGAGGAATTTTTTAAATGATTTACACAGGTAATGTTAAATGGTTTGACAGTAAAAAAGGTTATGGTTTTATTGAAAGAGAAGAAGGCGACGATGTTTTTGTACATTTTTCTGCAATTGAAGAAGATGGTTTCAAAGCTTTAGATGACGGACAAGAAGTAGAATTTGAAATTGTTGAGGGAGATAGAGGTCCTCAAGCAGAAAATGTAGTTAAACTATAAATATAGTAAAATTTGACTAAAATAACCTCGACCTTAAATGGTCGAGGTTTTTCAATTACTTAGCAATATTTAATCTTGAATTAATTTCTTTATCCTCATAATTAATATTAAAGAATAATTTTTTTGTTAATAGTTTGTTAAATTCAAAGGCAAATTTTAGATCTGTAGCAAAAGATTTTTTTTCTTTTAAATATTTTTTATGTTTTAAATTCAATAATTCTTTTAAAGATAGATTATAGATATAATAATTGTTTTTAGAATTTTTAAATAAATTTTTTCTCTTTTTATAGGCATAAGAATTTAAGCTTAATTCATATTTAAAATGTTTTGAGTAATTTTCTTTCATATATTTATTATTATGAGCATAACAGAAAAAATCGGCGACATAATGATAAAGTTCTCCTAATTTTAAAGAAAATTTATTTTTGTTTTTTTTAGGGTCTAAATTGTGCAGCTTGGAAAACTTTTCAAAAAACAATTTTATACTTTCATCTTTATAATGATTAATCTCATCATTTGTAAAATCTGGTTTTATACTTCCCAAAGCAAGCCAAAACTTCGATAATTTGATATTTTCTTCTAAAAAATATTTATACAGCTCTTTTCCTAATAATATGTGAGTTCTTGCTTCCAGTTTTTTCACTCCTTAAGTTATAAGTATTTAATTCTTTACTTTATAATATAACATAATTACAAAAAATAAAAGTATTATTTTTATTTTTTTAATAAAAAAATCTGCAGTATTAACTGCAGTTGAAAAATTATCTTATATATTTAATTTATTTAAAATTTTAGATATAAAAATGGTGCCGAGGGCGGGATTCGAACCCGCACAGGCAAAATACCCACAGCGCCCTCAACGCTGCGCGTCTGCCAATTCCGCCACCTCGGCATTGCACTTATATATTATAGCATAAAAATTATATCTGTCAAGGAAAAAATTAAAATTATTATAAAGCAGGAATAGTAAATACTTTATTGAAATTATTATAAGAGATAAAATAATATTTATAGGTTTATTTTATTGAAAGGGGTTAAGAGAATGGAAAAGAATACTAAAAAATGGATATTAATAGTTTTGGCTTTGCTATTATTTTTTATAGCTTTTTATATTTATAATTATTATCCACAACTATTACCAGGTTTAGCTGATGTTAATAATGAAGTGGAAAGAGACATAAATATTTTATTATTAGGATTAGATGATACTGATAGTGTTAAGAAGGAAGAAATAGAAACTGATTCAATAATTTTGTTAAATTATATAGCTGAAAGTGAGTCAATTAGAGTAAATGCTTATTCACCTGAAACAAAAGTGAATGATAACAAATTAAAAGAATTATCTAGAACTGAAATTGAAGAAAATATTGAAAAAGATAGTGATGAAAAAATTGACTATTATTTTTCAGTCAGTTACAATGGATTTATTGAATTTATAGATGAAATAAATGGAATTAATATAAATTTGGATGAAGAATTAAATATTTCTGATTTAAATTTGAATTTACAAGAAGGTGAAAATCATCTAAATGGTGAGGAAACTTTAAATTATCTTAGATGGTATGGCTATGATTATGATAAAGTCGAACGATTAAAAAGACAGGAGAAAGTGATTAGGGCTATTAGTGATAAGTTAATAAGTTCAAATAAAATAACTGATATTCCAAAATTATTTTCTACAATAGTTGAAGGTTATCGATTGGTAGAAAGTAATTTGGATCAAAAATTATTAAGTGATTTAGTGAAACTGTTCCAAAATAAAGAAAATGTAAAAATTGAATATGAAATAATTGAAAATGAAGAATAAATTTCTTAAAAACAAGTTTGTGTAAAAAAGCTAGTAAAAACAAGTATTAACGTATAATAATGATTTTATTTCATTTAACAATGCTTATAACTCTTGACTAAATGCTTAGTATTGTATATACTATTTTATGCTGAAGTCGTGAGGGCGAATAGCTCAGCTGGGAGAGCACCTGCCTTACAAGCAGGGGGTCACAGGTTCGAGCCCTGTTTCGCCCACCATCGATTTTAAATGGAGGCGTAGCGAAGTGGTTCAACGCGCCGGCCTGTCACGCCGGAGACCGCGGGTTCAAATCCCGTCGCCTCCGCCATTTTTGGTGAGGTAGCTCAGTCGGTAGAGCAGTGGACTGAAAATCCTCGTGTCGGCGGTTCGATTCCGCCCCTCACCACCATTTTCTCAATTTAGAAATATGCGGGAATAGCTCAGTGGTAGAGCGTCACGTTGCCAACGTGAATGTCGCGGGTTCAAATCCCGTTTCCCGCTCCATAAGAAAATAAAGAGGCGGCATAGCCAAGTTGGTAAGGCAGAGGACTGCAAATCCTTTATTCGTCGGTTCGAGTCCGACTGCCGCCTCCACAGAAATTTGCCGGGGTGGCGGAATTGGCAGACGCATCGGATTTAAAATCCGGTGGGCCATTTAGTGCCCGTATCGGTTCGAGCCCGATCTCCGGCACCATTTTTATTATGAATCCAAAGCAATGATTTTTAAATAAACTCTTGCTATGGATTTTTTGTTTTTATCCTTAATCTCTGCTTGACAAAATACTTATTTATATATATAATACTAATTGTATGCCGGGGTGGCGGAATTGGCAGACGCATCGGATTTAAAATCCGGTGGGCCATCTAGTGCCCGTATCGGTTCGAGCCCGATCTCCGGCACCATTTTACTTTAAAAACAAAATATTTTTATAATTATGGAAGTGTTGCTATAGCTCAGTTGGTAGAGCGCCACGTTGACATCGTGGA
>JBNJDL010000151.1:0-5515 GCA_051744825.1 Bacillota bacterium | reverse complement strand
ACCAATAGCAATGGAAGAAGGATTACGCTTTGCTATTCGTGAAGGTGGCCACACTGTTGGTGCTGGTGCTGTTACTGAAATAATTGAGTAAAAAATTATCCTCGCAATTCTGCTAGATTGAATGCAATTAAATTTAGGATAGATGAGCATGTGTAGACCTACACATGCTCGTTTTCTCTTTTTGACATTTTTCTAATAATATGATATGGTAATTAAGGTTATGATTTTAAAATGAGCAATTAATAAATTTTTATATAAATATAAAAAATGCCGTTCAAAACAGTTGTGTCAATCATAGCAGAAATATAATGATTTGAGGAGGTGCATTGTTATGAGAGAAATAATAACCTTGGAATGTACTGAATGTAAAAACAGGAATTATTCCACAACTAAAAATAAATCTAATACAAGGGATAGACTTGAACTTAAAAAGTACTGTAAGTTTTGTCAAGAGCACACCCTTCATCGTGAAACTAAGTAGTCAATCGGAATGAGGTCCGAATAGACTAAACTTAAATAAGGATAGGTGAGATTATGTTCGGGAAGATAAGTAAATTTTTTAAACAAGTTAAAGGTGAAATGAAAAAAGTACATTGGCCCAATAAGGATGAGCTATCATCATATACAATGGTAGTTGTAATTACTGTTGCAGCTATGATAGCATTTATAGGGGTAATTGATTTAATCTTTAGTAATATAATTACTCCTTTGATAATGTAAGATAAGGAGGTGTAGGTCCTTAATTTGAGAAGGGCCTGTTTATGGAAGATAAAAAGCAGTGGTATGTAGTCCATACTTATACTGGACATGAAAATAAAGTAAAAAAGAATCTGGAAAAGAGAATAGAAACTACTGGAATGGAAGATAAAATTTTTGAAATACTAGTTCCTACTGAAAAGAAAACCACCAAAAGAGGTGGTAAGAAAAAAGTAGTTGATAAAAGAATTTTTCCAGGTTATGTTTTAGTTCATATGATTATGGATGATAATTCTTGGTATGTTGTTAGAAATACTCCTGGTGTTACTGGTTTTGTTCGCAGTGGGACTAAACCTTTACCCTTACAAAGAGATGAGATAGATAATATTCTTGGCGGTCGTAATAAATCAGCTAAAACAATTAATGTTGATTTTGAAGAAGGAGATAAGGTTAATATTATTGATGGTCCTTTTGAAGATTTTGAAGGTGTTGTACAGGAAATGCATCCACAACAAGGAAAGGCTAAAGTTTCTGTATCAATGTTTGGTAGAGAAACCCCTATGGAATTAGAGTTTTCACAGATAGAAAAAGCATAAATATTATTGTTAAGAGTTTTAGAAAGGAGGGTTTAAGATGGCTAAAAAAGTAGTTGGTCAAATTAAATTACAAATCCCAGGCGGTCAAGCAAATCCAGCGCCACCTGTAGGTCCTGCATTAGGTCAACATGGAGTTAATATTTCTGAGTTCTGCAAATCTTTTAATGCAAAAACTTCTGATCAACAGGGAACACTTATACCTGTTGAAATAACAGTTTATGCAGATCGTTCTTTTGATTTTATTACCAAAACTCCACCTGCTGCAGTACTATTAAAGGAAGCGGCTGGAATTGAAACAGCTTCTGGTGAGCCTAATATAGAAAAGGTTGCATCAGTAAGTAAAGAAGATGTTAAAAAGATTGCTGAAACTAAGATGAAAGATTTAAATGCAGGTAGTATAGAAGCTGCCATGAGTATGGTTGAGGGTACAGCCCGTAGTATGGGAATTACTGTAGAGTAGTATTCGAAAAAAGTGGGAGGAATTTTCCGCTAAAACCACCTAAGGAGGAGATTTAAATGAAAAAAAGAAGTAAAAGATATAAAAAAATGGTAGAAGAATATGATAAAAATAAACTTTATGATCCAGAGTCTGCACTAGAAAAAGTGAAAGATTTGGCTAGTGCAAATTTTGATGAGAGTGTAGAGGTAGCTGCGAATTTAGGAGTTAATCCTAAACATGCAGATCAAAATATTCGTGGTACTGTTGTGTTACCAAATGGTACAGGACAGGAAGTTAAGGTTATTGTTTTTGCAAAAGGCGAAAAGATAAAAGAAGCTGAAGAAGCTGGCGCCGATGTAGTAGGCGGTGAAGATTTAGCTGAAAAAATTGAAGATGGTTGGTTAGATTTCGATCTTGCCATAGCTACTCCAGATATGATGAGTGTAGTAGGAAAGTTAGGTCGAATCTTAGGTCCTAAAGGGCTTATGCCTAACCCTAAAGCTGGAACAGTTACTTTTGAGTTAGAGAAAGCTATAAAAGAATTTAAAGCTGGTAAATTAGAATATCGCGTAGATAAAAATGGAGTTATCCATTTACCAATTGGTAAAATTTCTTTTGAAACAGATGAACTCTTAGAAAATTTCAAAAAAATCATGGATGTTCTTCTTACAGAAAGACCAGCTGCAGCTAAGGGTAAATACTTAAGAACTGTAACACTTTCTTCTACAATGGGACCTGGAGTTAAGGTAGATACTTCAGATATTATGTCCATGCTTGGTAGATAAAGCTTGACTATAGAAAGTTTTTTGTGTTATGATTAATTACAGTCAAAAAGTGAATAAACAACCATAGACAGTAGGAGTCATTGTGACTTAAATTTTCCTACCGAGGTTATACAGTCTTTTGTAAACTAACCTCCTGTCTGTCTATGGGAGGTTTTTTCATTATAAAAGTATTAGTTTTGAAAGTGCAAGGGGGTGAAAAGATGGCAAGACCCGAAAAAGAAGCAGCTGTAGCTGAATTAGCAGAAAATTTTACTAATGCTAAATCAATGGTTATAACTGATTACTTAGGGTTAAATGTTGATGAGATGACTGAATTACGCAGTCAGCTCAGAGAAGCAGGAGTTGAATATAAAGTTGTTAAAAACACTCTTGCCAAAATAGCAGCTGAAAAAGCTGAAGTTAATGATGTGGATGAATATATAGTTGGTCCAACAGCAATTGCTTTTGGTTTAGAAGATGTTGTTTCTCCTGCGAAAGTTTTGGTAGATTTTGCAAAAGATCATGATAATCTTGAAATAAAAGCAGGAACTTTAAATGGTGGAATTATAAATAAAGAAAAAGTTGAATCATTAGCTGATATACCTTCTAGAGAGCAATTACTTGCCAAAGCGTTTGCTGGAATGAAAGCTCCAATTAGTGGACTTGTTAATGTGTTGCAAGGTAATGTTCGTGGATTGGTTCAAGTTTTAAATCAAATTAAAGATCAGAAAGAATAAAATTATAAGGAGGAAATTGAAATGAATAAAGAGGAAATTATTGAAGCAATTGAAGAAATGAGTGTTTTAGAATTGTCCGAATTGGTTGAGGAATTAGAAGAGAAGTTTGGTGTAAGTGCAGCTGCTCCTGTAGCTATGGCTGGTGGAGCAGGTGGACAAGGCGGTGCTGAAGAAGAAGAACAGACTGAATTTGATGTTTATCTTGCAGAAATTGGTAGCAAGAAAATAAATGTAATCAAAGCAGTTAGAGAACTTACAGGTCTTGGCCTAAAGGAAGCTAAAGCTGTTGTTGATGACGCTCCTCAAAATGTAAAAGAAGGATTAAGCAAAGAAGATGCTGAAGAAATGAAAGAAAAGCTTGAAGATGCAGGTGCAACTGTAGAACTTAAGTAATCTCAATATAAATTTAAAGGTGGGGATTTTCCCCATCTTTTAACTCTGATTATATTATTTATTAAAATAAAATATTTAAATATAATAGTACTCTGGGAGCAGAGTACTTTTTCAATATTTAATCAAAAAAAGAAATAACAGTGTATCTCTTGACAAGTTGCTACTACTATGATAATATTAATAATTGTCGATACGATTTGAAATAGATGATAAAATTAGGAAAACTAAATTATAATTTTTTGAAAAAATGGCAATAATAGGTATATATCTTAATGTTATATAAATGTTCTATTAATTTTTCAAAATAAATCAAGCGAGGTAGTTTTACCTTGCTTTATATATTATATAGATTAAAATTATATATGTAGTTAATGTTGTGTTGTTTAAGGGAAATTATTATTAATTTTATTTTTATTTTTATAAAGCAATCCTGGGGGTGCGAAGATGGTTAAAAATCGGGAGAGATATAGTTTTGCTAAGATTCAAGATGCGAAAGAGCTAAACAATTTAATTTACACTCAATTAAATTCTTACCAGTGGTTTTTAGATGAAGGATTAAAGGAAGTTTTTGAAGAAATCTCACCAATAGAAGATTTTTCAGAAAATCTAGTTTTGGAATTTGTTGATTATCATTTAGATGATCCCCAAAATAGTGTACAGGCCTGTAGAGATAAAGATGATACTTATTCAGCTCCTTTACAAGTAAAGGTTCGTTTAATTAATAAGGAGACTGGTGAAGTAAAGGAACAGGAAGTTTTTATGGGAGACTTTCCTTTAATGACTGATAAGGGTACATTTATTATTAATGGGGCAGAAAGAGTTGTAGTAAATCAATTGATTAGATCATCAGGAGTTTATTTTGATGATGAAAGAGTTAAAGATGGTAGAAGATTAATTAATGGAAGTATTATTCCAAACAGAGGTGCCTGGATAGAATTTGAATATGACAAAAAAAGAATAATTTCTGTTAGAGTTGATAGAACTAGAAAAATGCCTTCTACAATTTTATTTAGAGCTTTAGGTTATAGCTCTGATTCAGAGTTAATTGAACTTTTAGGAGATCATGAAGTTGTAATGGACACCTTAGAACGTGATAATACAGATTCACAAGAAGAAGCACTTATAGAATTATATAAAAAGTTAAGACCTGGTGAGCCACCTACTGTAGAAAGTGCTCAAAATTTAATACAATCATTATTTTTTGATCACAAGCGTTATGACCTTGCTGCTGTAGGTAGGTATAAAATTAATAAAAAGTTAAATTTAGATATAGATCCAGATAAAAAATATTTAGATAAAAAAGATATTATTGAAACTGTTAGATATTTAATTAAATTAGTAAACAATGATCCTGATGCATATATAGATGATATTGATCATTTAGGAAATAGAAGATTAAAAACTGTTGGTGAATTATTACAAAATCAATTTAGAATTGGTCTTTCTAGAATGGAAAGAGTAGTTAAAGAAAGAATGACTATTCAAGATATAGATGTTGTAACACCACAGGCACTTATTAATACAAGACCAGTTGTTGCTGCAATTCAAGAATTTTTTGGAAGCAGTCAGCTTTCTCAGTTTATGGATCAAACAAATCCACTTGCAGAGTTGCAACATAAGCGTCGTTTAAGTGCACTTGGTCCTGGTGGTTTAAGTAGAGAGAGAGCAGGTTTTGATGTTCGTGATGTTCATCACTCTCATTATGGACGTATTTGTCCTATAGAAACTCCAGAAGGGCCAAATATCGGTTTGATTGGTTCAATGGTTACTTATGCTAGAACAAATGAATTTGGTTTTTTAGAAACACCTTATAGAAAAGTCACTGATGATAATAGAGTAACAGAACAAATTGATTATTTAACTGCAGATGAAGAAGATCAATTTACTATT
>JBNJDL010000150.1:0-5561 GCA_051744825.1 Bacillota bacterium | reverse complement strand
TTATCTTCTTTTGTTAGTAAGGATATTGACAAATTGACTAATCCAAAAAAACACTTAAGTAGTGCTAAGTCAATTATTTCTCTTGCTTTATCTTATAACAGTAAAAATCGATTAAAAAATAAATATAATTATTCGATTAGTAAGTATGCTCATGGTAAAGATTATCATAGTATATTTAAAGAAAAAATGAGTTACTTAATTAACTATTTAAATGATTTATATCCAAATATCAAAACTATTAGTTATGTAGACACTGCTCCTATTCTTGATCGAGCAATTGCTAATAGAGCAGGTTTAGGTTGGATAGGTAAAAATAATAATTTAATTAATAAAAAATATGGCTCATTTATTTTTTTAGGTGAAATTCTTACTAACCTTGATTTAGAAATTGATAGTAAAACAAAAAAATTCTGTGGTAATTGCAGGAAATGTATAGATAATTGTCCTTCAGGAGCTTTAAATGATGCTTATAACATTAATCCAAATAAATGTATAAGTTTTTTAACCCAAAAAAAGGGAATTATACCGGTGAAAGAAAGAAAAATAATTGGAAATAATCTCTGGGGTTGTGATAGTTGCCAAGAAGCTTGTCCATATAACCAAAATATTCCAATAACTAAGCATGATGTTTTTAAAGTTCATTTATCAAATGATTTATTTGAAATTTTAAATTTTAGTAAAAATAATTTTCCTAAAGAGTGGAAAGAAGCTGCTTTAAGTTGGCGAGGAGTTAGAATTTTAAGAAGAAATGCTTTAATTGTAATTGCAAATAAAAAAATGCAGACTTATAAAAAAGAAGTAAAAAAATTATTTTCAGATCCATCATCTGTTATTAGAGCTTATGCATATTGGACATATAGCCAAATTTCCAATGACTATCAAATAGTATTAGAAAATAAATTGCGAAAAGAAAAAAGTCCTGATGCAAAAGCAGAAATAAATAACATTTTAAAGGGGTGAAATAATGATTGAAATTTTTTTAAACAATAAAAATTATGAAACAACTAAAGAAATGACAGTACAAAATTTCTTAGAAATAAATAAACTTCCTGAGAGAAAAACAGCAGTTGCAGCAATAAAAAATAAAGAAATAGTACGTTTAAATGAAAAGATAGAAAAAGATTCTAAAATTAAAATTTTAACTCGTGGAGAAGAAATGGGTAATAGAATATACAGAAGAAGTCTTTCTATGATATTGGCCAAAGCAGTATATGAAAATTTTCCCTCCTGTAAGCTTTCTATAGAACATTCTTTATCTAATGGTATTTATTGTGAACTTCATAGAAATTGTCCTTTAGATCAAAATGAAGTAAAAAAAATAAAAAATCAAATGAAAAAATATGTTAAAAAAGATTTAGAAATAAAAAAGCATTATTTTTCTAAAAATGAAGTTAAAGAAATTTATAAAAAACAAAATTTTAAAGATCGTTTAAAAAATCTTGAATTTATAAATAAAGATAAATTTATATTATATGAAATAGATGGGTATTATGATTATTTTTATCATGAAATGTTACCATCAACCTCATACTTAGAATTATTTGATTTACATTATAGATTACCTGGCTTTATCTTATTATTTCCAAGAACAGAAAATCCTAATATAGTACCTAATTTTATTAATCAACCTAAATTGGCAAATATATTTTTAGATTATGAACGTTTAGGAGATATTTTAAAGGTTGGAAGTGCAGGAGAATTAAATCAATTTATAGTTGAAAATGATCATAATGAGTTAATTAGAATTGCTGAGGGTTTACATGAAAAGAAAATAGCGCAAATAGCAGATGAAATTTATAGAAATATTGATAATAAAAGAATAATTTTAATTGCTGGACCTTCTTCATCTGGAAAAACTACATTTTCTCATCGTTTATCAACTCAATTGCGAATAAATGGATTAAAACCTGTTACAATTTCAACAGATAATTACTTTGTAAATAGAGATGAAACACCTTTAGATGAAAATGGTGAATATGATTTTGAAGCATTAGAAGCTATAGACTTAGAGCTTTTTAATAGTCATTTAGTAAAATTATTACGTGGGGAAAAAGTAGAAGTTCCAACTTATAATTTTGAAAAAGGGAAAAGAGAATATAATGGTAATTATATAAAATTAAATGATAAACAACCAGTTTTAATAGAAGGAATACACGGTTTAAATGATGAATTAACTAAGGTAATACCTCAAAATCATAAATATAAAATTTATGTTAGTGCCTTAACTCAATTGAATTTGGACAAACATAACAGAGTTCCAACAACTGATACAAGATTATTAAGAAGAATTATAAGAGATAGCTTATATAGAGGTCATACTGCAAGTGAAACTATTCAATTATGGCCTAATGTTAGAAAAGGTGAAGAAAAAAATATTTTTCCTTATCAAGAAAATGCAGATGTAATGTTTAACTCAGCTTTAATTTATGAAATGGGGGTCTTAAAGAAATACGCTGTTGAACTATTAGAAAATATCAAAAAAAATGAAGAGGGTTATTTAGAAGCTCAGAGATTGCTTGAAGTATTAGATTATTTTAAAACAATACCTGAGCCTGATATCCCAACAACCTCCATTTTAAAAGAATTTATTGGAGGTAGTGCGTTTAGAGAAGATTAATATTATATAATTTATTTATATTTTCTACTATTTCATCCCAATTATTAACTCTAGTAATATTATTAATTAATTCTCGGTTTAAATTATGATATTTGTTCATTAATAATACTTTAATACCATTATTAGCAATATCTATTGCATTATTATAATTATCTTCAATAAATAGTTCAATATTTTTTTTCAAAGCTAATGGAGCTTTATCATCTTCATGACTAAGGCTATGATAAGGGATTGAATGTTTTTTTAACCAATTTTTCGTAATATTATTATATTCTTTATGACGAGCAGTAATTAAATGAATTTTAAATCCATTATTGTATAATTGATTTATTACTTTTGAAGCTTTAGGATATACTTTTACATTTTTATAGATATATTCTATATTTTCATTTATAAATTCATTTAATTCTCTCTCACTTAGATTATAAGCTTCAGCAAAATCATATACGTTTTTAATCCTGTTAAGATTTTGAGAAAAATGATCACATAAGGCATTATGCCAAATATTATCATTAGCAGAACCTTCATCAGTTATAACTCCATCAATATCAATACCAAAAATTTTGTTCATATTATACCTCCTAATCTTGTAAAATTTATCTTAACATTTTTAAGAAAAGATGTCCAGAAAGGTGATGAATAATGGAAGAAAAAATTAATAATATAATCGAAATATTTTCTGAAAAATATCCTGATCCAGAAAGTGCATTAAATTATGAAAATGAATTTGAATTATTAATTGCTACTATCTTATCTGCCCAAACAACAGATAAACAAGTAAATAAAGTTACAAATAAATTATTTAAGAAATATAAAAGTCCTGAAGATTTTGCTAAATTAACTGCCGAAGAGTTGCAAAAAGAAATTAAAAGTATTGGTCTCTATAAAAATAAAAGTAAATATATTATAAAAACAGCTAAAATGCTAATATCTGATTTTTCGTCTAAAGTTCCTGATAATAGGAAAGATTTAATGAAATTGTCTGGTGTTGGTCGAAAAACAGCTAATGTTGTTTTATCTTGTGCTTTTACAAAAGATGCAATTCCAGTTGATACCCATGTATTTAGATTAGCAAATAGAATAGGGTTAGCTAATTCTGACAAAGTAAGAGAAGTTGAAGAAGAACTTATGAATGTTATCCCACAAGAATATTGGTCGAAAATGCATCACTGGTTAATTTTTCATGGTAGGGAAGTTTGTAAATCTCAAAATCCTCTTTGTGATAACTGTGAAATAAAAAAATATTGCAATTACTATAATAAAAATAAAATTTGAATAATGTTAATTTTAATGATAAATTATAATTAATCAATTTAAAGAAAAATTAGGTAAAAGGAGGAATTTTAATATGCCAAAAAAATTATTTTTATTTACACTTGTTTTTGTTTTGCTTTTTACAATAAATATTTCAGCCCAAAATTTAGAAAAAGGTATAAATGAATTTCAAAGCGCTAATTATCAGGATGCTATAAATTATTTAAAAAATTATGTAGATGAAAATAGTGAAAATTATCAAGGACATTATTATTTAGGTCTTGCTTATAGTAAAATAGATGAATTTAACAAAGCATTAAATTCATTAAACAAAGCATATGAACTAGATAAAAATTATAAAGTGATGGTGAATTTAGGACGTACACATTATCATTTGCAAAACTTTTCTAAAGCTAAAGAAATTTTAACAAAAGCAAAAGATAAAAATAATATTGATGAACAGGTATATAATCTTTTAGGACTTATTGCTATGAACAATAATGAATATAATTTAGCTATTGAAAATTTTAATGAAGCTTTAGATTACAATAAGAATAATTATTATATTTATAATAATTTAGGTTATAATTATTTGCAAAAGGGAAATTATAAAGAAGCAAAAAATTATCTAGAAAAAGCAATTGAATTGGACCCTGAAGTTGCTTTTATCTACAATAATTTAGGAGTTGCTTATGAAAATTTAGAAGAATATCAAAAAGCTTTTGATAGTTATGAAAAAGCATTAGAAATTAATGATGATTATACTAAAGCTAAAAATAATTTAAATAGAGTTGAAAAAAAATTATAGGAGGGACAGATAATCATGGCTAAAAAAAATCGAGTTTTTTTAGAAAGATTAGATACAGACAAAGATTTATTGGAAGAAATCACTAAATTTGCTAAAAACAAAAATGTAAAAAAAGGAATTGTAAAAGCAATTGGTGCCGTATCAGAAGCAAAAATTGGTTATTATGATCAAAATAATGAAGAATATCAATATACAAAATTTAAACAACATCTAGAAATAGTTAGTCTTCTAGGAAATATATCAATTTTAGATGGTGAAATTATGGTACATGCTCATATAGCACTTGCTGATGAAGAAGGAAATATGTATGGTGGTCATCTAGCTGAAGGTACAAAAATTTTTGCTACTGAATTATATTTAGAAGAAATTTCAGGAGATGATAAAATTAGAAAATTTGATAAAGATACAGGTTTAACTCTCTGGTAGTAACTTTCAATTTTAAAGCCTATAGTATTATTTAAAATACATTGAGAGGATGATAACTTTGAAAAAAATATTTGTATTAGATACAAATGTATTATTAAATGATCCTCAAGCAATTTTTTCTTTTGAAGAACATAATGTGATTATACCCTTAGCTGTAGTTGAAGAAATAGACGATCAAAAAACTAAAAACTCTGATATTGGGTATAATGCCAGAGAAACCTCAAGATTATTAGATGAATTGAGAGAAAAAGGCAATTTAAGTAAAGGAATAGAATTAGATTCTGGAGGAATAATTAGAATAGTTGTAAATGGTAAAGATTTAATTTTACCTAAAGGATTAAGCTCAACCAAAATGGATAATAGAATCATTTCTACAGCTATTCATCTTCAAAAAGAAAATAAAGAAAAAAATGTAATTTTAGTTTCAAATGATATAAATTTAAGAATAATTGCTGA
>JBNJDL010000149.1:0-5587 GCA_051744825.1 Bacillota bacterium | reverse complement strand
GCTAACAAAATACTAAGCAGAATGCGAGAACCAGAATATGAAAGTGCTTATAAATTAGCAGGAGTAGATAAAATTGGATCTGCAATTGACATTATTACAAATGAATTTTATATAGAAATAGAGCAACCCGAAATAAGACGAGTTGCTTCTATTAGTGATGGGAAAGCAGAAATTTCTATTATTACTATTCCTGAAGAATCTCATATTAATTCAATGACAATTTCAGAAATAGTTAAAAATCCTGAATTTCCCGATAATTGTATTATTGCTGGGATTTTTGATCAAAATAAAGAAAAATTAATAATACCAAGAGGAAATCAACAAATTTTCTCAAATAATCAAGTATTCTTAGTAGCTCCAGGAAAAAGCATTAAAGAAGCAGCTGATTTTTTACGAAATTAATTCTCTTTTAAAAAAGAATTTATTGTTTCTAAAGTTTCTTCTAATTTATCAACTAAAGGAGAATGTCCTGCTCCACTTATAACTTCAAGTTCTGCATTTTCACCAATACCATTTAAAATTTCTTTTGCCATATCCATATTTACTACACCATCTCTTTCACCCTGTATAATAAGAGTTGGCACTACTATTTCATCCACTTCACCTGTACCTTCGATTAAGCCATTATGTTCATGGGAAATGTTAAAATAACTCAAGGCAAAATTAATATCAACTAAATTTCTCTGTTTTAACATTTCATCAATATATTTATTATATCTATCTTTTTCAGGAGTATTCTCTGAATACATAGACCTTTCACAAATTTTTTTCATAGTCCATCTAGCAAGTTTATTTAAAATAAACTTATCCTTCCATTGATAAGCTTTTAAGGCAGGTTTAACAGCCTGTCTTATTTCATCACGTGATGCCAAATATTCACCTTCTTTATATATAGGAAATCCTTTTATGCTAGAACTTTCTAATAATATTAGTTTTTTTATATGATCTTGATAATCTACTGTAAACCTTAAAGCAACAGCTCCACCAGCAGACCAACCTATTAAACTGAATTTTCTTAAATTTAATTCTTCACAAAATAATTTTATATCTTCAGAAAAGTCTTTTATACTATTAATTCTATTATTATAACTGGATTCCCCAAAACCTCTAAGATCTGGAGCATAAACAGTAAATTCAGAATATGAAATATTCTCCATTAATAAATCCCAATGTTTAGACGAACTAGTATTACCGTGAATTAATAATAATATCTGTTCTCCATGACCTGCTTTTCTATAAGCAAGTTTTTCCCCGTTCTCAAGTTCTACTTTATCAAAGCTAATGTCTTTTTCCATTATTACATCTCCTTAAGTATTTTTATTATCCTATATATAATTATTTTTCTAAATCTTTAAATAATCCTTCTTAATTTCATAGCTTTTTTAGGATAATCTGTAATAATTATATCAACTTTTGATTTAATTAACTTAATTAGTTCTTCTTTTTTATTAGCTCCATAAACTGCAATTTTATAATTATTTTTATGAAGATAATTTATTATTTCACCATTTAATGCTGAAAAATGAGGATTAATAAATTCTACTCCAATTTTTTTTGCATAATTCCAGGGGTGAAAGATTGTTGCCATATAAAGAATTCCTGTTGTGATATTCATCTTCATGTCTGTTATTTTTTTTATACTATAATGGTTAAATGAAGAGATTATAGTTTTATCTTCAATTTGATATTCTTGTAAAATTTCAATAACTTTATTTTCTATTTCATCATAATTAAAATAATTATTTTTTAATTCTAAATTTATTATTTTGAAGTCTTTTATAATATCCAAACTTTCTCTTAAAGTTAATATTTTACTTTTATTTTTACCTCTTAAAGTTAAATTTTTCAATTCATCCAACGTCATATCTTTAACAAATCCTTTTCCATTACTTACTCTATCAACTCTTTCGTCATGGATTACTACTAACTCATTATCTGCACTTAAATGCACATCTAATTCTACCCCATCTGCTCCAATTTCTAAAGCTTTTTTAAATGCTTCTTTTGAATTTTCAGCTTCATCACCTGATACACCTCTATGGGCCAAAATATATGGTTTCATTATTTTCACTCCTTAATAAGAGAAAAAGAGCAGTTAAAAAACTGCTCTTTTTCATTTCTTTTAATATTCTTCTACAATTTTATCATATTTAAATCTAGTTTCTCTAGGATATAATTCATGATCATTATTAAAATAACCTAAAGAAATCATCATAGTAATTTCATATCTAGAATCTATATTGTATAACTCACGAGTTTTTTGGGCATCAAAGCCAATCATTGGATGAGACTCAACTCCATAATATTTAGCAGAATACATAATACTCATTGCCAAAAGAGAACTATTTCGAACAGCGTAAGCCACTTTTTTCTCATTTGTATTATATAAGTTTTTATCACTAGATGAAATTATTTTTTTTATTTTTTCTTCATCAAGTCTACCTAATTTTATTTTTTCATCCCAAATATCATTATCTCTTTTATAACCTTCTTTATCACCAAGAATTATTAATGTTACTGGAGCTTTTAAGACCTTTTTTTGCTCACAGGCTTTTTCATATAGTTCTTTTCTTTTCTCTTTAGATTTGACAGCAATTACTTTCCACGGTTGACTATTCATGCTCGATGGTGCTAAAACAGCTAAGTTAATAATATTTTTTAGCGTTTTGTCATCTAATTGTTTATTTTCATCAAAAAAATTAACTGACCTTCTCTTTTGTGCTAATTCTTTAAAATTCAGCTTTTTTTTACTCACAAAAATTCCTCCTAATTAATAATTGAATTAAAAAGTGTTAATAAAATTTTATACTTACTTTCTTCACCTAAAGCTTTTGATAAAAGTTTATTTTTAAAGAAAAGATTAATCAGAGTATTTTCAGGATTTACGTCTATATTTTTAACCTTTTCTTTAATTTCTTCAATTATTTCATCCAAATCATATATATGATATTTATCTATATTGAGATTTTTAGCTATTACTTCCATCATATGAGCAATAATTTCACTATAATCTCTATTATCTTCTATAGATAACATCTCAGTGATATGCGGTATAATTTTTTCAAATAATACTCTTTTGGGGGGCATATCTTTAACTCCAATGAGTTCAGCAGTGTCTATTAAGTCATTATCATTTAAATTATATAAAAAGTCAAAATAATATTTTTCTGGTCTACTAAAATCAAAATAATAACTACTACCTTTAAGTTTTTTAAAGACTTTCATCGTATCAAAATAGCCCATTTTAAGATTTTTACGAGTATTTTCTTTGCTAAAATCTACTGTTAAACCTAAATCTGATGAAGGCTCAATTTCTATTATTTCTATTTCTGAATCAAATTCATCTAAATT
Source organism: Bacillota bacterium (assembly GCA_051744825.1). Classification (GTDB taxonomy): domain Bacteria; phylum Bacillota; class Halanaerobiia; order Halanaerobiales; family DATFIM01; genus DATFIM01. The sequence continues at coordinate 2,236 of JBNJDL010000149.1, read as the reverse complement.
AGGACTCCTCCCTAAACCAAATGTTCTAACTGCAATAATTTTTTTATAACCTTTTTTTATTAATAAATCTACAGGTAAATTATTATAAAATGCCCCATCCAAAAAAATCTTTCCATCCATTTTTTCTTTTACAAAAAATGGCAAATAAGCACTTGCCATTAAATACTTACTTAATTTTCCTTCAGGAATATCTTCTATATATAGTTCTAAAGGTTCTTTATCTGTAACAGAAACAGTTACTAAAGCAAAATCTTTATTTATTTTACGAATTTTATCTTCATTTATATATTCCTCTAAGATATTTTTGATTTTAGAATTATCAATCCCTTTCCTTTCAAAAATATCCTTTGCTTTTTCATAAAAATAAAATAAAGTTTTTTTATCGATATTATTTTCTTTTAGATCTTTAACCTTTTTATCATCAACTTCATAAACTGTAGAAGGGGTCATATTATGCCATATATCATAAGCTTTATCTAAATCTTCCTGTAATAGCATAGCACCATTAATAGCACCAATTGAGGTCCCGCTAATACCTTTTATTTTAATATTTAGTTCTTTTAAGGCTTTTGCAACACCTATATGATAAGCACCTTTAGCTCCTCCACCTTCCAAAACTAAACCATAATAACTAGCATTAATAATAATCACCTTCTATCCTAAAAAATACTTATAGTTTGGAATACAAAATAAATAGCAATAAATAACTGGAGGATAAATTTAATTAAACCGCTACTTAAATAAGCAAAAACTGTTGAAAAAGCAATTTTAAAAGATTTTTCTTTATTTCTATTAAGATAAAATTCTACTAAAAATACTCCTAAAAATGGGCCGATTATTAGAGCTAATGGTCCCAAAAATAATATAGAAATTAATAAGGAAACAAAAGCTGCTACTATTGATAAATTGGAACCTCCTGATTTTTTTACAAAATAATAATTAGCAAAAAAATCACTTAAAATTAAAATAAGAGTTACTAGAACTAAAAATACGAAAAAGCTGCTACTTAAAGTGCTAGAATCAATAAAAAAGTGATAAATTAGTATTCCAAACCAAAAAGGTAATAAGTCAGGTATACCTGGAATGAAACTAGCAATTAAACTAATTAATATCATAACAACAACTAAAAACCATAGTAATAAAATCATATTTTTCTCCTAAACTACTTTTTGTCTTTTTTATTTGGATTTATAATAAGGTCATCTTCACCATCAAAAGGACGTAACTCTCCCTGACATAAATTAGTCATCCAATTGCCCATTCCAGGAAAAGGTCCCTCTCCAGGATATTCTGGAATTAATTCCTTAACTTTTTTTGCCATTCTTCTAGCAAAATCTTCTTTGCTTTCTTTTTTATCACAATATTGCAATTCACCAATTCTTATATTTATTGGTTTTCGAAAATACAATTCTTTAGATCCTGCTATCGCAATTGGTAATATAGGTATATCTAATTTTTTAGCTAATGAAAATACCCCAACATGAAAAGGAAATAACTCTCCTTCCTCGTGGCCTATTCTTCCTTCTGGAAAAATTGCTAAAATTTCACCATCACGAACTGTTTTAAACATTGACTTCAAACCTGAACTTCTAGATTTTGTCCTAGTTCTATCAATAGTGATTATTGGTTTCCCCATCAAATCAATAAATTTTTTGTTAACAAAACTATCATAAATACCTTCATATTCTGCAACAAAGATTATTTTTGGTTCTGGAGGAAAAATGGAGTAAATAAAAAATGGATCACTCCAGTTTAAATGATTTGAAATAAGAATATAACTTTTATCTGTTGGTATATTATTTTTTCCTTCAACTTCTAAATTGGTAGCTGACCTTAATAAACCTTTTACACATTGTCGAGCTATTTTAAATTGAATTGGTGCTTTAGACACTTATATCACTCTTTCTTTATAGATTGTTTTAAAATAAAATCATTTAAATTTTCTTTTAATTCACTTACAATATTTCCATTATCTTCAATAAAATTTTCCATATTTAAATATTTAATATTACTATTATTAATAATATCTTCTTTTAATTCTTTGTCACCATTTTCTATTATCAACATTTCTGTATTTGAATTTTTTATTAAATTTTGAGGTTCATAGCTAAACCAGGATATTAAAAAAGGTTGAACTTGAGGAGAAAATAATGACTGTAATCCTTTATTTACATCCTTAACTTTTTCACCTTTTTCTAATTTATCAACTATTTTTCTCATCTCAATATATAAATCA
>JBNJDL010000148.1:0-5777 GCA_051744825.1 Bacillota bacterium | reverse complement strand
GTCGCTTAGTATTATACTTATCTAATTTCTTAAGCTGCTCAAGTCCTATAGCAGCAGAAATATTAGTCATTCTATAATTATAACCTAAAACTTCATGTTTATATCTTTCTGTAGCACCATGATTTATTAATAACTCACTTTCTTCACTAACTTCTTTATCATTAGTAACTACCATTCCACCTTCAGAAGTTGTCATATTCTTAGTTGGATAAAAACTATAAATTGCTGCATCTCCAAAATTACCAACTTTTTTATCTTTATAGCTCGCTCCATGAGACTGAGCTGCATCTTCTATCAAAATAAGGTCATATTCTTCAACCAAATCCATGATTGGATCCATATCACAGGAAAGTCCATATAAATGAACCACTATAAGTGCTTTGATATCAGGATTTTCTTCTAATTTCTTTTTCATAGAAGCAGGATCAATGTTAAAGGTATCTTCTTTTATATCTGCAAAAATAGGTTCTGCTCCACAAAAAAGAATAGAATTACTGCTGGCAATAAAGGTAAAAGGAGTTGTTAAAACCTTATCTCCTTCTTTGATTCCTGCTGCCTTAAGGGCAACATGAAGTGCAGTTGTGCCACTACTAGTTGCATGAGCATATTTTGTTCCAATATAATCTCCAAAGTTTTTTTCAAAATCTTTAACATATTGTCCTGATGCAAGCATTCCACTATCCATTACTTCCAAAACTTTATTTTTTTCCTTATCTTCAATAATTGGGTTTGCTATAGATATCATTTTACCTCTCCCTTTTTAAAAGATTTATTAGCCTCTTGATTCTTATAAATTTGCTCCTGTATAATTTTAGTCAACTTTAGAGCCTCTAAACCATCAGACCCATTAATTAAGGGGCGGGTATCATTTTCTATACTATTTATAAAATGACTTAATTGCATTTTTAATGGTTCTTCAGCTTCATTAAATACTTCTTCTAATTCATTTTCTCTACTATATCCACCATCTTTAAAAGCTGATTTATTAGTTATAACTATCTTTTTTTGCATATAATCAAGTTCTATATATGAATTATGAGTTATAATAGTCAATTTTCTAACCTTTTTATTTGTAACTCTACTTGCAGTAACTGTAGCTATTATTCCATTATTCATAAGTAAATTCGCAACAGCATAATCAATATGTTCTTTTGATTTTATAATACTTCCAAATGCTGATACTCCATTTACTGAAGTAGGGCTAATTGAGCTTACTACATCTAAATCATGAATCATCAAATCTTGAACTACATCAGTATCATCTATTCTTGGATCATAAGGTCCCATTCTTTTTACATCAATAGCTATTATTTCTTCCCCCTGTAATAAGTCAGGTAAAGCTTGAATTGCAGGATTAAATCTTTCTATATGACCAACTTGAACAGTTAAAGCTTTTTTTCTAGCAGCTTCCAGAAGGTCTTCTGCTTCCTCAATTGTATTTGTAATAGGTTTTTCTAATAATATGTGCAAATCATTTTTTATGGCTTTTTTAGCAATTTTATAATGAGTTGTAGTAGGAGTAGCTATATTTACAGCATCAACTTCTTTCATAAGCTCAGTTAATGATGAATATGCCTTTACTCCATAACTATCTGCAATCTCTTCAGCTAAATTCTGATCAAGGTCATAAACTCCTTTAAATTCACATAAATTCTTTAGGGCAGCATAAGAACGTACATGGTTTTTTCCCATACTCCCGACTCCAATAACTCCAACTTTTATTTTATCCATAAAAAGCTCTCAGTATTTTAATACTGAGAAACACCTCCTATTTTTAAGATTATTAACGGCATATACCTCTTGAACTACTTTTTAAAAATCTAATAAAATGTTCTACTTCATCACCAGTTTTTAATTCCTGGTCCATTTTTTCTATTGCCTGTCCAATATTTAAAGAAGAATTATATAAAATATCATAGGCCTTTTTTATTTCATCTCTAAGGTCATCATAAATTCCATGTCTTCTCAATCCAACTACATTAATACCCTTAACTTCAGCTGGATGACCCTTTACCTCTAAAAAAGGAGGGATATCCTTTGTTGCCTTAGAATGAGCTCCAATCATAGCCAGACGACCAATTCTTACAAATTGATGAACACCAACTAAACCTGAAATATAGGCATCGCTTTCTATAGTAACATGGCCAGATAAATTTGCTGCATTAGCCATTATAATATTATTAGCTAAACTACAATCATGAGCTACATGAGAATAGGCCATCAAAAGATTGTCATTACCTATTCTTGTTTCTCCTCCACCATCTACAGTTCCACGATGAACAGTAACATATTCTCTAATTAGATTATTATCACCTATAAATAAATAAGTTTTTTCTCCATCATAATCTTGATGTTGAGGCGGCAAACCTAATGAAACACCATTAAAAATTTTATTATTTTCTCCAACTTTTGTCCATCCTGAAATTTGTACATGGGAGGCGATTTTAGTGTTTTTCCCTATTTCTACATCTCCATCAATAACACTATAGGGACCAATTTCTACTCCAGCTCCAAGTTTTACATCTTCACCTATAATTGCCGTGTCATGTATTTTCACTGAGTCTTTAAAATTTCTCAAATCATTACTCCTTTCCTAAAATATTATTAGTGAAATAAATAACAATACCTTAGTATTTATTAAATCATATTATTTTCTATTATTCAAGAAATATAGTGATTTTCCTTTAATAGCAAATTACAAGGCATATTTAAAAGATAAAGAAAGCCTTTTTCCATATTTATTTGTAGTAGTTGAAACACTATCATGAATTTCTTGTTCATATTGGAAACTAGTTGTTATTGATAAGTTATCACTATATTCATGATCCCATTCTAAATTAATTTTATCTCTGATAGAATCTTTAGTTTCTACTATTTTATAATTATTCCATTGCCTTTGTAAACCTAAAGAATATTCATTTTTATTATCATAATCATAATCTAACTCATAATCTAAACGATAAGCACGATATGAACTATCTTCATTTGAATAGTAATCCTTATCTTTTATATTTAATTTATAACGATTTCTTGTTTTATCGTTTAGCATATAAGTGTAATTTGTCCAAAAATCTAAAGTAGTATTATTAAAAGTATCACTTAATAAATAGTCTTTATTATAATATTGAAATTTGAAATAATAGTAATCAGAAGTACTTAATTTTTGCTTATAATTAAACCAAAATTTATTATAGTAATATTTATCATTTATTTCTTCAAATTCATCTTCTTCAATAAAATCTGTATAAAGCCTATCACCTGATTCTAGTTTTCCAGTTATAACTGGATCATATCCTGCAGCTTCAACACTAAATAATAAAGAGAATAGAAAAGACATTAAAAAGAAGCTAAAAAGAATTTTTTTCACTTTTATCGTCTCCTTTATTTAAAATATAGAAAAGTTAATTCTAAATTCTTTTTCAATGAACTCATAATTAAAGGAATAACTATGACAATCTAGGGTTCTTTTCACTCCTAATTCCATTTTATTAAATTCTTTATCTCTTAAGCTATATTCACCATTATTATCAATATCAAGATATGATTGAGGCTCAGGTGTTTTTAGTTTCATATTCAAATTATATTTTAAGTTGTTTTTTTCTTCTATTTCATCATCACTAATTAAATAATCACCTTTTGTCATATTTTTAGTCCAGCTAATTGATGTATTTAAATCAAGCTTATCTTTTAATTTGAAATTATTTCCCATGGTTAAAGTACTTAATAGACCTTGATATTCTTCAAGCTCTTCTTTGCTTTCACTTTGATAAAAATGATGTTTATAATTTTCACTTAAAGAAATATAAGTATTTTTAGTTAAAGTTATTTTTTTACTATATTTCAAATCTACTTTTGCTTTATTAAAAATATTTTCATCTTCTTCTAAAATTCCTAAACCTATATCAGTTTTAACTCCATAAAATTTATCTAAATCTAAATCTAAATAGGGAAGTTGATTTATATCATAACCTTTTTTATATTTTAAAGACCAGTCAACTGGATATGAACTAGAAGACAATTGATAAGAATTTTTATTTAACTCTTCATCTATATATTGATGATAAAAATCTAATTTATGAGAATATGGTAAAGAATAGCTGAAATCTATTACTCCTTCCCTTTCTTCAGACATATAATCATAGGCTATAGTAGATAATAAAGCTAAATTTTCTTTATTGAAATTAAAGCCACCAGCTAATTTGTTTTCTATACTGAGCTCACCATCATTTTCCCTTTCGCGATTATAATTATAACAATTAAACACAGTTAAATAGTTATTAACATCATGTTCTAATCTAGAATTAAAATCTTCCTCAACCTTTTTATCATCTTTTCTATCAGTATTTTCTTCTATATTTTTATCATAATTATAATTACCTGTCCAAAGAGTATCCTCATCAAATTGATGTTTATGTTCAATATTATAGTCTTGATCTCCTCTTTGTACTACATTCATTGTTACTTTACCAGTAGAATTTTCAGCAATTTCATAAGGATAAATCAATTCAGCAGTTACTCCTAGATCAGAATTATAACCAAAGTGAGGAATAGGACTACTGCTACCTAATTTTTCTTCTCCACTTTCTTCATCACTTGAATATTCTATTACATAACTGGGAAGATAAAACAATTTTAAATTACCCCACCAAAATTGAACATTTTCAGCTACTACTTTATTATCAGGATAAATTTTTAATCTATTAGCTTTTATTTGATAATGGGGATCCTCTAAAATACATTTGGTAAAAGAGGCTTCATCTACAAGTGATTCATATTCTTTTTTTTCAACAAAATTTATTTTTTTTCCTCTAAATTTCAAGTCATCTATTTCACTTTCAGCATTATAAAAACCACCTGTATTATTTTCATAATTATAACTAATTTTTTCACCAGTAATTTCTCTATCTTTTTCAATTAAGGTAAATTCATTTCCTGAACTACTAACAATTTTTTCTTTTAAATTAATAGATAACTCATCAGTTTTTAAAGTGAAAGATTTTGTTTTAAAATTAACGTCTCCACTTGCTATAATAGTATTATTATGAGAATGATAACTTATATTCTCAGCATCAAGAGAATAATAATCTTCTAAAGAAATATTTTCATTAGCCTGGCTATTAACAGAGAATACTAAGATAAATAAAATAAATACAAGAAATGTTTTTTTTAAAAATGACACCCTTTTACCTCCATTCTCCTGTTTTATATCTTTTCAAAAAGAAAAACTGCCTGGAAATTCCAGACAGAGAATTACTTAATTATCTTAATTTGAACCTAAAGCAAAAATCTCATAATTCCCTTTAACTAGAACTTTTATTTTACTCCCTGCTTCATAAACTTCATGATTTCCAGGAACAAAATAAGATACAGCAGCACCTAAAGGAGAATTAAATACTATCGCTCCTAAAAGACCTGCTCCAATTGCATATTGTCTAGACCTTTGCTCCATAAATTCTTCATCAGGTCTTTTAAGCTCTATTTTTGTGCCATCTATAGCTTTTAAGTCTAAGAATTCAACTTTTATTTCTCCATCTCTTCCAAATTGACCTGGGCTTTGCACTTCTGTAACTCTCATTTTTCCTTTTTTCCCTTTTGGAATTACTAATTTATTATCAATAGTCAAATCCTCTGCTATTTTATATTCTATTATTTCTCCTTTTTGTACTTTGGAAGAATCTAAGTCTTCAATTAATTTTAATGGTATTTCTTGATTATTTTCTAAATTTACTTTTTCACCAGCAATTCTTCCTTCAGGAAAACTCAAATTTGTTAATTTT
>JBNJDL010000147.1:0-5777 GCA_051744825.1 Bacillota bacterium | reverse complement strand
AGAATGAAAGAACTTTCTGATTCAATTAATGAAGGAGCTATGGCTTTTTTAGGTCGTGAATACAAAAACCTTGCAATTTTTGTATTAGCAGTTGCTATAATTATAAGTATAGTGCCAAACTTAGGCTGGCAGACAGGTTTTTCTTTTGTTCTGGGAGCTCTTTTTTCTGGATTAGCAGGATTTATAGGTATGCAAATAGCTACAAATTCTAATGCTAGAACAACAAATGCAGCTCAAAACAGTCTAAACGAAGCTTTAGATGTTGCCTTTTCTGGTGGAACAGTTATGGGAATGTCTGTTGTTGGTTTAGGTACTTTAGGTTTAGGTCTTTTATACATAGCCTTTACTAATAATGTTGAATATATCCGTGGATTTGCCTTTGGTGCGAGTTCAATTGCCCTATTTGCTCGTGTAGGTGGAGGTATTTATACTAAAGCTGCTGATGTTGGTGCTGACCTTGTTGGTAAGGTTGAAGCTGGAATTCCTGAAGATGATCCACGTAACCCAGCTGTTATTGCTGACAATGTTGGTGACAATGTTGGTGATGTTGCTGGTATGGGAGCAGATCTTTTTGAATCATATGTTGGATCTATTGTTGCTGCTATGACTTTAGCTGTTTCTAGTTCAGAATTAGGTCCTGAACATGTTGTATTCCCACTTTTAATTGCATCTATAGGAATTATAGCTGCTATAATTGGGACACGCTTTGTTAAAGCTGGAAGTGATGGAAACCCAGCTAAAGCTCTTCACCGGGGAACAAACTTTAGTGCTGGACTTACCTGGATAGCTGGCGGTATTTTAGCTAAAACATATCTTGGTAGTTTAGATGCTTTTTGGGCTATCACTGCCGGATTATTAGCCGGTATAATTATAGGTAAGATTACTGAATATTATACATCTGATCATTATAAACCTGTACAAAATATAGCTGACCAATCACAAACTGGTGCTGCTACTAATATAATTAGTGGTCTTTCAGTCGGTATGAAAAGTACTTTATTTCCTATCTTAGTTATTGCTATAGCAATCTTTATTTCATATAATGTTTCTGGTCTTTATGGAATTGCAATGGCTGCAGTTGGTATGTTAGCTACTACTGGTATTACCCTTGCTGTTGACGCTTATGGGCCAATTGCTGACAATGCAGGTGGAATTGCTGAGATGGCTGAATTAGATGAAAAAGTTAGAGAAAGAACAGATAAACTTGATGCTGTAGGTAACACTACTGCTGCAATGGGTAAAGGATTTGCTATTGGCTCAGCTGCCCTTACTGCTTTATCCTTGTTTGCTTCTTACTCTGAAGCAGTTGGACTAAGTGTAATTAGTTTAACAGAGCCAAATGTAATTATTGGATTATTTATTGGAGCTATGCTTCCTTTCTTATTCTCCTCAATTACAATGTCAGCTGTAGGTAATGCTGCATTTGAAATGATTGAAGAGGTAAGAAGACAGTTCAAAGAAATGCCAGGTATTATGGAAGGAACAACCAAACCAGACCATAGACGTTGTGTTGATATAAGTACAGCAGCGGCTTTAAAAGAAATGATATTCCCTGGTTTGCTTGCTGTAATAGTTCCAGTTGTTGTTGGTCTCTGGAGTGCTGAAGCTCTTGGTGGCCTTCTAGCAGGTTCCCTTTCTTCTGGTGTACTTCTAGCAATTATGATGTCTAACTCTGGTGGAGCTTGGGACAATGCTAAAAAGTATATTGAAGCAGGTCATTTTGGTGGAAAAGGTACAGAAACTCATGCTGCTTCTGTTGTTGGAGATACAGTAGGAGATCCATTTAAAGATACTTCTGGCCCTGCTTTAAATATCCTAATTAAGTTAATGACTATTGTATCATTAGTATTTGCTCCACTATTTCTATAAAATATAATCTAACAATAATTTAATATAACAATAAAGAAGTCGCCAGAGCTGGATTGTTTTTTTCAGTTTTCTGGCGGCATTTTTAAAATGGAGTTGATTTTAATGAAAGTAAGAGATGACAATATGTGTTTTGCCTGTGGAAAAGATAATGAAATTTCTTTAAAACTTGAATTTGAACTTATAGAAGATAATATTGCAGAAGCTTATTTTAAACCCAAAAAGGTTCATCAAGGTTATGGTGGAATCATGCATGGGGGACTTGTAACTACTTTACTTGATGAAGCTATGGCTAAAGTGTTACAATTAAATAAGATAGCAGCTGTGACTGGAGAAATTAACGTGAGGTTTAAAAAAGCCGTAAGTATTGATCAGAACTTAAGAATTAGAGGATTACTAAAAGATAATTATAAAAATAAGTTATTTTACACTGAAGCTAAACTATATGGAAAAGATGATGAATTATTAGCTACTGCAGAAGCAAAATTTATGAAAGTTGATTTTAACGAAAATTAATATTTCTAAAGAGGATAATAAAAGTCGAGGAGGAAATAATATGAAGAGAGAAAAAGCATTAAATTTAGTTGAAGAAAATATTGAGCAGGGAAATCTTGTAAAACATTGTTTAGCAGTAGAGGCGATTATGGGAAGGCTTGCTGAATATTTTGATGAAGATAAGAAAAAATGGAAATTAGCAGGATTATTACATGATATTGATTATGAAGAAACTAAAGATGATGAAGAAAGACACAGTTTACTAGGTGCTGAGATGCTTGAAGAATTAGGTTTAGATGATGATATTGTTTATGCAGTAAAAGTACATAATGGAGTACATGGATTACCTCGCAAAAGTTTAATGGACAAAGCATTATATGCAAGTGACCCTCTATCAGGTTTAATTGTAGCTTCAGCTCTAATTCATCCAGATAAAGAATTAGAAGCAGTTGATACAGAATTTGTAATGAATCGCTATGAAGAAAGTTCTTTTGCTAAAGGTGCAGATAGAGAAGTGATAGCTTCATGTACAGAAATGGGTCTCGAATTAGAAGAATTTATTACATTGGCTTTAGAAGGTATGAAAAGAATATCGGATGACTTAGGGTTATAGAATAAAAATATTTTTTTTAAGGATTGATTAAAGATGAGTGCAAGACAAAAAGTATTATCGTATTTAAAAAATAATGTGGAAAAACCAATGACAGCTCAGGAGCTTTATGAACGATTTGAAATTGCTAATGACCAAGAAAAATATTTTTCTGAAATATTAGAGGATTTAGTTAATGAAGGATTATTAGTAAAAAATAGCTCAGGGCAATATGGTATTCCAGAAAAATTTAATTTAATTGCTGGTAGAATTGATAGAAGTCCAAAGGGATTTGCTTTTTTAATTCCAGATGAACCTGGAAGAGAAGATATATTTATTAGTTCAGAAAATTTAAATAGTGCTATGCATAATGACAAGGTATTTTTAAGACTACTTCCTGATTCTCGCGGAGAAAAAGATGAAGGTGAAGTTGTAAAAGTAATTGAAAGGGCAAATGAAACTATAGTTGGTAATCTGGATAAAAGCAAACATTTTGGTTTTGTAGTACCAGATAATAAAAGAATTTTTTCTGATATCTTTATCCCAAAAGAAAAGTTAAAGGGAGCTCGTCAAGGACAAAAAGTAGTAGCTAAGATTGAACAATGGCCAGAAAAGAAAAGAAATCCAGAAGGAAAAATTATAGAAATACTTGGAAATAAAGATGAAGCTGGGGTAGATATAGAGGCAATTATTCGTCAATTACAATTACCTCAAGGATTTTCAAAAGATGTTTTAGAAGAAATAGAAAATATTCCTTCTGAGGTTGAAAAACCTGAATTAAGTGATAGAAAAGATTTGCGCGATTTAGATATGGTTACAATTGATGGAGCAGATGCCAAAGACTTAGATGATGCTGTTTCTATTAAAAAATTAGATGAAAATAAGCTTAGGTTAGGAGTCCATATCGCCGATGTAACTCATTATGTAAAAGAAGGAACAGCCTTAGATAATGAAGCAAGAGAAAGAGGAACAAGTATTTATCTTGTAGATAGAGTAATTCCAATGTTACCTCAAAAACTTTCTAATGGAATTTGTAGTTTAAATCCACAAGTTGATCGTCTTGCTATGACAGTCTTTATGGATTATCAATTAGAACCTTTTGAATTAAAAAATTATGAAATAACAAAAAGTATAATAAAAACAAATTATCGTTTAACTTATGATGAAGTTAGAGAAATGCTATTAAAAAATAACAAAGAAGTTCAAGAAAAATATAGTGACTTTTTTCCAAAACTAAAATTGATGCAAAAATTAATGAATAAATTACGTACAAAACGATTTAAAGAAGGTAGTATAGATTTTGATTTTGAAGAAGTAAAAGTAATATTAAATGACCAAGGTAAGCCAATAGAATTGAAAAAAAGAAAACATGAAGTACCAGAAAAAATAATTGAAGAATTTATGATTTCTGCTAACAAAATAGTTGCAGAAGATATGTATTGGCGAGATATACCTTTTATTTATAGAATTCATGATGAGCCAGATACAGATAGGATGCAGGAATTTAATGAATTTATTCATAATTTTGGTTATCATCTAAAAGGAGTAAAAAATGGCATTCATCCTCGAGCTTTACAGGAATTATTAGAAAAGGTTGAAGGTAAAGCTGAGCAAAATATAATTGAAACAGTTTTATTGCGCTCAATGAAAAAAGCAGTTTATTCTAATTTAAACATTGGTCACTTTGGCTTAGGATTAGAATATTACAGTCATTTTACCTCTCCAATTAGAAGATATCCTGATCTTATGATTCACAGAATAATAAAAGAGGTATTAGATAAAGGTTATTTAAATAATGGTCGAAAAGAAGATCTAAAAAAACAGGTAAAAGATGTAGCTGATCATAGTTCACTTCAAGAAAGAAGAGCAATGGAAGCTGAAAGAGATTCAGTTGATTTAAAGAAAATTGAATTTATGAAAGACAAAATTGGTGAAGTTTATGATGGAATTATAAGTGGAGTTAGTGCCTTTGGCTTTTTTGTAAGATTAGATAATACAGTTGAAGGTTTAGTTCATGTAGAGGATCTAAAAGATGATTACTATATTTTTGAAAGAGAACAACATGCCTTAATTGGTGAAAGAACAAAGAAAAGATTTAGAATTGGAGATGAAGTTGAAGTAAAAGTAACTGGAGTAAACCTTGATCAACGTCAACTTGATTTTGTTTTAAATGAATGATATCCTTTTAAATATGCATTGGAAGGAGGGGTATTATGGCAAATAATGATGATATTCGCGTTGTAGCGCGGAATAAGAAGGCAAAACATGATTATCACATAGAGGAAAGTTTTGAAGCAGGTATTGTACTAAAAGGTACTGAAATTAAGTCTATAAGGCAGAGTAAGGTAAATTTAAAAGATAGTTTTGCCTTAGTTGAAGATGGAGAAGTATTTCTTCATAATATGCATATAAGCCCTTATAAACAGGGGAATAGATATAATCATGAGCCAGAGAGGGTAAGAAAATTGCTTCTTCATAAAAGAGAAATAAATAGTCTTATTGGTAAAACTCAGCGCGAAGGATATACCCTTATTCCACTTTCTTTATATTTGAAAAATAACTTAGCAAAAGTTGAGTTAGCTCTTGCAAAAGGTAAAAATGTAAGAGATAAGAGAAGAGATATTGCTAGAAAAACAGCACAAAGAGAGATGGAAAAGGCCTTTAAAGATAGGATTAAAGGAAGATATTAAAAAATACTCTTTAAAATTTGACATAATTAAAATTTTGAGTTATAATTATATACGCAAAATTGAAAAACACCTTTTGGGGGTGTTTTGGCTTCGCCTATATGGTGAATCCCTCAGAAGCGGGTCGAGGACCCCTTTCA
>JBNJDL010000146.1:0-5785 GCA_051744825.1 Bacillota bacterium | reverse complement strand
ACTGAATATTAATATTTAATATGAAATAATTTTATTACTTTTTGTTCTTTTAAGTTACTATTTGTTATCCTCCTGTTATTATATAATTGTTAAGATAAAGTAGAATTTTCAAAATATAATTACAAGGAGGAATATTTAGTGAGTGCATCAACTATAGGTTTTAGTTTACTAATCTTAGGTGTATTATTAGCAATCGGTAAATGGCTAAGAGTAAAAGTAGAATTATTTCAAGATTTATTTTTACCTAGCTCAATAATTGCTGGATTTATTGGTTTATTTTTAGGACCAGAAGTTTTAGGTAAATTAGGTATTATTGAAGGTGCAGGAATTTTTACTGAAAACATGATTGAAGTCTGGGGAAGTTTGCCTGGTCTATTAATTAATGTTGTTTTTGCTTCTTTATTTTTAGGAAGTAATATACCTAATGTAAAAAAGGTTTGGAATTTAGCAGGTCCACAAATCGTATTAGGATATGTTTATTCTTTTGGACAATATGTTGTTGGCTTATTATTAGTTTTTCTTTTTTTAGGGCCAGTTTTTGATGTTGATCCAATGGCAGGGGCTTTAATTGAAATTGGCTTTGTTGGAGGTCATGGTACAGCTGCTGGTATGGCTGGAACTTTTGAAGAATTAGGTTTTGCTGCTGGTGCTCCTATGGCAATGGGAATGGCTACAGTCGGTATTTTAGGTGGAGTAGTAATTGGTATGTTCCTAATTAACTGGGGAGTTAGAAATAATAAATCAAAAGTAATAGATCAAGTTCATGACAAAAACGCTATCCAGAAAAAAGGAGTAGTTAAAAAAGAAAAAAGAAAATCTGCTGGTAAGTTAACAACTAGTCCTGAATCAATTGAACCATTATCTTTACACTTTGCTTATATTGCAATGGCAATTTTAATAGGTATAGGATTTTTAGAATTATTTAAATGGATTGAAGCTTCTACCTGGGGAGCAGCTACTGATGTTTTCTTGTTTAAATATGTTCCTTTATTCCCATTAGCTATGATTGGTGGAATAATAGTTCAAATGATTTCAGATAAAAAAGATCCTTATCACACCATAGATAATGGTCTTATAAGTAGAATTCAAGGTTATGCTCTTGACCTTCTAATTGTAAGTGCTTTATCAACATTGAATTTATCATTAATAGGAGAAAATTTAATTCCATTCTTAACCTTAGCTATTGGTGGTACTCTCTGGACAGTATTTGTATTTTTATTCTTAAGTCCAAAAATATTAAGAGCTTTTTGGTTTGAAAGAGGAGTTGGAGATTTTGGACAATCAATGGGTGTTACTGCAACAGGCTTAATGTTAATGAGAGTTGCTGATCCAGATAACGAAACTCCTGCTTTAGAAAGTTTTGGTTATAAGCAAATTCTTTTTGAGCCAATTATGGGAGGAGGCTTATTTACAGCTGCCTCAGTTCCTTTAATTTATCAATTTGGAGGAGTAGGTGTTTTTATAGTTTTAGCTATAGCGATGATTCTTTTACTTCTATTTGGTTTATTTGGTTTTAATAATTAAAGAAGTAAAAAATCCCCCATTTTTATGGGGGATTTAATTATTTAATAACTTTATTAATCTAATTTCTTTTCAATTTCTGATTCATCTCTTAACTCTCTAACAAATTGATCCCAGATATTTTGCTTCTCATTATTAGCTAAATTTTCTTTTATTGAACCTTTAACTTCTTCAAAACTTGCTGTGCCAGCTTCCTTTGTATCATTTATTTTAATCACATGATAACCATATTCTGTTTTTACAGCTTCATCAGTAATTTCTCCAACTTCCATATCAAAAGCTTTTTCTTCAAAAGGAGCTACCATATCACCTTTTTGGAAAAATCCAATTTTTCCTCCATCACTAGCACTTGGTCCTTCTGAATATTCTTTTGCTAATTCAGCAAAATCTTCACCATTATTTATATTTTCTATAACTTCATTAGCTGTCTCTTCATCATTAACTAAAATATGACTTGCATTTACTTGTTTTTGATGTTCAAATTGACTTTTATTATTATTATAATATTCTTCTGCTCTTTCATCAGAAATATTTATATCACTAGTAACTTCCTGCATCAATTTATTAACTAGTAAATTTTCATTATTACTTTCTAAAAACACCTTTTTATATTCATCAAGTGAACTAATTCCCTGTTGGCTAAGATTTGATAACAATTGTTCTTCACTCATATTATTACTACTTTTTATATTTTCTAGCTGTTGATTAAACATTTGATCTTTTTCTTCTTCATTTAATTCAATATTTCTATTTTTAGCTTCCATTTTCAAAAGTTCAGAAGTTATTAAACCATCTAATTTTGTTTTTCTATATTCATTCATTAAATTTTGACCAGCTTCAGATTGTAATAATAATTGTGTAAATTGCTGATTACTTTGATATAACTGCATAATTAATTGCTGCATATTAGCATATTGATCTAATTCTGTAATAGATATTTCTTCTCCATTTACAACAGCTGCAATCTCTTCTTTAGTTGACTGTGTATCTGAATCACCTTCTGTAGCCATTGTAGGTATTGTAAATAAAAGTGTTAAAAGTGTCATAATTATAATACTTTTCTTAAACATAAATCCACTCTCCTTAATAATTTTTAGTTAAAATATTTTTATCCCTCTCATTAGTATTTCTATAATTAAATAAAAAAACCTTCCTCAAATGGAAAGATATTGATTAGAATTAGATTAAAAATTAAATCATAAAAAAATGGCTCCCCGAGCAGGACTCGAACCTGCGACAAAGTGGTTAACAGCCACTCGCTCTGCCAACTGAGCTATCGGGGAACTTAAAATAATATATTTATTTTTCTCTTATATTATAGCATATTTTTTTTATTTGTCAAGAAGTTTAAATAACTTTATTGCTGCAAAATTTCATTAAATACTTCTAAGTTCTTATCCAAAACCTTTCCTTTTAATAAATCACCTAAGGCAACTTTATAATCTTCATCTGAAATCTCTTCAATTATTTCATTTTTAGCTATTTTTCCTAAAATAACAACATTTTGCATTCTTGCTTCTTCTAAATCTCCTTTAAAAACTTTAATTACTTCAATATTTCTTTTTTGACTTTCTTTAGTAATATCTTCATTTTTTACTTCTTTTGCATTTTCTAATCTAACATCAAGTGCTTGCCAGGAAGTATCATAATAAATCAAAGTTCCATTGTCTTTTAAATAACTCTCCATTCCTCTTAAGGCTTCTGTTCTTTCTAGAGCTATAACTATATCTGCCTTTCCTTTTTGTATTAAAGAAGAATATATATCTTTACCAATTCTTAAATGAGATTGAACTGTACCTCCCCTTTGTGCTAATCCATGAGTATCTACCCCTCTTACATGCAAATTAGCATAATCTGCCGCTCTAATTAAAGTTTCACTTAAAAGACCAATTCCTTGCCCTCCAACACCTATCATATAAATATTTATTTTCTTATTTTTCATTATTTATTACCTCCTTTAGACTTGTCCATCTTTATAGCTGTAACTGGACAGGTCTGCAAACAGGAGCCATCACCAATACAAAGATCATCATGAACCCAGATAGTTCCATCTTCAGCTTTTTGAAAGGATGGACAGGCAAATTCGCTTATACATTCATTTATATTTTCACATTCATTTTGATCAATCATAGCTTTATTATCTTTATAATTACCTGATCTTCTTGCCTCTCTAGTAAATTTTAACATACATGGGTGAGATGCTATTACTACACTAAAACCTTTATCATTTAAAGCTTCTTTCATTTTTTCTTTTAATTTACTTTGAGCATAAGTATCAACTTTATAAATATTTTTCACACCTAAACCTTCTAAAACTTGCTTAACTGGAATTTCATTACCTTCATTATTAAAATTTTCTCCACTAGCTGGATGATTTTGATGTCCTGTCATAGCTGTAGTCCCATTTTCCATAATAACAAGTGTTAAATTATGATCATTAAATACAGCATTTGCTATACCTGGCAAACCAGCATGAAACATAGTTGAATCTCCTAAAAATGAAACAACCTTTCTTTGATTATTAAATAGTGATAAACCTGTTCCAGTTGCAGTAGAATGCCCCATTGAAAGTAAAGCCTCACCCATTTCATAGGGAGGTAGAAAACCTAAGGTATGACACCCTATATCAGCAACTGTAATGTCATCTTCTGCTAAAACTTGTTTGATAGCATAAAAAGCAGATCTATGACCACAACCTGGACATAATTGTGCTGGTCTATCTTCTAAACTAGAACTATAATCTTCTAAATTCCAATCTTTTAATAAATCTGGCCAGGTTTTACTCATTACTTTATAAACTTTATCTGGTGTATATTCATTAATCCAATCTTCTATATCCTTTTTTCCAATGATCTTTGTATTAATATTTTCTTCATAAGCAATAACTTTTAATTCTTTTTCTAAAATATCATCTAATTCTTCTAATATTTTAACTTCTTTATGATTTTTCAAAAACTCAATTATTAATTTTCTAGGTAAAGGATGAATTATACCTAATTTTAAAATATCAGGTTGATAATTTGCTTCTTCTAAAACATCTCTTAAGGACAAATAAGGAACTCCCATCGTAATAATTCCTTTTTCATTTTTATTTTTTATAATTTGATTTAATTTTGATTTATCACTATACTTTTTAAATTCTTCTAATCTATTAAGAGCTCTTCTTTTCATCGGAAAAACTTTTGAAGTTATAGGAATATAATTTTCATTTTCACTTGAAAAACGAGGTTTTTTATCGAATTTTTCTTTTTTAAAAGATGAAAAATTAACTTTTTCTTTAGCATGACAGACATGAGTGCTTAATCTTAATATAACTGGCATATTTTTTTCTTGTGAAACCTTTGCAGCTTCTTTATACATCTCATATACTTCTTGAGGAGTTGATGGCTCAAAAACTGGCATATAAGATAATTGAGCATAATGACGATTATCTTGTTCATTTTGTGAAGAGTTAGCTCCTGGATCATCACCTATAACTACAACCATGCCTCCCTTTAAATTCATTAAAGATAATTGTACAAAACTATCTGCTGCTACATTTAAACCTACACTCTTAAAAAATACTGTTGAAAGATGTCCATTTATTGAGGCTCCAAAAGCTATTTCAGTTGCTACTTTTTCATTAGTGGAAAATTCAAAGTAAAATGGTCTTTTTTCTTTAGGTATAGCTCTAATAGCATCAGCCACTTCAGGCATAGGTGAACCTGGATAAGAAGTTACAACTCTTGTCTTTGCTTCTATCATAGAGCGAACTAAAGCCGTATCCCCTATAACAATTTCCGAAACTTCATCTTCACTTAATAAAAAATCTTCAAAACTTTTCACTTAATCACCCCTTTTAAAAAATTATTAAAGCAAATTACTCAACTTTATTTTAAAAAATACTGTATTTATTTTATTCCACTAAAAATCTACATTTCCTCCAAATATTTTAAATAATTTTAATTTTTAAAAAATAATATATAAATAAAAAACACACCTAAATTGGTGTGTAAAAATAAATATCCGGCAGCGATCTACTCTCCCACAAGGTTACCCTTGCAGTACCATAGACGCTGGAGGACTTAACTACTGTGTTCGAGATGGAAACAGGTGTTTCCCCTCCGCTATTGCCACCGGAAGAATATAAAATTATTAGTATGATTTCATCATACCCTTAAAGATACATACAGAATGAAGATGAGATAAGTCCTCGACCTATTAGTACCGATCAGCTTAATGTGTTACCACACTTCCACCTTCGGCCTATCTACCTGGTCATCTT
>JBNJDL010000145.1:0-5827 GCA_051744825.1 Bacillota bacterium | reverse complement strand
TTCATAAATAAATCTCTAGCCTTTCTTCTATGTATTTTTTTACTTTGATTATTATGGATTAAATCATTTAAAAGCGGTAAAGCTTCTTTACTTTTATCATGTTTATAAAATAAATTAGCTAATAATAGAATTAATTTATTTTTTTGAGTATTACTTAGATTAGCAGAATTATCCTCAAAATAAAATTCACTTAGGTGCTCCATAGCTTTTTTGGAAGCCTTATCTGCTAATCTATTTTCCTCTATTTCTTCATAAAGCCAACTTATTCTTAACCACAAATAGGCATAATCATTTTTATTTCCCTTAATAAAATCTAATAACTTTATTGCTAAATAATATGCATCAAATACTTCATTTATAGTTCTTAAATCACTATATGATGGCTTATAATCTTCACCTAAAATCTCTTTTATTTTATCTTTAAAATTCCCTTTAATTTTCTTTTTTTCTTTTTTTCTTAAATCAAAAAAACTTTTCTTTGGAGCAGTATAAAAACAATTAGGACAAGTCCAGACTTTATACCAATGAGGTTCAAAATCTTTATAAATAGGGCGTAAATCTTCCCTTATTTTTTTTAGCTTTAAACGTGAATTTCGTATTTTTTTAACTTCAAATTTTGTAGAACAGACTGGGCATTCTATTTCTTTACTATATAAGTAGTGTTCAAATTTTTCTTCAGCTTTTTTTGAATAAATGCTATGACCTTCTAGATAAAAATAATCAATTTCATCAATATCTTTATTTTTTAGCTTTTCTTTTTCTATTTCTTTAGATAATTCTTTTGAATTTTTTGTTTTTAATGAATCTGGATTCTGTAATACCTGAATTCTTTTAGCAAGGTTAAGGACTACCTTTTCACTGAAACTAATTTGTTTAGCCATTACTTTTTTAAAATTAGCCGGTGAAAATTCTAATAAATTAACATCTTCCTCAACAGTTGCCTTAGAACCGTGTTTAGTCGAATCTAATAAAGCTTTTTCACCTAAAATATCTCCTGAGTTAAGACAGGCAACTTGCTTTTCTTCACCATTTCCATCTTTTATAAATAAATTAATTTTTCCATTTAAAATAAAATATATATTTTTGGCAGGTGTTTTATAATTAAATAAATTTTCTCCAGCCTTTAATTCTTTTACATCTCCATATTTTTGAAATAATTTATAAAGTGAATTATTATTATCCATTGTTATTAACCCCTTTTAAAATTGAAATTATAAATTAAATTATAAGAATTTTTTTCATTATAACATAAAGATTAGATTATTACCAAAATGAAGATTGCAAGTTATAATCACCTATAAGTGATAATAAAGCTCTATTATTGTATTTAATTAATTATGATTTTTTACGATAAGAAGTATATAAAATATATCAGTAAGTTATTGTCTAAAATAATTTATGTGAAATGGAGGTGAGAAAAATCGAAATATCTGCTTATAGTGTTGATATGTCTTCACAGTGGAAACGGGAAGTAAGTTATAAAAGGGAAGAAAGTCTAAACATTTCTGCTATAAGAGTTAAAGCTCCTGAAAATGAAGATAGTCTTAGTATTACTCCTGAGGCAAAAAAATTAATTAATGGGAATCAATTAAAGGAAAATAGCAAAGTAGAAAAAAGTGAAAAACCATATATTACTTTAAGTGAAGAGGATAAGCAAAAAATAAAGATTCTTGAAGCCTTATTATCAAAATTAACAGGAAAAAAAGTAAAGATTAAAATACCTGTGTTTGTAAAAAATAAAGGAGATGAAAAGAAAGAAGCTACTCAGCAAAGTAGATTGTCATGGCAAATAGATTATAAATTGCATGAATCATATGAAGAAAGTGAAAAACTAAGTTTCAGTTCAGAAGGTATAGTCAAAACAGCAGATGGAAAAGAAATAAACTTTGATCTTAAATTAAATATGAGCAGAGAATATGCAGTTGAGCATAATTTTAATTTAAAAGCAACTAATGGAGAGCCTATTGACCCTTTAGTTATCAACTATTCAGGAAAGGCTGCAGAATTTAAAGATAAAAGCTTTGAATTTGACTTAACAGCAGATGGAAAGATGGAGAATATTCCTTATCTAGAAGAAGGAAGTGGTTTTTTAGTTTTAGCAGATGAAGAAAAGGTTGAAGATGGCTCACAACTTTTTGGACCAAGAACAGGAGATGGATTTGAAGAGTTAGCTGAATATGATGAAGATAATAACGGTTGGTTAGATAGTGGAGACTCAATTTTTGAAGATTTAAAAATCTGGACAAGAGATGAAAATGGGAATGACCGCTTATTTGCTCTGGCAGATAAAAATATAGGAGCAATTTATACAGCTAATGTTCAGGCAAATTATAGTCATAAAAGCAGTGAAAATCAAACTCTGGCTCAAAATAAAAAGATGGGTATATATTTACATGAAAGCGGAAAGGCAGGAACTGTACAGGAGCTTGATTTTATCGTATGAAGTTAATATTTTTTGCATTAAAAAGCTCCCCTTAAAAGGGGAGCTAATATAATTGTACCTTCTTATCTGGAATATTTTGTGTTATAATTAATATATTAATGGTGAATTACAAGGGAGGTCAATAAGTTAATGAAAAATAGTTTTTTGAGCAAAAAGATACTTTTTTCTATAATATTAATTTCAAGCTTTTTCTTAGTTGCCTGTACTAATACTGAATATAATTTTAGCAATAACAGGGTGAGAGGAACTGTATCAATACATAATAAAACTAAATATATAGAATATGGAAATTTAAATAAAAGTGATGTAGAAAAAAATTCTATAAAAAAGCTCAATAATATTAAAAAAGATAGTTACAAAAAGTCAGAAATACTAATAAAATATAAAGCTAATATACAAAGTCAAGAAATGAAAGAAAGAGAAAAAAGTTATAACTTAGAAAAGTTAAATAATATTAATAGTAAAAATGGAGAAATAATAAAATACAGAGTACCTGATGATAAAAGTGTAGAAGAGATGGTGAAATATTATAATAAACAGGAAGATGTTGAATGGGCAAGTCCTAATTATAAATATTATTTAACTTCAATTCCTAATGATAGTAATTATGACCGACAATGGGGACATATAAATACTAATTTAGAGGCTGCCTGGGATCTACAAAAAGGCAATTATTCAACAAAAGTAGCTGTAATTGATTCAGGTATTATTCCAAATCATCCAGATTTAGAATATAATTTATTAGAAGGTTATGATTTTGTTGATTATGATAATAAGCCAATTGATGAAACAATAAAATCAGATCAAGGTAGTCATGGTACACATGTTGCTGGAATTATAGGTGCTATAGCTAATAACAATAGAGGAGTTGCTGGAGTAAATTGGGATGTAAATATTTTACCACTGAGAGTATTTGATGAACATGGAACATCATCTGGAATTATTGAAGCTATTTATTATGCAATTGAAGAAGATGTAGATGTTATAAATATGAGTTTTGGTGGACCTCAAGGTTCTGAAGATTCTGCTCTACACCAGGCAATACAGGATGCTGTAGCAGAAGGGATTATTGTTGTTGCTTCTTCTGGTAATGGAGGAGCAGATAAAATAGGTGATGATTCTATATTATATCCAGCTGCCTTTGATGAAGTTATATCTGTAGGAGCCGTCAATATCTATAATGAAAGGACTAATTATTCAAATTATGGTCCTAAACTTGATTTAGTAGCTCCAGGAGGAAGTTTAAATGAAGATGGTGGAAGAATATATAGTACCTGGGGATATTATGAAAATAACAGTACAAGAGCAGATTATAGCTATATGTCAGGAACTTCAATGGCTGCTCCTTATGTAAGTGGAGTTGCAGCTTTATTATTTTCAGATGGCTTAAGTTCTTATCAGGTAAAAGATAGATTGTTAAATACAGCTGTTGATTTAGGAGCTAGAGGTAGGGATGATGAATATGGTTATGGACTTGTAGATGCTTATGCAGCTCTACGAGGTGAAAAACTTAAGCCTCCCTATGTATTTGCAGCTAATTTTGAAAATGGAAGTATAAAAGTAAAAAGCGAGCTAAAAAGAGCCTATGAAAATGGTGATTATTATTTAAATGAAGTTGACTCTGGATATTTGCATATTATTGCCTGGAGAGATATTAATGGAAATGGCATTATAGATGCAGGAGATTATTATGGTGAATCTTCCTTAACCAGAATTGAGGATGATATTGATAAAATTATAGATATAGATATGTATTATGTCAGTAAAGAAAGTGAAATATATAATACTAATGTCTTGGGAATGGAAAGGCATTAGAGAGAAAGGGTGAAAGAAATGAAAAAAATATGGGTTTTTACTTTAGCTTTTGTCTTGATTTTATCTTTTTCACAAATTTCTTTAGCAGAAGAAATAGATATAGAAGACTTTGATTTTGAAATTAAACCTGAAAAAATAACTGAAGATAGCTATTTACCCTTTGAAGAATTGAGAGATGAAATTAATATTAGAAAAATGAATTTATCTAAGGATAAGTATTTATTAAATTATGATAATGATTATTTTATTTTAAAAGTAAATAATAATGTTATTGAATGCTATTCAGAAAATATTTATTTAGATAATAATATTTTAGAGATTAATGACCATCTTTTATTACCAGTAGAATTTTTGACAGATGTTTTAGGGCTTAATTTAGAAGATGATTCTGATTTTAAAAGACCTAAGCCAATTATTAAAAACCGTTTAGATACTAAATTATATGTAGAAGAAAATAGAGTAAAAAATATAGTTAGAGTACATTTATTGTTGAAAAATAATTCTAATAATGAAAAGGTTTTAAAATTCAGTAATGGTCAAATTTATGATTTTATAATAAGAGATAGATATGGCTCAGTAGTTTATAAATGGTCTAGAGGAAAATATTTTTCACAGGCTTTTAGAGAAATTGAGCTAGATGAAGATGAAAGTATCATGTATGATCAAGTTTTAAAAATAAATGACTTAAAATCAGGACTATATTATTTGCAGGGGGAGATTAAAAGTAATAACTATGATTTAACTACAAAGGAAATTAAATTAATTGTCGAGTAATTTAATTTCAAAAACATAGGGCCATAATTTGCCAGTTAAAAATAATCGTTCATTTTTTTCATCATAAGCTATACCATTTAAAACATTAATATCTTCTTGATTTTCTTTATCAATTAAATTTTTCAAATCAACTTTTCCTATAACCTGGCCATTTTCTGGCTCTATGATTAAAATATAATCTTTTTGCCAGACATTAGCATATATTTTTCCTTTGATATATTCTAATTCATTTAAATTATTTATCTTTTTATCATTCATTTTAACAGAAATTTTTCTATTTATCTTAAAAGTTTGAGGATTAATAAAATATATTTTATCACTACCATTACTCATAATTAATTCTTTATCATTGTCTGTAAGTCCCCAACCTTCTCCCTCATATTCAAAGCTATTTATTTTTTCAAAATCAAGATTATAGACAAAAGCTTTATTAGATTTCCAGGTTAATTGATAGATTTTATCATTTAAAATAGTAATCCCTTCTCCAAAGTAATTATTATCTAATTCATAGTTTTTTATAATTTTTCCACTTTTTAAATCTAATTTTCTAAGAGAGGATTCACCATATTTGCCTGTTCCTTCATAAATATAGCCATCTTTATATAAAAATCCTTGAGTAAAGGCAGTTTCATCATGAGGGAATTTATTAACTATCTCATAAGAAAAATTTTTTATATCATTTGCTTTTCCCATCATTGAAGAAAAAACTAATATTAATGAAATTATAAGAATAAAATTTATAATTTTATTTTTCATTATTATCATCCTAACTTTGTTTTCTTTTATTATATAATA
>JBNJDL010000144.1:0-5832 GCA_051744825.1 Bacillota bacterium | reverse complement strand
TGATTTACTATACTAATTGCTTAAAATATGTGGTATAATTGTTTTAACTTAAAAACTTTGTCAATAGATGTCATATTTTAAATGTAGCATAAAGGAGGTTAAAAATGGCAGATAATAGATTGTCTACTGGGATTAGTGGTTTAGATGATGTTTTAGCTGGTGGACTTATTCCAAATCGTTTTTATCTTTTAAGAGGTGGACCGGGAACTGGTAAAACTACTTTAGGTCTTCAGTTTTTAATAGAGGGCTTAAAAAATAAAGAAAAACCTCTTTTAATTACTATGACTGAGCCTGCTCAAAAAATCAAAGAAAATGCTAAAAAATATAATTTACCTGTAAATAAAATAAAAATTCTCGATTTTAGTCCTAAATCAGATTTTATTACAGCTAATAAAGATTATAATGTTTTTTCTTCAGCTCAAGTAGAACAAAAACCGCTAATAAAAAAATTAACATCTACTATTGAAAATTATAAACCTCAAAGAATATTTTTTGATGGTATAACTCAGCTGAAATTTTTATCTTCTAGTGATTTTAACTTTCGCAAACAAATTCTTTCTTTAATGCAATTTTTAATGGAATTTAATACGACCGTTTTGTTGACATCAGAAGTAGGAAATAATAATTTTGATGATAATCTTCGTTTTTTAGTAGACGGAATAATTAATCTTCAATATGAAAATCCATATAATTATGTTGAAATTACAAAATATAGAGCTTCAAATTTTAGGAAGGGAACTCATTCTCTAAAATTTAAGAAAAAAGGTATAGAAGTCTATCCTAGACTGGAAATTAATAATATAAAAAGTGATTATAAGTTAAAAAAACTACTATCAGGAATTAGAGAAATTGACAAATTATTAAATGGAGGTTTAGAAGTAGGTACTACGACTATGATAACTGGTCCAAGTGGAGTAGGAAAAACTACACTTGGAACACAGTTTATAAATAACCATTCTAAGAATGATAATAGTTCTATCATCTATACCTTTGAAGAAGGTTATAAAACTTTATTAAATAGAAGCAGATCAGTAAATATTGATCTCGAAAGTTTAATAGAAAATAATAATTTATTGATTCAAAAAATAAATTTTATGGATTATACCCTAGATGAATTTACTCAAAAAGTTTTGGAAGATGTTGAAAAAATGGATGCTAAATTAGTTTTATTAGATTCAATTTCAAGCTATTTTTTAACATTTAAAGATAATTCTAAAAATAGGAATTTATTAAATACTTTGCATATATTAATCGAAAATTTAAAAAATAAAGGTATTAGTCTTTTATTAACTAATGAAATGAGAAATATAACTGGAGATTTTCAAATAACTGGTTCTAATACTAGTTATTTAGCTGATAATATAATTTTTCTTCGTTATTTAGAAGTTAATGCTAAATTAAAGAAAGCAATTGGAGTTTTAAAAAAGAGAATGAGTGGTTTTGAAAACACTTTAAGGGAATTTGAAATTACTAGTGATGGTATAAAAGTGGGTAAGCCTCTTCATAATCTAAGAGGTATTTTAAGTGGTAGTCCTAATTTAGCTGATTTAAAATCAGATGATTATTATGAAAAATAAGACTAATAAAGTAAATTTAGATTTATTTAAAGAAAGAAAAATAAAATTATTGTTAGCTCATAAAGAAAATGAAAGAGTATTAAAACAATATTTAGAAGATAAATATGAAGTAGTTGTTATTGATAAGTATTCAGAAGAAAAAAATTCTTCTAATTGTAATTTAATTATAGTAGATGAATTAACTTTTAATGAAAATGAGAGTAAAATTTTATATTCTAAGGAAAGCAATTATTCATTTTCTCCATTAATGCTATTAACAAATTCTAATCCTAATAAATTACCAGAAAAATGGTTAAAAATAGTTGATGAAATTATAAAAATACCTGTAGATAAACATATCTTAAGTACTAGAATTGAAAATTTGTTAAATCTCAAATTATATCAAGAAAAGATCAAATATTTTAGATTTCATGATCAATTAACTGATTTATTTAATAGAGATTATTTTATGGAAGAATTGGAAAGATTGGATACAAAAAGGCAATATCCTTTGACTTTGATTATGGGAGATGTAAATGGCTTAAAATTTGTTAATGATGCCTTTGGTCATGATAAAGGAGATCATTTACTAAAAGAAATTGCTAATATATTAAAAAACAATCTTAGAGAAGAAGATATAGTTGCTCGTATTGGTGGAGATGAATTTGGAATTTTATTGCCTGAGACTACAGAAAAAAAAGCTAAAGAAATAATTGAGAGGATAAATAATAACTGTAAAGAAGCTGAATTTGATTACTTAGAGATTAGTATTGCCCTAGGTTATTGTGTTAAAAATACTGAAAAAGAAAATATAAATGAAGTTTTTATAGCTGCTGATAACAATATGTATGAAAATAAAATAAGTGAAGAAAAAAGAAAAAAAGAAAATATAATTAAGAGTTTAAAAACTCGTCTATTTAAAAAAAGCAATGAGAGTGAAAAACATTTAAAGAGAATGAAAGATATAGCTTTAGAATTTAGTAAAGAATTAGGCCTAGATGAAAAAGATAAAGAGAAGTTAAATCTTTTAATTGAATTCCATGATTTAGGTAAAATTATAATAGCTGAAGAGATCTTAAAAAAGAAAGATAAATTGACTAAAAAAGAATATGAAAAAGTAAAAGAACATAGCGAATTTGGGTATAGAATATTAGAGTCTATAGAAAAGTATTCTTTTGTAGCTCAAGAAGTTTTATCTCATCATGAAAGATGGGATGGTAAAGGTTATCCAAATTCATTAAAAAAAGAGGAAATTCCAAGATTAGCAAGGATTTTTGCTATTATAGAGGCATATGAAGTTATGACAAGTGGTCGCCCCTTTAAGAAAGCTATGACTGAAAAAAAAGCTATTTTGGAAATAAAAGAAAAAGCAGGAAGTCAATTTGATCCTGATTTAGCAAAAAAATTTATAATTCTTCATAAATAAAAAAATCCCTAATATTAGGGATTTTTTTTATAGGGACATAATTAAGTTATTTTAATTAAAATAGTCACTTTCATTTAGAAATTTTTCTATCTTAGATCTAATTCTTTGTAAAGCATTATCTACTGATTTATTACTGATATCTAGGGTATCAGCGATTTCTTGATATGATTTGTCTTTTTTATATTCTTGAAAAACTTCATATTCTAACTCGCTAAAATTTTCTTTGATTTGAGTTTTTAATAATTTATATCTTTGTTTGTGTAAAAATAAATCAAGTGGATCATGACTACTGTTTTCATTAGCAAAAACATCATATAAACTTCTTTTAGATTCATCATCATAAAGAGGCTTGTTTAATGAAATGGATGAGTTTAGAGGTTGTTTTTTCTTGCGACCTGCTTTTTTTACAGCAGTTATTATATTTCTTACTATACAGATACTGGCAAAAGACTTAAATGATGCTCTGCTATCAATCTTATAATCTCTAATAGCTTTATAGAGACCAATCATACCTTCTTGAATCACATCATTTTTATCACTACCTGGAATATAATAAGAACTTGCCTTAATTTGAACTAAATATTGATAGCGTTGAATTAATAATTTTTCAGCTTGCTCCACACCATTATGGGCCAACCTTATTAACTCGTCATCATCCATCTCCTGATAATTACTTTTTTGTTGTTTTTTAGGCATAATTGTCCCCTCCTGTGCATTATAAATATTATATTAGCTTTAGCTCATTAAGTCAAACTTTTATGCTTTTTCTTTATTGAGTTGACAAAATGTGCTATAATTTTATTAATAATAATAACTTTTGGAAAATTAAGGGGGGCAGTCATTATGAAAAAATATACAAAAAGATTATATATTTGGGTTATAATAGTATTTATTGTCGTTTCCTTTAGTTTGTTTATTCAACACTTTAATAATCATCATTTAGTTGAAAAAAATGTAGAAGAAATGACTGCCTTATCTATGAATCTTTTAAATGAAAAAATTAATAATTGGCTGAATGAAAAAGCTCAAGTGCTTGAAAATAGTGGTGATTTAATTGCTACTGGAAATTATAATGATGAGGAAAAATTAGAATTACTTAGATATCTTTTAGATAAAAATGATGAATTTTTTTCAATTTATTATGGAACAGATGAGAATAAAATGATAAATGGAAGTGGATGGAAGCCTTCAGAAGATTTTGATTTGAGGCAAAGACCATGGTATGAAAAAGCAGTTAAAGAAGATGATTTAATTTATACTGAGGCTTTTGTTAATGCCAGTAATGATGATATTATATTTACAATTGCAAAACCTATTTATAATAATGAGAATAATGAATTTATGGGAGTAATAGCTGGTGATCTTTCCATTAGTACAATTATTTCTTATGTAAGAAATGAAAAATCTGCTGAAAAAGGATTTTTTATGTTAGTTGACAGTAATAATAATATTTTAGCACATCCAGAAGTAAATTATAATTTAGAAGAGGGGATTCCGAAAGTAACAGAAAAATATGAAAAGACACTATTAAATAAAATAAAAGATTCTCAAAATTTAGAAAAATTCAATTTAAATGATAAAGAAGGTTTTTTAAGCCATAAACAAGTGGCTAATACTGATTGGTATTTAGCAAATTTTGTACCTATTTCTGAGTATACAGATATTTATAATAGAATGCTAAGAAGTTTTTTGGTTGCTCTCTTAATAGCTGCTATAATTTTTATAATTTTCTTTTATATTAATAACAAATATATACTTTCTCCACTCAAAAAATTTGATAAAAACATTGCTAAAATTGATTTAGAAAATGATCTTAACTATAGATTAGATGTTGATGAAAAAAGTGATTTAAGCTTTTTATCAAAGACAATAAATACTGTTTTAGATAAAACCCAAAATTATTTTGATGAATTAAAAAGAAGAAGGAAAGAAATTAAGTTTTTAGCTAATCATGATCCACTTACTGAATTGCCAAATAGAAGAAAGTTTATGAAAGAATTAAAAAAAGAATTAGAGAAAGAAAATCCTGGGGCAGTTATGCTTTTAGATTTGGATAATTTTAAAGATGTGAATGATACTCTTGGACATACTTATGGAGATAAACTTTTAAAAAAAATTTCAAAAAAATTAATTGAATTAAAGTCAAATAATTTATTTATTTCTCGTTTTGGTGGAGATGAATTTTTGTTATTATTAAAAAATGAAAAAGACTTTGCTAAAATAAATAAATGCATAGAAAAGGTAGAAGAAATTTTTGTTACCCCTTTTATTATTAATAATAATGAAATACATATAAATTTTAGTATGGGAGTTTCGCTATATCCTTATGATAGCAATGATGTTAATAAGTTAATTGCAAATGCAGATACTGCTATGTATAAGGTGAAAAACAATTATAAAGGTAAGTACATGTATTTTAATCAAAATATGATTAAAGAATTACAGAAAAAAAAGAAAATCAGAGCAATTTTAAGAACAGCTTTGAAAAATAATGGCTTTATCCTTAATTATCAACCTCAAATAAATTTAAAAAGTGGAAAGGCAGATAAATTTGAAGCATTAATTAGACTAAAAAATCATAAACTTTCTCCTGGTAAATTCATTCCTATAGCTGAAGAATCTGGGATGATTAATGAAATAGGTAGATGGGTAACAGAAAATGCCATAAAACAATTAAAAAACTGGAAAAATAAAAGTTTGGATGAAAAGAGTATAGCTATTAATTTTTCTGCTGAACAATTAAATGATAAAGATTATATTTCATTTTTGAAAGATACTTTAAATAAATATGAAATTAATAAAAAGCTGCAACACGTGCACGCGGAACTGGACGCTTTGAACCAGCACTGG
>JBNJDL010000143.1:0-5860 GCA_051744825.1 Bacillota bacterium | reverse complement strand
TTTGATATTATAATTGGTCAGAGTGAGATAATAAAAAATAAAATTAATAAAGCTGCTCAAGTTGCTAGAACTAATAGTAGTATTGTAATTTCTGGTAAAACAGGAACTGGTAAAGAAATTTTTGCGAGGACAATTCATTGTTATAGTAAACGTAAAGGTGATTTTATACCGGTTAACTGTAGTGCTATACCAGAAAGTCTTTTTGAAAGTGAAATGTTTGGCTATGTCGAGGGAGCTTTTACTGGTGCGTCTAATAAAGGTCGATTAGGTAAATTTCAAAGAGCACATAAAGGAACCTTATTTTTAGATGAAATAGAAGCTTTACCTTTGACGATGCAACCTAAATTACTTAGAGTACTTCAGGATAAGGAAATAGTACCTGTTGGAAGTGACAAAAAAGTTAAAGTTGATGTTAGAATAATTGCAGCTACTAATGAAAACCTGCGCGAATTAGTAGAAGAAGGAAAATTTAGAGAAGATTTATATTATCGTTTAAATGTAGTAGAAATTAATTTGCCTGAATTAAGGCAAAGAAAGAGTGATATTCCTCTTTTTATTAGATATTTTATTGAGCAATTTTGTAAAGAGAATAATATATATAATCAGCCGAAAATTGAATCAGAAGTATTAAAGATTTTAATGAATTATAATTGGAAAGGAAATGTTAGAGAATTGAAAAATACTGTTGAGCATCTTGTTCTTTTTTCTAAAAATGGTATTATTACTAAAGAAAATATACCTGAATATATATTATCTCAGCAGAATATTGAAGAAAACTTAGGTTTTGATTTAAATAAAAATCTTGAATCAAAAGAAATTAGTCTTATAAAAAAAGCATTAGATAAAACAGATGGAAACAAAAAATTAGCTGCAGAATTATTAAATATTCCTCGAAGCACTTTATATTATAAATTGAAAAATCACAATTTAAAAGAATTTCTTTAGATGTCAGTAATCTGACGATTCTATCAGAATACTGACATTATTTTTTTATGATTAACTAATGTAATAGTTTAAAAGCTTGAATATTAAGAATTTATGACTTATGTTGGAAATGGCATGCTAATTGCATAAGTATATTAATGCCTAGTTAAAAGTGAAAATTAATAATAAAACCTTGTATTATATCGTTTTTAAAGTTAGTTTTCTAAAAATTTCATCTATTAAAACTTTTTAAACATTATTTTATGAGGGGAGGTGTGGAGAGTAGTTAGAATAGAGTAGTAAAGAATAAAGAAGTGTTTAGTAGATTAAGTGTTTTTATAATTACAAATTAAAAATTTGGGAGGGAGTAGTTTAGTATGAAGAGTAGTTTACCTTTTTTTACCTCATTTTGGCTTCTTGCACCTAGTTTGGGTATTGTTATCTTATCACTTATTCGTCTTATAAAAGAAGAAGGTGGTAAGAAATGAGTCCAGAAATAATTACTTTTATCATTTATATCGGTGGTATGTTAGGAATTGGCTATTATTTTTATAAACAAAATGAATCTACAGCAGATTATTTTCTTGGAGATCGTTCTCTTAATCCATATGTTACAGCTTTAAGTGCACAGGCAAGTGATATGAGTGGTTGGTTACTTATGGGTTTTCCTGGTGCTGTTTATGCTGGTGGATTTAATGCTATGTGGATTGGTATTGGTTTAGCAATAGGTACTTATTTGAATTGGCAATTTGTTGGTCAAAGATTAAGACGTTATACAGAAGTGATAGAAGCTATAACTATCGCTGATTTTTTTGAAAAACGTTTTAAAGATAATAGTAGAGTACTTAGAGTGGTAACAGGTCTTGTTATTTTAGTATTTTTCACTATTTATGTATCTTCCGGACTTGTTGCTGGAGGTAAATTGTTTGAAAGTTTGCTAAATATTGATTATACTATAGCTGTTTATTTATCAGTTATTATTGTTGGCCTCTATACTGTTTTAGGTGGCTATTTAGCAGTTAGTTGGACTGATTTTGTTCAGGGTGGTTTGATGTTTATAGCTCTTGTTATTGTTCCAATAACTGTCATAACTAATTTTGGTGGTTTTGCTGAAGTCTGGCGAGCTGTTTCAAGTGTTAACCCTGATCTTTTACATGCAGGAAAGGCAGTTAGTTATGATATTGGAGGAGCAGAATGGTTATCTGCAGGTAGTGGTCTAACTTTTATTGGTTTAATCTCTCTTTTAGGTTGGGGACTTGGTTATTTTGGAATGCCTCATATTTTAGTTAGGTTTATGGGGATTAAGTCTGCTAAACAAATACCACGCTCACAATTTATTGCAGTTACCTGGGTAACTATTTCATTAATTGGAGCAGTTTTGGTAGGGATAGTTGGTATTGTTGTTTTAGAACCGTTACCTGATGGAGAAAAGGTATTTCTTGAGTTACTTGATAAGTTATTTTCACCATGGGTATCAGGTATATTTTTAGCAGCTGTACTTGCTGCAATTATGAGTACTATTGATTCGCAACTTCTTGTTTCTTCAAGTGCTTTAGCTGAAGATTTATATACTATTTTCCGCAAAGATGCTGATCAAGATGAATTAATGTGGATTAGTAGAGGAGCAGTTATAGTAATTATTATTATTGGTCTCTATTTTGCTCTAGCAGGAGGTAGTGTCTTAAATATAGTATCTTATGCCTGGGCTGGATTAGGTGCTTCATTTGGACCGGCAATACTTTTCTCACTTTTCTGGAAAAAAACTACTAGAAATGGTATTTTGGCTGGAATAGTTTCTGGTGGTTTAACAGTAATAATCTGGAAAAATGTTGGAGCATTAGCTGGTACTGGTTTATATGAAATAATTCCTGCCTTTGCCCTTTCAGCATTATTAATTTATTTAATAAGTGCTGCTGGTGAAGATCCTACAGAAGAAATTGAAGAAGAATTTGAAACTGCCTTAAAACCACTTATTAATGAATAATATAAAATAAGAATATCTGCCTGGGTTTAATAGCCCAGGTAGATATTCAATAGAAAGAGGAGGTATTTATGGAACGGATAAAAAATCATCCAATCTTAGATTTTAAAAGAGAAGAAAAAGTATCTTTTGAATATAATGGACAAAAAATCAAAGCTTATAAAGGAGAAACTATTGCAGCTGCCTTACATGCTGCTGGAATAAAAAAGTTAAAACATAGTCCTAAAAAAGAACGCCCTAGAGGCTTGTTTTGTGCTATTGGCAATTGCTCTTCCTGTCTTATGGAAGTTGATGGAGTTCCAAATGTAAAAACTTGTATAACGAAAGTTAAAGAAGGTATGGTTGTAAGGGAGCAGAAAGGCCATGGTGATTTATAATGATTTATACTGATATTTTAATAATTGGTGGAGGACCTGCTGGTTTATCAGCAGCTATAACAGCAGCTGAAAAAGGAGTAGATGTAATTTTAATAGAAAGAGATGATATTTTAGGTGGGCAACTTGTAAAACAAACACATCGCTTTTTTGGTTCTAAAAACGAACATGCTGGTACCAGAGGGATAAGTATAGCTGAAGAATTAAAAACTAAGGTTTTAGCTAATGACAATATTGAAGTTATGTTAGAGGGAACAGCGCAAGGATATTACGATGATGGAGTTGTGACTGTTTCCCATGAAGAAAAGTTTAAAAAAATTATGCCCAAAAAAATAATAGTAGCAACTGGAGCTTCAGAAAAAATGCTCCCTTTTCCAAATAATGACCTTCCAGGTGTTTATGGGGCAGGAGCAGTACAGACTTTAATGAATGTTTATGGAGTAGTACCAGGAAAAAAAGTTTTGATGATAGGTGCTGGTAATATTGGTTTAATTGTTTCATATCAGCTATTACAGGCAGGAGTTGATGTAGTAGGAATAGTAGAAGCTGCACCTAAAATTGGTGGTTATTTAGTTCACGCTTCAAAGATTAGAAGAGCTGGAGTACCTATTTATACTGGTCATACTATAAAAGAAGCCTTAGGAAAAGAAAGTGTGGAAAAAGCAGTAATTTGTGAGTTAGATGAGAATTGGAATGAGGTTAAAGGTAGCGAAAAAGAACTTGATATTGATACAATTTGTCTGGCTGTAGGTTTAAAACCAATTTCAGATTTTCTAATTCAAGGTGGTTGCGAAATGGCTTATGTACCTCACTTAGGTGGAGATGTTGCTATCAGAGATGAAAATTTAAAAACAACTAATGATAAATTTTATGTAGCAGGAGATTCAGCTGGAATAGAAGAGGCAACAGCAGCAATACTTGAAGGAGAAGTGGCTGGTCTATCAGCAGTTATTGATATTGGTTGTTCTGAAGAATCTTCTAGATCTGATAGAAAAGAAGCTAAAAAGCAATTGGCTAGTTTACGAAGAGGACCAGTTGGAGAAAAAATAAGAGAAGGACTGAAACTAGCAAAGGAGGGAAACAATGCTGGAAAAAACAGGTATAGCAACATCAGCTGAATTAGAAAAAGTAAAACCTTCTAAAGAAAGATTAGAAAAAGGGGCAGTAGCTATTGCAGAATGTTTTAGAGAAATACCCTGTGATCCTTGTTACCATAGTTGTCCTTTTGGAGCTTTTGATGAATTTGAAGATATTAATGATAAACCAAATATTGATCATGAAAAATGTACTGGTTGTGGAATTTGTATTTCCAATTGCCCAGGTTTGGCTATTTTTGTAGTAGATTATAGTTATAGTGAAAAACGAGGTTTAGTAAAAATACCTTATGAATTTTTACCTTTACCTGAAAAAGGTGATGAAGTAAGTGCTTTAAATAGAGAGGGTAAAGAAGTTTGTAAAGCAACTGTAGAAAAAATTGAAGATGATGAAAAAAAAGATAAAACTGCAGTAGTCTGGCTTTCAGTTCCTAAAGATAAAGTGATGGAAGTTAGAAATATGAAAGTGGGTGAGTAGGATATGAAAGAAGATACTATTGTTTGTCGCTGTGAAGATATATCATTAGGAGAATTGCGAAAAATGATAAAAGATGGCCATACTACTTTAGATGAAATAAAACGAGTATCAAGATTAGGTATGGGTCCCTGTCAGGGTGATACCTGTATGCAAATAGCTGCTAGAGAAATAGCCAATATAACAGGTAAAGATTTATCAGAAATAAAGATGCCTACTAGTCGCCCTCCAAAAACAGGGATAAAACTGAAAGAACTGGCAGGTGAATATAAAGATGAAGAATAAAGCAGAAGTTGTAGTTATTGGTGGTGGAGTAGTTGGTTGTTCTATTGCCTTTAATTTGGCTAAAGAAGGAGTTAAAGATGTTGTAGTATTAGAGAAAGAATATTTGACTAGTGGTGCAAGTGGTAGATGTGGCGCAGGAATTAGACAGCAGTGGGGAACTGAGATGAATTGTCGTTTAGCTAAAGGAAGTATGGATATTTTTGAAAGTATAAATGAGGAATTAGGTGTAGATATAGATATTGAATTAAAACAAGGTGGTTACTTGCTTTTAGCTTATTCTGAAGAAGAAATTGAGCAATTTAGAAAAAATATTAAATTGCAAAATAGCCTTGATATTCCTTCTAGAGAGATCAGCCTTAAAGAAGCAAAAGAAATAGTACCTTATATTAATTTAGAAGGAGTTACTGGAGCAACTTATTGTCCTACTGATGGTCATGCAAATCCTTTTTATACAACTCATGCTTATGCTGAAGCAGCAAAAAACTTGGGAGTTGAAATTAATACTTATACTGAGGCTCTTGATATTAAAGTTGAAAATGGAGAGATTGAAGGTGTTGAAACAAGTAAAGGTTTTATAAAAACTGATAAAGTTGTTAATGCAGCAGGAGGTTATGCCAAAGAAATTGCGAAAATGGCTGGTATTGATATTCCAGTAAGGCCAGAACGTCATGAAATATTGGTAACAGAAAAGGTAAATCCATTGCAAAAACCTATGGTTATGTCTTTT
>JBNJDL010000142.1:0-5892 GCA_051744825.1 Bacillota bacterium | reverse complement strand
TTTCTTGAGAATCCAATCGGCTTTCTTCTCTACTATTGCTTCGATTTCAGCTTGTGATAATCTTTTAGGAGCTCTAATCTTAACTCCATCTTCTATACTGACTTCTAAGACTACTGTTTTGCGATTACTTCTCACCACTTGATAATTTATAGTTGTAGTACCATATTGAAATGTTGGCATAGTAACATCTCCATTAATATCTTAAACTTACATATTATCTAAACATAACACATTAAAAATCTTAGATTGTATAAAACTTTACTTTTAATTTGATCCCACGTCAAGATCTTTTAACTTGTTTCTTAAACTTTCTTCTTGCTCATCAAAAACTCATATTTCGTATAGTTTAAAATATTCCCCCTCCATTATATAAACAATATTTAATTCGTATTTGACTTTATTTTTCTCTTTTTAACTACCAACTTCTATTTCCTCAGGAAACAATTTGCATAGAATATTTGCTATAATTTCGGTTTTTTTTAAGCCCGATGATACTCTAAATCAAACCCAAAATGGGCAACTACATTACCAAAAGCATAGCTATAAAGGTCTACACTTTGAGCAACTAATTCTCTGATTCTTAATTTTGCTTTGATTTTTTCTCGATAATTAAATTTTTCAATTTCATCCCACATTTTATATAATGCCCTATCTAAAAATCTAATTTCATAATTATTAGTCCCATAATAAACAAGTACATCATCTTCCCCTAAAAAATTATAAAACTGCGAAAACACTTCTGTTATTGTTGCTTCATCTTTCATCATTTGATTATTAATACCGGGTATTTCAATTTTATCTTACAGTATGTAATGCTCAAATTTTACTAATTTTAGAATTTATCTGTGACCTTTAATATCTCATTTTTCTTTTTCATTTCAACTGCAGCTAGTTCAATAATTTTATCTTTGCTACTTAAATCTTTGGTTTCCAAACTAACAACTGTATGAGTTTGTCTTAAATTAAATTCTTGGAAATTGATTTTTCTAATTTTAGGGATGGTTATTCTTCCTATTAGCTCTTGCTCTATACTCCCAAGTTTATCCAAATTTTTTAATATTTCTTCTCCATATCTCTGATAAGTTTTTTCTCCCATTCCTTCAATATTTAATAATTCATCTTTGTTTTCAGGTTGGTTTGTTACTATCTTTTTAAAGCATCATTAGTAGCTATAATCTAAGATTGAATTTTCTCTTCTAATAAATATCTCTATAAAATTCTTCAGCTGATATTGAAGATTTTCTATTTATAATCTCTTGTTTTTTTTATGAATATTCCAAAAATCTAATAAATATTCTCTACCTTCTTCAACAAAAATTCTTTTAAATAAATCAGCCAAAAATTCAGAATCTAATTCTTTGTATCTCTGATTTTTTTCATATTTCCCTTTTATTATCCTATTAATAACAGTCTAGATAGTTTCTGCTTCAGCTTCAACCTCACTTGCTTATTTTTCTAAATTTTCTAAGACTTCTTCAAGCTTTTCTTCAGGGATATCAAAGTCTTTAATCTTTTCTCTTTTAATTCTCATGATTTACACCTCCAGTATTATTTATTATTTCCTTAAAATTG
The DNA here is from genome assembly GCA_051744825.1 of Bacillota bacterium. GTDB lineage: Bacteria > Bacillota > Halanaerobiia > Halanaerobiales > DATFIM01 > DATFIM01. Next base: position 4,320 of record JBNJDL010000142.1, on the reverse strand, counting down.
ATCTGCTTTTTTAACCAATCACCTATATAGGGCAAATTTTTATCTTTGTTATTTTTAACATTAAGACCAGTTGGAATTAATATTATTAATCTAGCAATATTAACAAAAGATATAAACCATCTGTCAATATCATAAGGTATGTTCAAAATGTATATCATATCTTTTAAAACTAAAAAGACAACTACTGCCAAAAATGCTTGTACTGCATGAAAAGTTAAAGTCTCATCTTCTTCAAAGTATAATCCAATTCCAACTATAAGGGCAACAGTTACTAAACTCTCACTTGCAGCTGCAAAATAACTAAGTGCTATCATCAACCAAATTAAATTATTGTCCTTCTTTTCCCTCATTTAATACCCTCTCCTGTTTTTTAGATTTGATAAAAGCTTTATAAAAATCTCCAATAAAAACAAATGGTGCAAATATAAAAGCTAAAATCCCAATAATAACAGCAAAGAACATTAGAAAAATAGCTTTAAAAATTATAAATATCCCTGCTGCTCTTACAGGCTCTCCTATAAAATCTCCCCCCCTTACAGGAGTTTTAACTTTAGTCGGATCTTTATCATAAGGATAAACTGCTCTCCAACCACTAGGAAGCATAGTTAAGATTAAAGTAATTAAAATGAAATATTTTGTTTTTTCTATACTAGATAGCGAATAATAAAAATTTATTTCATGTATGGTTAAAGAACTTACAAGCAAAGAAAACATAAAAGCTGCTATTAAATAATATCTGATTTTTTTTCTTTCATCTTCTAGATTATTACACCACTCTGTAAATTTATTAAGTAACACTATCACACAAGCAATCCAAAATAATGGACTTTTAATTATTCTCATAGGCATACTCGTCAAAATATAAAATGATTTTTTTAACATTTCAACAGTAAACAAACCTCTATTTGCAAATACAAAATAAGAAATTAATAATGTTAATCCAATTTTTTTGGTTTTACTCATTAAAAATCACCTCCCTCTTGAATTTAAATTGATTAATAGCTTCTTCGCTAAGCTCATATTTACTTAATCTTTCTTTAAAATTGATAACAAATCATCTCTATATAGTTATGATCTATCTACAATACATTTCCACTTTTCTTCTTCAAATTCTTTTTCCGCTATATCAGCCCGGTTATTAATCTTTTCACTTTTAATTCTCATTATTTACACCTACATTATTATTTATAACATTCTCAGCTAAATTAATTGCTTAATTCATAGTATTAAACATAAATGTAAATTTACTGCCCACCTAATAATTGAGAATTGATAATAATCAATTTTGAGCTACCTTTTTAACAAAATTAAATGCTTGATTAACTATAACATTAAAATCAACTTCAATACCAGACAGTGAAAAAAGCAACTACAACAATAGACAATAAACTAGATCGATTATGATTAATTATATCAAAATAAATTTATAAGCTATTACTATTTAATTTGATTGCATTTAACTTGTTTGACGCTATTACATAAAGCATTCCATCTTCAGTTATAACCGGAGTAGAAACCTCTCCTTTTTTACTTATGAATTTCCACTTTATAAATTTGTTTTGATCCATTGCAATTAAAGTATTACCACCATGTCTCCCATCAACATAAAAAATCAATCCATTTTTAGATATTGCTGTATTAGAAAAGGTATCAGTTTTTAATTTGAATTGGCTTGTCCCATCAGAATTCAAAACATATTTCCCAGCATAAATAGTATTATCTGACCCTATTACTGGAGCAGAATCAATATAATCTATATCAAAAACCCAATTTATATTCTTCTCTGAATTAATAGAATATAAATTATTATCACGATCAGCAATGTAAATGTTTCCCTTTTTACCTATAACAGGAGTAAATGAAATTGAGCTTTTTGCTTTAAAAGTCCATTTTTTATTTCCATTAGAATCTACTGCATGTAAAGAATCATTGCTCACAGCATAGGCACTTCCATTTTTTTCTATTGCTACATGAGAATCATTAAGCATTCCATCTTTTTTTATTTTACATCTCCATTTTTCTGTTCCATTTTGATTTATTGCATATAATGATTTTGTGCCCCTTAAATAAATTGTACCTGTTGGTCCTACTACTGGCTTATTTGAATCAGTATGTTTTTTATATTTCCATTTTTTTGTTCCATCAGGATTGATAGCATATAAACAATATTCCTTTTTATATCCTTCAACTCTACTATTTATATATATAGTACCATCCTTTCCTAATGCAGGAGTAGAAGCAGAATCTCCAACATCATATTCCCATTTTTTCGTTCCATTAGGATCTATTGCATATAATTTACCACCAAAATCTCCACTATAAAGTGATCCTTTATGCGTTCCAAAATAAATTGTACCATCTCCACCTACTACTGGATCACCTGACATATAAATTTCATCTTTATCAATTTCAAAAGAAAATTTTAATTTCTCCTCAAATTTAATAGTTGTACTTTTTGTTACAATTTTACTTTTGAAAAAATGATCTTCAGTCTCCGGAACAACTTTAACTTTCCCTTTTAAACCAGTTTTAGTAAATTCCCCATTCTTAGTACTCACAGTTCCAAAATCTCTATTATTCTTTACCCCTTTAAAACTTATAGTTATATTATTTAGTTTATAACCTTCCTTTGCATATACAGTCCCAGATACAGTATAACCTTTTTTAGAATCATCTTTCTGATCTTTTGCTTTTACGTCATTTACTTGAAAACAATTCATTAAACTAAAAACCAACAAAACCATTACCAACAAAATACCTTGTTTTTTCATTTTTATCCCCCTCGTATATAATTAAAGTATTTATTTTAATACATTTAAAAATGCATTATTTTAATATTTGCACATAGTTTAATTTCAATTTTTTCTTTTTTTAACTAATTTTATATTTCTCATTGAATATTTAATAGCATATTCAGGTAAATCATTAAATTCTTTTATTGCTCTATTATGTATATCTAATTGCTTAAAAAGCTTTTCTCTTGATTTTTTATCCACTGCTAGTTCCTCCTTAACTCATAGAAAGTCGTCTTATTTTTTCTTCTTCGGTTAACTCAGAATCAGTATTAATTCCTTCACCATTTAAAATTTATTAGATAACTCATGCCACATTAACAGTAATCTTTCATTTCCTTGACCTTTTATAGTTTTCTTAGTTAACCCCCCTAAAAACTTATCACTCATGCGTTCATGTACATTATGCTTTTCATACCGATCTTCTATAATATTATTAACTACATCATAAACAACTTCTTCCTCTAATTCTGTTTCTACACCTTTTAACTCTCTTTCTAAAACCTCTAACATTTTCTCCATTTTTTCTTCAGTCACATAAGAACCACTTATATATTTTAATTCTTTTATGCAACTATCATGAAAACAATTATAAAAATTCATCAATTCATGAATATCAGCATTATTTTCAACATATTGCCATTTCAATTGTTTCACCTCAATTAATCACAGAGTAACTTTTTAAATTTTTTACACCTCTATTTTATCAATTTTTAAAATCTTTATCTTTTTATAAATTAATTGAACTGTTAGCGATTTTTTAATAAAATTCCATATTTTTAATGGATTATATTTAATAATTTATACATAAATTAAATTTTCCCTGCAAAAAATATTGTTAAATTTAATTACTAGAACGACTATTTCCTATAGTACTGCTCAGCCGTGCACAAAATTCTGCTTTTACCGAACTCGTAGAAAGAAAGCCCCCGTTGATTTATCGGCAGGGATGAATTCCCACAATTAAACAAGTGGTAAGAATGACCCCTTGAGAGGGTGTCTCCACTATCGAACAAGTGAATATATGGAGTTGTAACAGATAATCCTCTATTATGTAAAATATTCAAGGTATTGCACTTGAAAGTATACAGAGAGCAGTTTTAAAGCATAAGCCTTTCTGGTAGTCGGCGTTTTAGCATCGTCCTAAGTAGCCTTAAAAAATGAAAACCTAGCTTTAATGCGGGGATTTTCAATGTTTAGTCTTTGAGGCGGAGAGTGTCAATATGCAATCGCAATTTTTACAATTAATTATTTATCGACTTTTTCTATTTCCTCCGGTTTAAACAATTCATCAAAAGGTCCGTATTTAACTTCTCCTTTCTTATTTTCAATTTGATACAAAAATTCTACCATATATTTTTCTTCAGGAACATCAAAAACCTCAATAACCGTTCCTAGTTCTCCGTTTTGTAAATTTTTCTCTGGATAATTTTTTTAATTTAACTACTTCAAATTCTTGAAATTTCATATTATCACCTCTTAAAGATGCTAGAAAAGAGAATTAGTATAAAGTTATAATCATTTTATT
>JBNJDL010000141.1:0-5948 GCA_051744825.1 Bacillota bacterium | reverse complement strand
ACCTATTGAGCAGATTTTATCTTTAACTGAAAAAGTTAATCCTTATGTTAATAATTTATTTACTTATTTAATGTTAACTATTTTGCCTTTTAATATTTTAAAGGCATCTGTAGTTTTATTTATTAGTTATTTTATTTTTATTCGTATTAAAAAAATAAATTATTTAAAATTTGAGGAGGTATAAAAATGAAAGAGTTATCTTTGTATGAAGAAATTTTTTCTGAGGTTGAAGGTGATGTAAAAGACTTAGGTGAAGACGCTGACAATGATGTTTTGAGCTCATTTTCTTTAAAGTTTGAAACTAAAATACCGAATATGGAAAAGATGTGTTACATCATGGAGAGAGTTTTGCTTTCTAAAGGAGAAGGAGCAACAGTTTATGCTGGATTCCAAAAAGTTTCTAGAGCAGAAGCAATTTGGGATAGGTATTTAGAAATAGCTGATAATGTTGATCAGGTCTATATTTTTGGAGAAAATGATGCCTCACTTAAAGAACATCCAGATATAGATTTTGTCTATTTACCTAAAGAACATCCCTTAGTAAGAGAATGGTTTTTAGTAATTGATAAACCTATTGGTAAGTCAATGATGGTAGCTTATGATTTAGATGGTTTTGGAACTTATGAAAATGAAAAAGAAAGAAATTTTAAAGGCGCTAAAACAAATAACCCAGAAAAAGTAAAAAAAGCAGCTAAGTTATTAGATGATTTAGTATAAAAGTAATTAAAAAATGCAGGTATAAATTACCTGCATTTTTTATATATAATAAAATAGTTCAGCATAGGTGGTGAAGATTAGTGGAGAGTTTATATAAAAATTTAAAAAATAGTAGTTCTACTCTGGACACAAATATTTTTACAAAAGCTTCAATGGTTGCAATGTCCCATTCTGTTGAAAATACAATCAAAGAATATAACCTTTATGCTGATATTTATGTTATTTTTCAAGATTATAAATATTTCTTACATGAAAAAGATCGTTATCTTGAATTTGATAACCTTTGTCGTCAAATCTATATATTTGCTAAAAATATACCTGAAAATGCTGATAAAGAATTTGATAATACAACTTTTGTTGAAATTGAAAATAACAGTCCTTTAGCTAAAGAATGGGCAGTAACTGTTTGCCATCCAGATTATGCTGCTGTTTTATCTACAAAAGAGGAAAAAGGTTTACAGAGGATTGATAAAGAGGACTTTAGAATTTTTAGAGGTTTTTTGAGTTTGGATAAAAAAACAGCATTTAAATCAGCAGACTTTTATAAAAATATAATGAATAAACGTGGAATAAATAATATTTATTCAAAGTGGGATGAGAAAAAATTAAATAACAAAAAACCGGAGACAGAGACATTGATTTCTGTATTTGTAAATGATTCATTATTTGAATTAGAAGATAAATTACGTAGTTTAGAAGAAAAAGAGATAGTATTGGATGAATTAGTTGAAAATAATAAAAATTTGAATAGAGAAATAATGCAGAAATTGTGTGAAGCCGCTGAATTTAGAGATGAAGATAGTATTTATCATGTTTTAAGAATAGGATTCACTTCAGCTTTGATTTATAGAGAACTAGGAGCCAGTAAAGATAAAATTGAAAATATATTTTTTGCTGCACTACTTCATGATTTGGGAAAAATTGGAATACCAGATTCAATATTACAAAAGCCAGCTAAATTAACAGATGAGGAATATAAAATAATGCAAAAACATCCAGCTATAGGAGCTAAAATACTTGCTGGCTCAAACTCAGATGTTATTAAAATGGCACATGATATAGCTTATTACCATCATGAAAAATGGGATGGTAGTGGTTATCCTCAAGGTTTGAAAGGAGAAGAAATTCCAATTGAAGCAAGAATTGTAGCTCTAGCTGATGTTTATGATGCTTTATCTGAAAAACGAGTATATAAAGAGGCTTTTCCTAGAGAAAAATGTGTAGAAATAGTTTCTTCAGAAAGAAATAAACATTTTCAAGCTAAATTAGTAGATATCTTATTGGAAAATCTTGATGCAGTATATAATTTTCGAGAAGATTTAAAAGAATTTTCTAAAGGAAAAACTACTAGAGAAATATCTAATTATTTTTTTTCAGATAAATTTAGTATTTTTGAATTTTTAAATAATAAAGAAGCTCCTTAAAAATTTATCAGGAGTTTCTTTTTTTATTTGACAAATAAAAATTTTTTGTTATAATAAAACTGACTAGTCAGTACTGATTAATTTTGACCTATGATTTATTTGATTTAGATAGACAAAAGGAGGAATAGACTATGGATAAACTAGCTAAATTTGTAAAAAATCATTCCACCTTAATTATAGTTTTTGTAGGTATTATTACAGCTGTTATGGGTTATTATGCTTTGCAAATTGAAATAGAAGCTGGAATTAAGGATATGTTACCTGAAGATAATAAAGTAGTAGAAAGATATGAGAATATTCAAGATACTTTTGGTGGAATGGCATTTGCGGCAATAATGCTTGAAGATGATGAAATTATTGATTCTTCTTCTTTAGAGAAAGTTGAAGAAATGACAAATGAATTAGAAAATGTTGAAGGAGTAAATGAAGTTAAAAGTTTAACTAATATAGAAAAAATTGAAGCTTCGGGTAGTGGAATTGAAGTAAAAGAATTTGTTAAAAAACTTCCTGAAAATGAAAAAGAAGCTCAAAAAATAAAAAATGATCTTTTGAGTTATGATCAGTATTTGGGAAAAATAGTGACCAAAGATTTTAAATCCACTGTGCTTTTAGCTGAAATAGAAGATGAGGATAAACCAGAAGCAGTAGTAAATAGAATACAGAAAACAGTAAAAGATTATGAAGGACCTGAAAAAATACATATAACTGGTAGTCCAGTTATGGTAGCAGATGCTACTGATTATATGAAAAGTGATTTGCAAAAATTACTTCCATTTGTAATAGGTGCTATACTTATTATTTTGTATTTATCTTTTCGGAGTATTCGAGGAGTTTTATTACCAATTTCTACAGTACTTATAAGTGTAGTTTGGGCTGTAGGTTTACAATCAATTTTAGGAAAATCACTTTCTCTTGTTAGTACAGTATTACCCGTTTTGCTAGTCAGTGTAGGAAGTGCATATGCTATTCATATTGTTGCTCGTTATTATGAAGAATTAAAAGATGGTCGAGATATTGAAAAAGCAGTTAAAAATACTATTAAAAAAGTTGGAATTGCTGTAATTATGGCCGGTGGAACAACAATGATTGGATTTGCTTCACTATTTTTCTCAGACTTAGTAATAATTCAGGATTTTGCCTTAGGAACTGCTTTTGGAGTAGGAATAGCTTTATTAACTGCTATTCTATTTATTCCAGCTGTTCTTTATAAAATGAAAACACCTTCACATTTGAAAGCTGCAGAGAAGAGAAGCTTTTCTACAAACTTTTTCAAAGGAATCTATAAAATAGTTCGTTATAGAAGAAAGGCAATAATAATTTTGGTAATTATTATAATAGCTTTATCAAGTTGGGTTTTACCAAAGTTAAAACCTAATACTAATTATATAAGCTATTTCAAAAAAGATTCACCTACTAGAATAGCAACTGAAAAAGTTGATAGTACATTTGGTGGCTCTCAACCCTTAAATGTTGTTGTCCATGGTAATATAAAAAATCCTGATTTATTAAAAAGGATGAGAGATTTTCAAGATGATATTAAAAATGTAGATGCTGTAAATAATCCATTATCAATAGTTACTCTTTTTCGTCAGGAGAATAGGGCATTAACTGAAGACACAAAGGAAAATGAAGTTATACCTGAAACTGAAAACAAAATTGCTCAATATTTACTTTTATTAGAAATGTCAGATAAAGAAATGCTTGAAAATTATATAACTTTTGATTATGAAACATCAATGATTCAGATGACTATGGAAACTATGTCTTCTACAGAACAAAAAGAAAAAGTAGCAGAAGTAAGATCACTTATTGATAAACATTTTGGTGATGAATATAAAGTTGAATTAACAGGTATACCTGAACTTGGAAATGAGGTAACTGATCTGGTTGTTTCTGGACAAATTAAAAGTCTGATTTCAGCAATTGCCTTTACCTTTTTAGTAACTAGTCTTTTATTAAGATCTATTAAAAGAGGATTTTTCTGTTCACTTCCTATTGCTCTTACAGTTTTAATTAACTTTGGGATTATGGGCTGGCTTGGAATTTCTTTAGATATAGCTACTGTTATGGTTGCAAGTATAGCTGTTGGTATTGGTGTAGATTATAGTATTCATATATTTACAAGATTTTTAGAAGAAAAAGAAAAGAAAGAAAGTGAAGTTAAAGCTCTTAAAGAAGCTATATTTACAGTAGGTAGAGCAAATCTCTATAATGCTATTGCAGTTATAGCTGGTTTTTGTATTATCTTACTTTCTTCATTTCCACCGTTAATAACTTTTGGAGCTTTAACAGCTATTACAATGGTAATATCTTTTGTTGGGGCTTTAATAATCTTACCGAGCCTTATAATGTCAACTATAAAAATAATAAATGGAAATCTGGATGAAAATTAAAAAAGGAGGAGATCGATATGAAAAAAATTAAATTATTAACAGCATTATTAGTTATTTCAACATTAGTAATTGGTGGTTTGGGAACAGCTGTAATGGCTGAAGATATGACAGGTGAAGATATTTTAGAAAAAGTTGATGAGGAAATGGATTCTGAAAGCAGAGATTTTATATTAGATATGACAATTGTTAATGATAATGGAGAAGAAAGAGATAGAAAAATTACTATAAAAACTAAAGGAGAAAATAAAGGTTTAGTTAAGTTTCTTGAACCTGGTGATGTACAAGATACAGCTCTACTTACAGTAGAAGAAAATAATCAGGAAGATATGTGGCTTTACCTTCCTGCTCTTGGTAATGTTAAAAAGATAGCTTCTCATAACAAAAATGGTGATTTTATGGGAACTGATTTCACCTATAATGATATTGATATGGTAGGAGGAAGTAATTATGAAGATGATTATGATTCTGAACTTATTGCTGAAGAAAAAATAAGAGGAGATATGTGTTATAAACTTTCTACCACTCCAACCAAAGAAAGTATTGAATATAGTGAAATGAAAATGTGGGTTAGAAAAGATGATTATATGCCTCTGAAATTAGAGTTTTTTGATAAAGATGGAGAACTTCAAAAAGTAATGACTAATGAGAATTACAGAAATATAGATTCTCATTTGACACCTGAAAAGATAGTAATGGAAGATGTACAAAAGGGTACAAAGACTATTTTAGAATTAGATGAAGTTGAATTTAATGTTGAATTAGATGATAAGATATTTACAACTAGATATTTATCACGAAATTAATAAAAAATTGAAAGGAGGTAATTATTAATGAGAAAAATTGTTATTTTTGCTCTGGCTTTTGTTCTTATGCTCAGTGTTTCAGTTTCTGCTCAGGATGATTATGAGGTTGACTTTGATTTAAAACAAAAATTGAATTATTTAAACAATAGTGAGCAACTAAGTGGTTTGACAGAAATTGATATGGAATTTACTCAAAATATTGCTTTTGATAAAAAACTATATTTAAATCCAGTATTAAAGTTAAGTTATGATGAAAATTATTCCTTTTCAGATTTAGAATTAAATGAAAAATTAAATGACAGTGAAAATTATGATTATCTAAAAGAAGCCTATTTTGATTTATATCTTGAAAATGCCGATATTAGAATAGGAAGACAGAATATGAATTGGGGAAGTGCTTATGAAATAAACCCAACTGATGTAGTCAATCCTATGGATTTATCAGCTGAAGACCCATTAGATTCTAAACTAGGAGTTGCTTCAATAAGAAGTGATTATTACCTTGATTTTAACACTTCTTTAACTGGAGTAATTGCTGCAAATCATCGCCCCAGTTCGGTTCCTGATAAAGTAGAGAATATGCTTTATGAAGGATCTGAAGGTATGATAAA
>JBNJDL010000140.1:0-5978 GCA_051744825.1 Bacillota bacterium | reverse complement strand
TTTCCTTTTGTTATAACTGCAATTGCCTTAAAAATGACAAATAATTATTTAATAAATGAATTCAAATTAAGTTTTCTTAATTATCCAGCTTATTTTATAGAAATCTTATCAATTATTTTAGTAATTTTTGTACTTTTTAAATACTCTTCTTTTCTATATAAAAATGCAGCAAAATAATTTTAAATCATTTAAGGGAGGACAAATCTCCTCCCTTTTGTCAATTAATTTTATAATTAAAACTTAACAGCTGTTCCATAAGCAACAATTTCTGCTGCTCCATTAGTTATAGTAGAAGTAGCAAATCTAACTCCTATTACAGCATCAGCTCCAAGACTATCAGCTTCTTTTTCCATTTCTGCTAAAGCTGAATCTCTTGCATCAACTAACAAATCAGAATACTCTTTTACATTTCCTCCAACAATTTTTCTAAAAAATGCTGAAATATCTTTTCCTAAATTAACAGCCTTCATTTCACTACCTCTAACCATCCCCAAAACCTCATAATCCTTATTTAAATCTGTTGTTGATAATAGCATATTTTTCCCTCCTTAAAATTTTTAAAAATCTCTATTTTTAAACCTATAAAGTGAAAGACCATATAAAATAATAGCTAACATGAAAAGTTTAATAACTGCACCCCAGGGAAATATCCCATTTAAATAGTAGGGAGTAATAGGAGCATAACTAAAAATATTTAAAAATGATAGTTCCCAAAAAGCACCTATTCCCCAAAAGACAAATAACATAACAGCAGTTAATAAACCTGATTTCACTTGATCATCTAAATATAATGAAATTAATAGAGCTAAACTATAAATTATAAAAAACTTAGCAAATAAAGGTATTATCCCTACTAATAAACGCAATAAATTAACATCATAGTTTTCAATCATAGCTGATATTGCTAAAATTACTGTTGTCGTTATAATAATTACTAAAGAAATTAATAACTGAATAAGAGTTTTTTTGAAAAATAAATTATATCTACTCATTGGTCTTGTTAACAAAAATTCTAAAGTATGATCTTCTACTTCTGATGAAATTACTGACATAGAAAGTAAAATAGCAAATATTACAGAAATTTGTATTAAATTTTTATCATACCAGTTAGCAGATAAATAAACATTAAAATTTATTTGTTGCTCTGCCCCTTCAACAATCCACTTAGGCATTCCATCTAATATACCCTGCTCCAAGAGATTTTTCACAAAAGGATATTGAATAATAATTGTGATAGCCATAATTGTTAGGAGGGCAAAAAAGATTATAAACTTCCATTTGGCTGCTTTAAATTCTTTTTTAATTAAAATTTTCATCACCTCCTGTAATTTTTAAATAAATCTCTTCTAAGTCTAATTCTCCATAATTTAATTTAAAATATGGTATTTGACTTAGATGTTCTATAATCTCTTCTTCATTATCATTATAATAAATAATATACTTACTCCCATTCTTTTCTATAGAACTTACACCTTTAATAACTAATCTTGACTCATCAATCTCTCTTTGAGGAACAAAAATTATTCTATTATTTTCTTTTGCTAGAAATTCCCTATCTTTAACAGCAATTATTTCTCCTTTTTTAATAAAAGCTATTCTATTAGCTAATTTTTTTACTTCCAAGAGATTATGAGAAGAAAATATAATTGTTTTCCCTTCATTATTTAAATCTATTAACATCTCCATAATTTCATATTGCATTTGAACATCAAGTCCAACTGTCGGCTCATCTAAAATAATTATATCTCCCTTATTAATTAATGCCTGAATAATTTTTAGAGTTTGTTTCATACCCTTAGAAAAATTTTTAACTTTTTCATCTAATGGAATATTAAATTTATTTAAAGAATTTAACGCCCAATCAATATTATCAACTTCATAAAAACTTGCTGCAAGTCTTACAATTTCTTCAGCTGTTAAAAAAGAATATAGTTCATAATTTTCTCCTAAAAAACTAATTTCTCTCTTTAATTTAGAATTGCCATTTTTTTGATCCATGATTTTAATAGAGCCACTATCTTCTTTCATTAAATTTAATATAATTTTAAAAAGTGTAGTTTTCCCAGCTCCATTTTTACCTAGTATAGAAAATATTTCTCCTTTTTTAATTTCTAAATTCAAATCATTGATTACCTTTTTTTGTCCAAAACTTTTAAAAAGATTATTTATTTCAATTATTATATCTTCTTCATTAGTATAATTATCTTTAATATTATTTTTTCCTCCCTTATTCATGATCTCCCCCCTTTTTCTTATTTTAATTATTTCTATTAAAATTATATCATTTTTTTTAAAATTTTTATTAAAAATTAAATGAATTGTTATCTAGAATGAATGAAATACCCTATTTTAAAAATAAAAATAGAGAAGATGCAATAAACACCTTCTCTAAATAAATGATTATTTATTATTTTTCACCATAGAAAAATTAACCTGAAAATCTCCCATTTCTGTATTTAATTCTACACTTAAAATATTATCTGTACCTGTCGATATTTTTGAATCTTTTCCTATTACTGTTTGTGGAGGGGCAATATTACATTCATAATCTTGTTCAGCCAAACCTGTTGAAGCTTTTCCACTAATAATATTGGCCATTTCACCAATAGCTGAACTAACAAATTTATCTATTTCATCAATTTCCATTCCTGCCATTTTATTTACAATATTTAAGGCAATTTCTTTAGAAAAACTATAGACTATTGACCCTTCTATATCACCAGTTAAACCTATAATTACATTTGCTTCATTATCAGTAACTATTTCTTCTCTTACACTAATTTCTCCTCTCTCAGGCTCAATTTGCATCATAGTCTGAAAAACATCATTTGTTGCACTTAAGACAGGATTGAGGTATTTTACATCCATTAGTTTTCACCTCGCTCTTCTCTTACTTTATTTATATGTTCACCTATTTTTTGATCTGTATCTGCAACATGATTTATAAGCCAGGTTAATAAGCGACCACTAAACTCCATAGCAAAATCTTCATCATATTCATTTTCACTAAATTCTTCTGCAAATTCTTTAACTTCAGCTTTGAATTTTTCATGAATTTCATGATGTTTTTCATAATGAGGATAATCATATTTTTTTTGTAGTTCTTCTTCATCAGAAAAATGCTCCTCAACATAATCTCCCATAAATTCAAGAGTGTTTTTTACTTTTTTCTTTTTTTCTTCTTCATTACTTTCATCACTACGTACAGTTTGAATAAATTCATTTAATCTTTTAAATAATTCCTTGTGCTGATCATCTACCTCTTTTACTCCAATCTTATAACTTTCTTGCCATATCATTTTTTATACCTCCTTATTTTTTTCTTCCTTTGAAGCTGCTGCTTCATCTCGTTTTTCTTTAATTTCATCCTCATTACAATTAATATTTTGTGAATTAAAAGCCTTTTTTAGTTTTTCATACATATCATTTGACATTGATTGAAAATGTACATCTTGTTGTGGAAAGGCTATTGATATACCATTTTCTTTAAGTAGATTCCAAACAGAAAAAAGCACATCACTTCTAACTCCAGCCAGACCATTTTGAGGGTCTCTAATCCAGAATCTTAATTCAAAATTCACTGTACTATCCCCAAATTCTTTTAAAATACAACTAGGAGCTGGGTCATTTACTATCCTATCTTTTCCCTCTAGAGATTTTAACAATAATTTTTTCACTAAATTCATATCACTATCATAAGCTACTCCTACTGGAACGTCTATCCTTACTCGCTCATCACTATATGACCAGTTAATAACTTGATTTGTAATAAAATTTTCATTCGGAACAAGGTACTCTTTTCCAGAAAGGGTTACCACAGAAACAAAGCGAGTATCAAGATTTTTTACTCTACCATATATATTATTTACTTCAACTACATCACCTGGTTTTATAGACTTATCTAATAAAATAATAATTCCACTTATAAAGTTAGATACTATTTTTTGCAATCCAAAACCAAGACCAACTCCAATAGTACCACCTAAAAAAGCAAAAGCGCTTAAACTAATTCCTAAACTACTTAAAGTAAATAAAACTGCCACTAAGAAAAAGACAAATTTACTTATTTTTTTCATCAAAACCTTTATTGAAGGAGTTAAATTTTTAGATTTTTCTATTCTTTTTGAAGCAAACTCATTTATCTTACTGGCAGCTATAAAAAATACTGCAAATAAAACAAGTGCTTTAATTACTAACAACAAAGAAATGCGTAAATTTCCACTTTTAAAAGCTAAACCATCTAAAATATTAATTGTTTTATCATAAATATTAAGAATATTAAGAGCTGTCATAGTCCAAATCAAAAAAGAAAACAACTTCACATATAATTTATCAGGTAAAAATGTAGTAATAATTTTGATAAAAATCCAGGCTGTTAGTAAATTACCAACTATTCTGCTGAAAAAATAACTTAATCCTGTAATTTCTGCAAGAAGAATATATGTCCAAAGAACAATTATATAATATAAATTTTTCAATATATCTTTAATTAACCTTTTTCTCTGATTAAGAGAAATAAAATCTAATTTTTGTAATAATTTATCCACTTTTTTTAATGACTTTCTATATATAAAAACACCTACAAAATATAAAAATAAAAGTAATATTATATCGATTAAATTTTCTACTGAAAATAAATTATTTTCTATCCAAATAATTGATTCATTTATTAATTCATTTATAACACTAGTTTCTAACACTCTATCACCACCTTTATACTTTACATATGTACCAACTATTCCAGGGGCTATTTTTTATTATCTTCACATTATTATAATATTCTTCCATTTCTTCTGGAACTTTTTTTACAAAATTAAAATAATCTCCACCTTCTAAATATTCTATTAAACTTATAACTTTATAATTATTTTCATGATACTCATGAAAAATAATATAATCTTTTGCAACTCTTTTAGCTTCTTTATATAATATTTTTCTATTATTCTCTTTTAATCCATGTGCTAAGTAAGCTGCAGTAACTAGTTCATAACTATCTTTTGTAAAAGGCAAACCTTTAGTAATATCAATTTTTCTACAATCCAGACCATTACTTAAACACCTTTTATACATATTAGGAGAAGCCTCAACTGCAGTTACTTCAAATCCATTTTCCTGCCAACAGTAGCCAAAGGCTCCTGTTCCTGATCCTAAATCAAGAATTCTAGAATCTTCAGTAATATTTATTTCATTTATATTTTTTTCTATTAAATCACAATAATTTTTAACTTGCATTTTAAAAAACAAATTATAAATAGGAGCAATTAAATTAAATTTCTTGACATGCCAGTTCATAACTAGTCCTCCAAATATTAGCCTAATTTAAAGTATAATTCCAGAGATGATGATCACTACTTGATATTGCCATAACTCCTTTTTTAACAAGTTTATTTATTTCTTTTTTTTCTCTAATAAGGCCACCTGCAATTACAGGGCAATTATGTCTATCTGAAACATGTTCAATAAAATAGGGTGCTGCAATTCCTGGAAGAATTTCTATAGCATCAGGATCATTATTTTTTATCATATTTTCACCTGACTTTAAAGCTGCTGAATCTAAAAGAAATAACCGTTGCACAGCCATTAAATCTCTTTTTTGAGCCTCTTTTATTAAATTGCTCTTTGTAGTTACAATCCCATCACAAAGACTATTTTTAGCTAAAAATTTAACTCCTTCTTTATCAGCTGCAATACCATTAATTAAATCAATATGAAGAAAAATCAATTTATCATAATCACGGGCCATATCCATCATTTCAGATAATTCTGAAATACTACCTGAAAGCACAAATAAAGCAATTGCATCAGTCCAAAGAGCTTTTTTGAATTCTTCTATATCTCTTAAAGCTGCAATAACTGGATTTTTTTCAAAATATCTTTTTAAATGCTTCATATATTACCTCTTTTCAAAATAGATATTAGTCATCTTTTTTAGCTACCCTTCTAGTAGCTATAAGATTTACTCCTGTGTTTAAAATATT
>JBNJDL010000139.1:0-6000 GCA_051744825.1 Bacillota bacterium | reverse complement strand
ATTTTATTCATCCTCTTGAGAAGTGCTATTTTCTTCATCATTTTCTGATTGAGAGTTAATATAATCTATTACATCCTGGGTCATATCATAACCACCATAAATTACATTTCTTTTATCTAAAACTAATTTTACCTTTTTTTCTTCTGCAACTTCCTGTATAGCCTTTTCTATTTCTTCCAATACATTTTGTATTAATTCTTGCTCTTTTTCTGATAATTCACTTTGATAATTATTTAATAGGTCTTTTTGTTTTTCCTCACTCAAATCACTGGCTTCATTTTCTAATTCACTTTGCATTTTTTGAGCAGCTTCATTTAATTCCTTTTCAGCATTTTTTTTGTCTGGATGTACTTCAAAAACTTCCTGTACATCAACAAAGACTATTTTTCCTTCAACATCTTCACTGGCAAAAGTGTGAGCAGAATTAAATAGGGTAAAAACTGTTAGTATTCCAAGTAATAAGACTAAAACATTTTTCTTAGATAAAATCATTAACTTAGCCTCCTGCATAATTGTTTTAAAATCAATTAAAATGCATTACCTATACTGAAATGGAATTTTCCACTTCCATTCTCATTAAATCCATAATCTAAACTTAACTGTCCTAAAGGAGTATTCATTCTTGCTCCTAAACCAATAGAAGAATTAACATCATCTATAGTCATATCTTCTATAGCATTTCCAGCACTACCATTATCATTAAAGACAACTCCTGTTATTTTATCTACAATTGGAAAACGATATTCTGCATTTAATAAAACCATGTCATTTCCACTAATTGTATTTTCATAACCACGCAAGGTATTAGAACCACCTAAATAATAAAGTTCAGAATCTGGTATTTCTCCGAATCCAAGGCCAACTTTAGACCTTAAAGCCCAGGCATGGTCTTCTTTGAAACCATTGAAATATCTTCTAAAATCACCACTTAATTTTTGAAAATCACTATCTCCACCTAAAAGTCCACCAGCACTTTCTAAGGTGAAAATATCTATTGCACCTTCATCTGGATTAAATGGATGATTACTTGTATCTCTATCTACAGTTAGAGTAATACTATTAATTTCATCTTCTGCATCTTCTATTGAATCATCAGCAAATTTAGTTTTAACATGTTCTCTTTTTAGTTTAATATTTCCATCCCACATTTCAGTAAGAGGTCTTCCTAGAGAAATACTTCCACCATTTCGTGTTTCTTTATATTCACCATCTTCTTCATCTGTTTTATCTGAACTGCGATTATATAAACTTATACTAAATGAATTTTCTGTACCAAATAACCAGGGCTCACGAAAACTAAGAGAGTAATTGTCTTGTTTTTGACCGATTTGAGCATCAAGACTTAAACTTTGCCCTCTACCAAGGAGATTATCTTCTTTTAGGTTAAGATAACCAAAAAGTCCTCCACTTTCTCCACTACTGTAACCAGCACCAAAGTTGAATTCACCAGTTTTTCCCTCTTCAACTTTAATAACCAAATCTGCTAGATTTTCTTCACCCTCAATTCTTTCAAATTCTGGAGTTATATTTTTGAAATATTGAAGATTATAGAGATTTCGATAAGATTCCTGTACTTTACTTAATTTTAAAATATCTCCTTTTTCAATATCTAAATTTCTTTTAATTACATAGTCTCTTGTTTTTTCATTACCTTCAATGATTATATCATTTATCCGCCCTATGTCTATATCAATACTAAGTACACCCTCTTTAGAAATATTCACATCTTTATAATTAGCTAACAAATACCCTTCATCTTGATATTTATGCTGTAAATTTTTTAAATTTTCATTTAGTTTTTTTACATTAAGTACTTCTCCTCTAACTACTCCAATTTGGTCCATAATTTCTTCTTTTTGATAAACTTCATTACCTGAAATATTTACCTCTTCAATTACTGGATTTTCTACTAATTCAAAAACTACTTCTAAACCACCTTCATGGCTATTAAATGATGCTTTTATATCTTGAAAATAACCTAGATCCATTATTCGCTGCATATCTTTTTGTAATGCATCTCTATCAAATTCATCTCCTAATTCTACTTCCATAACTTCCAAAATTTCTTCTCTACTTACATTCTCATTATTCTCAAATGTAATTTTTGTAATATTAGCATCAATATCTTCAGTTGAATCTTGAGCGGAAACTAAAGTGCTAGTAAATACTAATGTTAATAATAAAACTGCTGTTATTATTTTTGTTTTATTCATAATATCCTCCTTTTATATTTAAGTAATTTTAAAATTCTATTAAAGTGTCAACACTTAAACTAAAGTTATTATCTCCATACCAACTTCCTTCAATTCTACTTTTTTCTGTTATAGGATAACTAAAAGAAATTTTATTTTCTATTTCACTAGAAGTTATAGTATTTTCATATTCTAAATAAAAATCATCTCTTAGATTTTTGCCTAAAGTAATGCTTAATTCATCGCTCCAACCTAATTCATAAGTATCAATTTCTATTCTATCTAAATTTAAACTATCTTTAAGATCACTTTCTATTTCTGATACTACATTAAACTGAAAAACACTTTGCAATATTCTTCTAAACTCTTTAATTGCTAAATCTTGTACATCTTTATTACTAAAATCTTCATCTTCAATAAATTCACCAATACTCCCCTTTTGAGTTAAAAGAGAAATTATTTCTCTTTGTGATAATTCTGGTTGTGAGGTAAAAGTAACAATCATATTATCAGCAGGGCCATCCATTCTAACATTAATACCTACCCCATCTACATTAGTACTAGCTGTTACATTTAAATTAGGTACTACTCCATTGAATCTACGGAATGAAGCAGTAGCATTGTTTAAATTAAATTTATTATTATAATACTCAAAACTACCCTGTCTTGAACTAAGTTCTCCTTCCATTTGAAATTCTTCTTCAAAAAGTAATCTTAATTCTCCCTCTTCAACAAGTACATCAATATTATTACCACTTCTAAAGTATACATTTTCTCCTGGTCTTAAAGTCAAATCAATATTAGGATTAAAAGTACTTTCTCCCTCACCTTCAGAAGTAGGCCACTCAAAAGGCATAGATGCTACAAAATCATGAGTCAACAAATCACCGCTGATATCAGGACTAGTTAAAGCCCCTCTCATTTGGAGATTTTCAGAATCAAATTTCCCTCCAAAACTACCATGCTCAAAAGGAAGGCTATTTGCTTTTAAATTAAGTTCCCAAAAATCATCCTTATCAAAAGGATATATCCTTCCTCCTAAAGAAAAGTCAGCATTACTATATTTACCTGAAAAAGAATCAAAAGCAATATAATTATCTTCTAATCTTAATTTTGCATTAAGATTACTAAATTTATTAGGTAAATTTAAATCTAAACTATTACTAGCAACTTCAACATCCCCTTTTAAATCAGGATCAGTAAAATCACCACTAAGATTAATATTTGCATCTGCCTTACCTTCTATACTAGATACCATCTTAACAGGGGGAGCTAAAAGCTGCAAAGGTAATTTTTTACTTATTATATTCAAATTCATATCTCTACTTAGAGGGTCTATACTACCATCAACAGAAACATTTCCGTTTTGACCCATTTCCAATTCTTGATGAATATTTATATTAGAACCTTGATTATATGTTAAATAACCTCTAATATTATTAGCAGAAACCCCTCTAAAGTTTGCTTCTACAATATTTGTAGTCATTTCAACTTCATAATTATCTAAAGGTCCGCTTAATAAGGCATTAAAGTCAGCACTACCTTTTAAACCTAAATCAAGGTCAAAGACATTTGCAAAATTTTCGATTTTAAAATCTGAGGCAATAAATTTTAGATTATAGTTATCTGTAACACTACCAAAGATATTAAGTTGTCCTTGATTATTCTCAAGACTATTTGCAGCTAAACTTAAATTTACTGCCGGAGAATTAATATTACCTTTAATTTCAGCATTTCCCTGCAAATAATAATTTAAATCAAAAGAAGGCTTTTCACCTAACTGACTTAATATATCATCAACATTAGCTCTATCTATATTTGCATCTAGAGCTAATCTTCTTTCAGAAAAAATATCAAGTATTTTCCCACTTAATTTTAGCTGATTACTACCTAAATTCCAAAATCCATCTTCAATACTAAGATTATTATTTTCCAACTTATAGCTAAGCTCTGCTTTATCAAGATTATAATCTTCATAATTTATATTATTCAAATTCAAATCACCACTAATTACAGGTGACATTAACTTTCCATAAATTTTACCATCAAATTCTCCCTTTGCATCAACTTTACTATTTTCTAAAAATTGACTTATAGCAAAGTTTTTTGCATTATAACTAAGATTATAATTAGAGTCTAAAATTTCTCCTGCCAAATTGAATTGGCTATCATCAATTTTAAAAGCAAAATTATTAATATCAATATCAAAATCTTCATTTATAGTAAATGAAGTATTAAGTTTTTCACTTTCAAATTTCTTATCATTGAATTTTATTCCTGTGTTATTAGAGCTGAGTTCAGTTTCAATTCTATAATTTGACATATCACCATTTATTTTAAGATTTGTTCCTAAATCTCCATTTAAAGCTAAATTATTTTCTTTTATTTTTTCTACAAAATCTAAATTTAAAGTAGATAATTTATTAATCAAATATTCATAAGATACTTTTTTACTATCTAAATTAGCTTTATATTGAACTTTATCATTACTTAAATCAAAATTTAAACTACCATTAGCAGTTATAGAATTATCTTCTAAATCAATATTATTTAAATTAAACTTTTTATTTTTATAATTCAAATCACTTTCAATTTGATCTATTTTTATATTGCCATAATTTAATTTAGTTAAATTAATATCTGCTGTTAAATTTGGAGAATTAAAATCATCGTTTAACTGAGCAGAAAAATTCAAGTTCCCTTTTAAATTCGCTAAAACTTCCCTTCTATCATCAGTTAAAAACTTAGAAAAGTCATTTAAAGAATTTAAAGTAAATTCATTACTGTCTAGTTCTAAATCATAATTTTTATTAGCAAAATCAATCTCTCCACCAAAATTTAAATAATTATCTTTGATTTTCCAAAAACCCTGATCAATAATTAAATTTTCTCTTCCTAACCATAATTCACTATATAAATTTCCTAAACTATCTGTTTTGATTTCAACTTCACCAAGGGCATTTAAATTTTCTTTATTAAACCCTTTTCCAGAAATATTAAAATCAAAATTTAGATCACCATTTATTTTTGCTAAATTTTCATCTTTTAAATATTTATTTACTAATTGACTATTGATTTTTTTACCCTTAAAAGAAAAATTATATTCTTCTAATTGTGGCTTATAAATTCCATCAACAGTAATATTGGAATTATCATCAATTATCAAATCAAAGAGATCTAAATAAAATGTGTCATTCTTATATTCTAATTCGGTTTTAAAATTCTTTATCTTATTCTCATCTATTTTTCCTTCAGCTAAATAAAAATCCAGGGAAATTTTTGGGTCTCTTATACTACCATTTAAAGTCATATCAACTTTTCCTTCTCCAGCTAAAGAATAATCTTCGAGATTTTTATAATTACTTTTAAAGATTTTTTCTAGACCAGAAAGAGAAAAGTTATAAGAATTTAATTTAGCATCTGCTTTATTATCTACATAATTATATTCTCCATCTATATTATAATCACTTTCTAAAAATTTAAATGACAATTTATCAAAAATAATTTTTTCATTCTCAGAAGAAATTAGTACTTGTCCAGATAAATTAGAAAATTTATCATTTTTAAGTTTATCACCATAACTAAGGTTCAGATTCACATCTCTTAAATTTAACTCTGTTTTATATTTCTCAATCTTAGTTTCTTTTCCCTTCAAACTAAGAGAAGTTTTTAAATTTCCATTTAAATCATTAATAGCTAGTTCAGAAAGATAATTATTTATTAAATTATTTTCTTCTAAAACATTATTTATCTCTTTTAAATTAAAATAATTAGTATTTAAATCTACTTGCCAAGCATTATTAGTCAT
>JBNJDL010000138.1:0-6038 GCA_051744825.1 Bacillota bacterium | reverse complement strand
AATCTCCATTATATGAAAATTCTTCCTCAATAAGCTCTGGAGAAGTAATAGTCTTAGTCGTCATATCACCGGCAATTACTTTATAATTTTTAGCAGGATCCAATTCATTTTTTAAATGAATAGTATAAACAGGTGCTTCTGATCTGTCAGTTTCATCTATCCAGACGAACTCAGGCTCATCTTTAACTAATAGTTTTTCATCAGTTTCTGTTTTAAAAGTAACTTCAATTGTTTTTGAAGAAGTTAAAAAAGCACTTACTATATTATTATTCATAGTACTTTCTGCTGCTTTTTTTGAAGTATATTCTTTTTCATCACCACTAACAGTCCAGACTTCTTTGTTTTCATCAGGATTTGGATAAACTCTATCTTTTCCTATGTCTTTTTTATCTCCTTTATGAATAATAAAGTTCAAATCACCTTTCCCTTCTTTATATGGTATATCCCAATATGCTCCATAATCATCTTTACCATCAATTTTTAGTGGAGAACCCCAATCAACTGTCTCTCCATCGTACCCTTCACCCCAGACATGCAAACCCCAACCATCATAATTTTCATCAAATCGATAATAATGGAGACGGACATGTCCTTCAGGTATTGCTGAAGCCATTATAGTAGAAGAAAATGTTAAAGTTAAAAGAAATAAAACTAAGATAAACATTAATTTCTTATTCATTTTTTAATCCCCTTCCCTAAATTAATACTAAATTTTTAATTTATTAACGCAAACGTTTGCACTTATAAAAATTTTTTTATTTGAAACCCCCTTTCAAAATTTATAATTTTAAAAATATTGATTTTTCTTTATATTATTAATTATTCTAGTAATTTTTAAAAATACCTCTATACAATTTACGACAAAAAACGAGGTAGAAGAATTATTAAACTAGCATAAGAAAAACCTGGATTAATTAAAACCCAGGTTTTATTAATTACGATATTTATTTTTAAAATTAATCTTTCTAAGCATTTGTAAATCTCTTAAATATTTCCTTAACAGATAAAATTTCTTTTATTTTATGCATATCTTCACCGGTAAAAAATACTCCATTTTCTGTGTCACCATCTCTTGCAGCTAGGAGTGCATCTCTTATACAAAACTCTTCAGTACATTTTTTGAGACACCTGTTACAACTTACTGGATCTGGCGCCTCTCCATTTTTAATTAATTCAGTAAATCTAGATTTTATAGCATTTGCAGGCAAACCTACTGAACTCATAATTTTAACTATATCTTCTTTATTAGCTTTTACACACATTTCTTTAAAAATCTCAGCTACATCAGCCTCTTCACTTGCTAAAAATCTTGATCCCATCTGTACTCCATCTACTCCCATATCAAACATCTTTTTCATATCTTGAGGAGTTGCAACTCCACCGGCTCCAATAACAGGAATATCTACCTCATCTTTTATTTCTTCTAGAAGCTCCCAGCTATCTCTATCAGTACCTAGATGACCGCCAGCATTTCCGCCTTCTACAACAATAGCTGCTGCTCCTAATTTTTCAGAAATCTTTGCTAATCTCAGTGATGAAACAATAGGCACTACTGGCACATCACCTTTTTTACCTAAAGTAAACATATCTCTAGAAAAACCAGCACCTGAAACTATTAAATCAATACCCTGAGCAATAGATTCCTTTATTAATTTAGAAAAATCTCTTGCTGCAAACATTATATTTACTCCGACAATTCCATCAGTTTTTTCTTTTGCTTTTTTTATCTCTTCCTTCAATTCTTCAACTTTAAGAGCTGTTCCAGCGATAAGTCCAATTCCACCTTCTTCAGCAACAGAACTTGCCAGCTCAGCCATCGATATTTTTATTGCCATACCACCTTGCATTATTGGATATTTTGGCTTTAAATCACCTATTCTTAATTCTGGAAAATTAATTACTTCCACCCCTTTTATTCTTTCTATTTTTATTTGTATTTTATCTATACTATATTAATATTATCTTATATTTACTAAGATGGCAAAACTAATCAGTCAGTTAATTATTATAATTAATTTCTTTGTAAATTTTCCAAAATATTTTCGAAAATTTTTAAAAACTTATCTAAATCAATTTTATTTATATTTAGTGGTGGTAGAAGTCTAATCACTGTATCATCTGTAACATTTAATAGTAAATTTCTTTTTAAAGCTTCTTTTTTTATTATTTTTGCATAATCTCCACATTCTATTCCTAAAATAAAGCCTCTACCTCTAATTTCTTTGATTATTTCAGGAAATTTTACTTTTAAATTATTAAGCTCTCTTAGAAGATAATTACTTTTTTTACTTAATTCTTTTTGAAAGTTTTCTTCTAATATTCTTTCCACTACTTTTTTTCCGGCAGCACAAGCTAGAGGATTTCCACCAAAAGTACTACCATGTTCACCATAAGAAAAAACATTTTCCAATTTTTCACTTACTAATAAGGCTCCTAATGGTAAGCCTCCTCCAAGAGATTTAGCTAAAGTAACTAAGTCAGGCCTAAAATCATATTTTTCATAGGCAAAAAAATCACCACTTCTACCCATTCCACTTTGTATTTCATCTACTATAATTAAGAAATTATATTTTTCTCTTAACCCTACTAAATTATTTATAAATTCTTTATCAACCTCATGAATTCCACCTTCACCCTGAATTATTTCTATAAAAACTGCAGCTGTTTTTTCACTAACTTTTTTTTCAAGGTCCTGGCTATCATTAAAATTATAGTGATTCACCTCAGGAACTAAGGGCTTGAATTGCTTGCGGTATTTTTCTCTTCCTGTCAAAGAAAGACTTCCCATGGTCCTTCCATGAAAAGCATCTGTAGCTGCTAAAAATTCAATTTTATCTTCAGTTTGATTTTTAGCATATAATCTAGCTAATTTAATAGCCGCTTCATTAGCCTCACTTCCTGAATTACTAAAAAAGACTTTTGAAGCAAAACTGTTTTCTACCAGTAATTGAGCTAAATCTACTACTGGCCTGGAAGCAAAGTAATTAGAAAGATGCAAATATTTATCAAGTTGATTTTTTATAACTTTCTTTAAATCATTTTCATTTTGGCCTAAAGCATTAACTGCAATCCCACTAAACATATCAAGATATTTATTTCCTTTTTTATCAAAAAGATATGAACCTTCAGCTCTTTCAACTTCTAAATCTAAGCGATTATAAACATTAAGTAAATATTTTTTATCTTCATTTAGTAATTGAGACATTTTAATCCTCCTAAAATCAAATAAATTTAACTATTTCCATCACGTAATTCATTTAAAATTTGTGATTTTTCCATAGTTTTAGCATCTTTTTCTTTTATAACTCTGGCTGGAGTTCCAGCGACAACGCTATTTTCAGGTACATCTTCAGTAACTACAGAACCAGCAGCAACAACTGCCCCTTTTCCTATTTTTACACCTTCTAAAACAACAACATTAGCCCCAATCATTGCCTCATCTTCTACAATAACTGGTGTTTTACTAGGTGGCTCAAGCACTCCAGCGATAACACTGCCAGCACCAACATGAACATTTTCACCGATTATTCCTCTAGCTCCAACTACTGCATTCATGTCAATCATTGAATTTTTCCCTATCTCTGCTCCTATATTTATAACTGCTCCCATCATAATAACTGCATTTTTTCCAATCTTAACTTTATCTCTAATAATAGATCCTGGCTCAATTCTAGCTTCAATATCTTTTAAATCAAGTAATGGAATAGCAGAATTTCTTCTATTATATTCTAATTCATAATCTGATATTTTTTCTTCATTTTGAGAAATAAAATCTTTTAATTTATCATATTCTCCAAAAACAATCCCACTACTGTCATCTCCAAAATACCTTAACTTTGATAAATCTACTTCTCCTAAATTACCTTTTAAATATAACTTAACAGGAGTGGATTTTTTAGCTTCTTTAATAAAATTAGCAATTTCTTTTGCTTCTTTTAAATTGTTTTCACTCATTTTATCACCTTTCTTTCATAAATTTATAAAAATTTAATTTTAAATCTAAAGTTATAAATTATAATTTTCAGCTATTTTTTTAACAGCTTTCTTTCTGTCATTAGCATTTATTGTGTAAGAAATACTTATTTCAGAAGTTGTTACCTGTTTAAATTTTATCTCATTTTGGGCAAAAATATCAAATATTTTTGCGGCAACACCTGATTGCTGTCTCATTCCTATACCAATTACAGAAATTTTAACTACCGAAGAATCAATTACTATTTCTAAATTATCAAATTCAGTTTCAAATTCTTTTAATGTTTTTTTAGCCTTTGTTAAATCTTCTTTTGAAGTTGTAAAAGAAATATTTACATTTTCATTTTCAGGAGGAGTTTGACTAATCATATCTATATTAATATCTTTTGCAGCTAATTTTTTAAATATTAATGAAATATTTTCAGGTTTATATGGAATATGATTAACACTAAGCATCAGTACATCTTCATTTACTGTAATTCCTGTAACACTTTTTTGCTCCATTTTAGATTCACTCTCCCTTATATAAGTTCCTTTTTTATTTTTATGACTCGCTGCTAGATATATTTCTATATTATATTTTTGAGCTAAATCTACAGCTCTTGTTTCTAAAACATTAGCCCCTAAACTGGACATTTCTAACATTTCTTCATAACTTATCAAATCTAACTTATTTGCATTAGAGTAATATTCGGGATCTACACTAAAAATCCCCTGAACATCAGTATAAATTTCACATTTAGCATTAAAACTAGCGGCTAAAGCAACTGCAGAAGTATCTGATCCCCCTCTTCCTAAAGTTGTTATATCACCATTGTTATTTATTCCTTGAAAACCAGCTACTATTACAATTTTATTATCATCTAAATATTTATTAATTTTTTCAGTTTCAATTTTTTTAATTTTATTTTTTGTATGAATTCCTTTTGTTTTAATTCCTGCTTGAAAACCTGTTAATGAAACTGACTCATATCCTTTTTCTCTCAAAGCTATTGATAATAAAGAAATTGAAATTTGTTCACCAGAAGAAATCAAAACATCTATTTCTCTTTTTGCTGGGTTATTCGAAATATCATAGGCCATATTTAATAACTCATCAGTAGTATTTCCCATTGCAGAGGCTACAACTATTAAATTAAGTCCTTTTTCTTTTTTCTCTATTATATAATCTGCTATTTTATTAATTTTATCTATATTAGACAATGAACTTCCTCCATATTTTTGAACAATTATAGACATCAATTTACCTCCTTTTAATATAAAACAGGCAAAGCAAAACTGTTATAACAGTTATATTTTAGTATGTTAAAGTGATATTATCAAATAAGAGAAAAAGAGTCAAGGATAAAGGCAAGCTCAGCTCATTGAGATGTATAAACAAATAATCAATAAAAAAGTTATTAAAAAGCAGGAAATTGTTATAAAAACACGAAATAGGAAAATAAGACTATTTTAAATTACTTATTTCTGGAGGTATATTATGTCTATTTTAAAGAGACAAAATCCTTTATTTAATGAAAATGAACAAAAAAAATTAAAAAATATGGTAGCTTTTATTGCTGGAGCAGGTGGATTAGGAACTAATCAAGCCCAACAGCTACAAAGAATTGGAATTAAAAAGATTTATCTATATGATCACGATATTATAAGTGAAAGCAATTTGAATCGCCAAATTTTTTATGGAAAAAAAGATATTTCTAAACCTAAAGTAAAAGTTGCAAAAAAACACCTAGATAGCTTTAATCTTAGAACTAAAGTAAAAATTTATAAAGAAAAAATCACTAGTAATTTAGATTTAGCAGAAGATGTAGATATCATTTTTGATGCCCTAGATAATTTTAATTCAAGATTTGAATTAGAAAAAATTGCAAATGAAAATAATCTTCCTTTAATCCATGGTGGAGCTGAATCCTGGTATGGCCAAATAACTTCTATCATTCCAAATAAAACTGTCTCTTTGAAAGAAATCTTTTCTGATAACTCAAAAGAAAGTCAAGAATCACCTCCAGTATTTTCTCCTGTTGTCACAACCATTGCCTCCTTACAAGTAATTGAAGGTATAAAAG
>JBNJDL010000137.1:0-6053 GCA_051744825.1 Bacillota bacterium | reverse complement strand
TATTTTTCTTTTATTTCTTTTTTTGCCAATACTGCGGATTGAAAAGTTCCAGACAATTTTGAGGAAAGTGCTAAATATATTACTTTCTCCTCTTTTTTGGCATATTCTTTAAACTTTTCTAAAAATACATTAACAGAAACTTGAGATGTCTTAAACATTTCACCATTTTTCATTCTTTTATATAATTCTTTAGCCTCTAAATCAATTCCATCTTTATATATCTCATTATCATGATGAATATATAATGGAAAAACATCTATATTATTTTTTTCAACAAAATCTTTAGGTAAATCAGCCGCACTGTCTGCTATAAATCTAATTGTCATAATTCATTCCTCCAATTATATAATTATTTCTCTTTTACTACTTTATTTTTCAATGTTCCAATTCCTTCAATTTTTATCTCTATTTCATCTCCTTCTTCCAAGAAAATAGGGTTATCTCGAGCAAAACCAACCCCTTCTGGTGTTCCAGTAAGAATAATAGTTCCTGGTAGAAGAGTCATATTCTTAGATAAATAACTTACAATCTCTTTAACTGAAAAAATCATATCAGAAGTATTCGATTTTTGCATAACTACTCCATTTAAAATTGAAGATATTTTTAAATTTTGTGGATCTATCTCTGTTTCTATCCAGGGTCCTGTTGGACAAAATGTATCAAATGATTTTCCTCTAGCCCATTGCTTATCTAATCTTTTTTGACAATCACGGGCACTGACATCATTAGCACAAGTATAACCTAATACATAATCTAAAGCTTCTTTTTCTTCTACATTTTTTGCTTTCTTTCCAATAACTACAGCTAGTTCAGCTTCAAAATCCACTTCATTGGGTGCAGGTTTAGGTAAAATTATTTCATCCTCTGGACCAGCCAGACTACTTGTTGATTTAAGAAAGATTAATGGTTTATCTGGAAGCTCAGAACCACTTTCTTCAGCATGTTTTTTATAATTAAGACCTATTGCAATTATATTTGGGGGACTAACGGGCGGAAGTAAGCTTATGTCTTTTAACTTTACTGCTTTTTCACCAATTGAAAAATCAGAAAAAATATCCCCTTTTAATTTATAAACTCTTTCTCCTTCTAAAATTCCATAATTAATTTTACTTTTATATGCATATCTAATGATTTTCACTCTATCTAACCTCCTCAAAAAAATCATTTTTTCATTTTTCCATAGTCCTCATAATTATCATATCATAATCATCACTTTAAGAGCAAAACTGTCCAGTCTTATTAATTTTGATGTAATTTTCAATTTATAAAAATTAAAATCATTATCCTTGGCTAAAGTTACCAGTAATATTTTATTGTACAGTTGACAAATTTATGTTATATTTATTGAAGACTAAAAAGAAAGGAGAGGAAATAATGAAAAAATATTCCATCATTTTATTCGCACTTATATCTATTTTTATTTTTTCTTTTACTACAGCTGCCAGTGAATATAAAGTGAAACCTGGAGATAGTCTATGGAAAATATCAAACAAATACGACATCCCAATTAAAATTATCATCGAAAAAAATGATATTAACAATGCTACTAAACTTTATGTAGGTCAAAAACTTATTATTAGTAGTTCTAATCAAACTATTACTATCAATTTTGACAATGAATATTCTACTCAAAATAATCTGTCATATAAAAAATATCAGGTTCGTTCAGGGGATACACTCTGGAAATTAGCACAGAAGTTCAATACAACAATAGAAAGACTAAAAGAACTCAACCAAAATATTGGTGATAATTATCAATTACAGGTTGGACAAAAAATTATTATTGGTCAAAAAAATGATGAAATAATAATTACTGAACCGGAAAACAATAATTCAACAACTAATACAAATAATTTTAGATCATATTATTTTCATGAACTAAAAGAAGGAGAAACCCTCTGGGAAATAGCAGATCATTACGGAGTAAGAGTTTCAGAAATAATTAATGAAAATGATATCATTGATCTAAAAGAGTTAGAAACAGGAGATTTGCTTATAATACCATTGAGAAATTCTAGTAAATTTTCTTATCTAAAAAATCTAAGTTCTAAAGTTAATAATTATTATAGAGTTAAAAGTAATGAAAGCATAGCAGATATTGCTGAATTCTATAATCTTAGTGAAAAAGGCATTAAAATGATTAATAATATTTCTGAAAATAAAGAAGCAAGAATAGGACAACTGCTTGTTATGCCTGTCAATCCAGCTTTTTTTCTTAAACATGAAATTTATACTGTAAAAACTAATGATAAAGCACTACACGAAATTGCTTATGAAAAAGGTCTTTCAATCAGGTCTATACTCAGAGCAAATTATTTAAAAGACGTAAATGCAAAATTCAATAAAGGAAAAGTACTACTAATTCCACTTGATTCAGATAGTAAAGCTACCTGGATAGATTATAAAGATGGAAAACCTGTTAACTCACTTTTTAGTAATTAATCTGGCCAAAACTCAAGCCCTGCTTTAAAAGCAGGGCTTTTTAATCTTTATTTAAATACACTTTCAAGATTTATCTCCAATTCATTTAAAACTTTAACAGGAACTATATTCTCTTTAAGATATACTTTTGCTTTTTTATATTCATTATCTATAGTAAGTAAATATACTTCAACTATTTCCTCACTATAATCTACTAACCAATATTCTTTTACACCATGTTTTTCATACAGATTTCTTTTATACTTTCTATCTCTTCCTGCAGAAGAAGGAGATATAATTTCAATCACCAGATCTGGAGCCCCTTTGCATCCTTTTTCATCAAGCTTTTTTTCATCACAGACTACTAATATATCAGGTTGAATTACTGTTTTTATATCTTCATCTTTTTCTTCATCCTCAGGAAGTCTCACATCAAAAGGAGCTGTATAAACTTCACACTTTTTATCCTGTAAAAAAGATGAAAATTGTCTAATTAATTCTACCACTATTTTTTGATGTCTACGAGATGGTGAAGGTGTCATCAGATACACCTGACCATCAATTAGTTCATATCTCTTTTCATCTGACCAACTCAAATAATCTCCATAAGTATATAAATGATTTTCTGCCTTTTCTCGAATCGAATTTTTCTTTTTATCATTCATTGGCAGCACCTCTTTTGTAAAATTCTAAAAAATCTTAATTATATTTTACTATATTTTTTTATAAACCACAATGAAAAGTTAAAAAAATCAAAGCTATTATATTATATTTACCACATAGTATTAACATAGATTTTAATATGTTTAAATTGGAGGAGAATATATGAAACTGTTCAATATGTTTAAATGTGGTTTTATTAATCTCAAATCAAGTCTGAAAAGATTTCCTTAGGATTTCCTCTTTTTCTTATTATTAAAGCTGTTTTTGGGCCCTGGAGCAGTTATTCACTTTCTATCTATAGTCAAAACCAACGCTTTGAAAAAATTGTTCAAAAATGCAATACTGAGATATTTTGAATAATGAAAATAATGAAATCATCATTACCCAAAATGGTGTAGCAATTTACCAAAAATCTTTAACACCTATATTAAAAGAGATTCACACAAAAAACAAAAATATTTCAAAAAATAAGCTTAATCCAAAAGATTTTATTTATATTGATAAAAAAGAAAATATTAAACTTAAATATATTTTTAACATATTCTCGGCAGCATATCACCAATTAATTTATTAATTATCCTTTTTCCACCTATTTTAGTATTTACATAAACCATTGAATTCTCATTTCCGGTAATACTTCCAATAACACAACTATTCTGGCCATACTTATGTGTTTTCATTATATCTACAATTCTATCACTTTCCTTTTCATCTGCAATAATTAATACTTTTCCTTCATTGGCTAAATATAAAGGATCAATCCCCAATATCCTACATAAGCTTTTGACTTCTTTCTTAATTAATATTTTCTCCTCATCAATTTGGATATTTAAATTATATTTTTCCGATATTTCATTTAAAACAGTAGCAATTCCTCCACGGGTAGGATCTCTCATGAATTTTATACCTCTGCTTTCATCCATCACTTTTTTTATAAGATCAGTCAATATACAACAGTCACTTTTTAGAGGAATATCAAAATTCAAATCTTTTCTTTCTTTTAATATAGTTAAACCATGTTCTCCAATACCCCCATTAATAATTACCTTATCCCCTTTTTTAATTTTACCTTTTAAATTATTATCATCATTGATAACTCCAATTCCTGTTGTATTAATATATATTTTATCTCCATTTCCTTTTCCGACTACTTTTGTATCACCTGCCACTATTTTTACATTTGCTTTTCTGGCAGTAATAGCCATGGATTTTATTATTTTTTCTAAATCTTCTACTGAAAAGCCTTCCTCCAGGATAAAGCCTGCAGTAAGATAAAGTGGAATAGCCCCATTCACACTTAGATCATTTAAAGTACCACATATAGCCAGTTTGCCAATATCTCCTCCGGGAAAAAATATTGGATTAACAACATAGGAATCTGTAGTAACTACAGTTTTTCCTTTTATCTCAGGCAAAATTGCTGAATCATCCTTTTGATTTAAAATATTGTTATTAAAATATTTTATAAAAAATTCGTCTATTAACTCTCCTGACAATCTACCACCATTTCCATGGGATAATGAAATTTTTTTCACTTTACTCCTCCCCATCTTTTCTATTGTAAAGGTAATGAGCAGAACAGCTTCCTTCACTTGAAACCATACATGGTCCTACTGGATTTACTGGAGTACAAACTTTAGAAAACAACTTGCAGTCTACAGGCTGTTTTTTGCCTACTATTATTTCTCCACAAATACAATTTTCATCTTTTTGATAACTTTCATTTTTAATTTCAAATTTATGTTCTGCGGAAAACTCAGCATATTCATCTTTTAATTCCAATCCTGAATTTTCTATAACTCCCATGCCCCTCCAGTAACTTTTTATTGAAGTAAACATCTCATTAATAAGATTGCGAGCCTTTTTATTACCCTCGCTTTTAACTAATCTCCCATATGAATTTAATAATTCGTTACTTTTATCTCTCATCATTTTAGTTAAATAATAAATAGATATTATTATGTCAAGTGGTTCAAAGCCAGCTACTACAGAAGGCTTATCATAATCATCAGCTAAAAATGAAAATAAATTTGAACCGATAATGCTGCTTACATGTCCAGGAAGAATAAATCCATCAATTTCTGCTTTATTAAAAATAAGAAGTTGTTTTAAAACAGGAGGCATTATTTTTAGGGATTGTAATAAAGAAAAATTTGTTAACTTTAATTTTTCAGCTTTTTTTACACTCAATGCTATGCTAGGAATTGTAGTCTCAAAACCAATAGCAAGAAAAATTACTTCTTTATCAGGATTATTTCTGGCAATATCTACTGCTTCCAGGGGAGAGTAAACTATTCTAACATTGCTACCCTTTGACATTTCTTTTATCAACGAACTGTTATTTGCAGGTACACGCAGCAAATCTCCGAAGGTAGTAAGAATAACTTCCTCTTTTCTAGCCAGAGAAATAGCTTTATTAATATATGTTTCAGCTGTTACACAGACAGGACAGCCTGGCCCAGAAATTAATTCTATTTTATCTGAAATCAAACTTTTAATTCCATATTTATAAATTGCCATTGTATGACTCCCACAAACTTCCATAATTTTTATTTTTTTAGGAAATTTTATTTCATTTATCTTTTTTAAAAGACCGGCAGCTAATTTTTCATCTTGATATTCATCTATATAGTTCACATTAAGTAACCTTCTTTCTTCAAAATTATTATCAGTCAGAGCTTAATTTTTTCATTAAATCCAAAGTCCTTTTAGCCTCTTTTTCATTTACTTTCTGAATAGCACAGCCTGCGTGGAGCAACACATAATTTCCCCTTTTTAAGTCATCTACAAGATCAATATTAATATTCTTATGAACTCCTTCCAATTCTGCCAGAGCTTCAGAACCATTTATATCAATTATTTTAACTGGAATAGCAATACACATTAATCATAACTCCTCTCATTCTGACTGGCTATAACAAGCTGACCAAGAGATAATCCACCATCATTACAGGGAACTTTTGAGTGAA
>JBNJDL010000136.1:0-6082 GCA_051744825.1 Bacillota bacterium | reverse complement strand
ATAATTACTAGAAAAAGAAGTTTAATATTTTTTCAAAAATTCCTGGGTCCTGTTTATCTGCAACTGGTCCTTGACCTTCATATTCAATACTTGCATCTGCAACTTTTTGTGAAGAAACCTCGTTACCTAAATCTATATCTTTTGGTCTAACTACCCCACTTAACTTAATAGTTTGTTCTTCTCCATTTATCTTTATCTTTTTTGAACCAATAATTCTTATGTTTCCATTATCTAATATCTCTTCAACTTGGGTTGTAATATCTGCTTCTAAAGTTCCACTTCTTTGAGTTTCTCCATCAGCTGAACCTTCATCAGAATATCCAAATCCAAATGCTTTTAAAAAATCAAAAAGACCTGTACCTGCCTCTGCTTCAACAGAACTAGATTGACTTGTAGAACTATTTGCACTTTGAACAGCATTTGCATCTTCTTCAATAACTACTGTAACTATATCCCCACTTTCATAATCAGGCCTATCCTCATATGAACCTGCAGCTTCATCAGACCAGAGAGAATTATTAGCCTTTAATTGTGGAGATATAAAAACTGCAATAACTAAAAATATTATCATATAAAAAGATATTTTCTCAAAACTAAACATAACTTCACCTCCGTTAATTACGGACTAATCTTACTAAACGATTATTTATAATTTCAGCTTTAAATTCTTTTTCAGAATTAATATTTTCAACCTTTATCTTATCACCTTTTTTGCCACGCTCCTTAGCCTTCACCATAGCGGTAACCTTAATTCCACCAATAATTACTTCTGCCTGAACCTCATCCCCATACTTAATTATTATTGGCTTTTCTAAATATTCAGCAGTTAAAACCTCACCATTTGAAATAGTTTTTGTTAATTTACCATCTTTTACTAAGGAATTATCCCAATCATCAATTAAAGGGGCATCAATTTTTGTTATATCTTTTGTTTTTAATTCAAAATCGTTTTTTGAAATTTTATTTCCTTTATACATAGTTTTCTTTGCCTCAAAAGCTTTTCTATAAATTGAAGTCCTTAAATTTACATATAATCTTTTATAAGAATCACCATTAATCATTATATCTACAGGTAAAGAATAATTTCCTCTATAATTATTTTTTTCCCGATTAACAGCTAAAGAATAATCAGATGCTGGAATAATTATTTCAGAGGATAATGAACTTATATCTATTTCAATTTTTTCATAATCATAATCTATTTTATCTTTTACATATTTTTTTACAAAATTTTCAATTTCTGATTCAGAAATCTTTTGGCTTAAAGCTTTAACTTTTATTTGTTCTGGCATATTAAATTCAATTTCTTTAACTTCATAATCTTTATCTTTTAAAATTAGTTTTACTAATTGCTTAGTAATTCTTTTTTCATATGATGGGCGAGGCGCTTTTTCTAAATTTATTTCCTTTAATTCATTTTTGACATTATCAGAAAAACCTGATATTTCAGCTATATCTCCTAATTTTATCCATTCTCCATTTGCTGAAACTTCACTATCTATACTAATTACCTTTGCAGAAAAAACCGAAGGGGAGACAAAAACAATAAATAACAAAATTATTAATATTATTTGATAAAACTTTTTATTAAACAATAATCAACTCCCCTTTCTAACTTAAATTATTATTTTAAACGACTAGCAACTTGTAACATTTCATCTGAGGCCTGTATTGCCTTAGAGTTAATTTCATAAGCTCTTTGAGCAGAAATCATATTTGCCATTTCTTCTACAACCTTTACATTAGACATTTCTAAATAGCCCTGAGAAATAGTTCCATAACCTTCAGAACCAGGAGTATTAACTTGAGGTTCACCAGAAGCTGATGTTGATTCATATAAATTTCTTCCAGTACTATTTAAACCTGCTGGATTAGAAAAGCGAACTAATTCTAATTGTCCCTGTGTCTGAGCTTCTTCTTCTCCTTCTAACTTCACATTAACAGTTCCATCAGAAGTAATACTAATATCAGTTGCATCCTCAGGAATATCTATTTGTGGTTGAACAAGATAACCATCTGAAGTTACTAATCTTCCCTGTCCATCTAATTTTAATGATCCATCTCTAGTATAAGCAATTGAGCCATCTGGTTTTTGAACCTGCAAAAAACCATCACCTTCTATAAGTATATCTAAAGGATTATCTGTAGCCTGAACGCTTCCTTCTGTAAATAATTTTTGTGTTGCAGCAACTTTTGAGCCATGCCCTTTTTCAATTCCTACTGGAATTTCAGAACCTTGGGCATTAGGACTTCCAGGTTGTCTTATCTGTTGATACATCAAATCTTGAAAATTTACTCTTGATTTTTTAAATCCAGTCGTATTAGTATTTGCCAGGTTGTTTGAAATAACATCTATATTAGTTTGTTGACTATCCATTCCAGTAGAGGCTGTCCACAAAGCACCTATCATAATACCACTCCTTTATTGTTTTTAATAAATTTGCTGTCTCTATCGGTTAACAGCAAAATCAGCTTCCTATATAAGGTCCAGCTGATAAAAATTATCTCAACCTTCCAACTTCATTAACGGCTTTACCTAAGGTTTCATCTGCAGCTTTTATTGCTCTTTGATTTAATTCATAGTGACGATTCGCTTCAATCATATTTGACATTTCCTTAACAACCTTAACATTTGAGGCTTCTTGATATCCCTGTAAAATTTGATAATCTTCTGCTTCTTCAGCTTCAATTTCTTCATCATTAAGTTGATATAAATTTTCTCCAACTTTTTCCAAATTTCCTCTGTTTTCAAAGTCAACAACCTGTACAGTTCCTGCTTCTAAGTCATCTAAATGTAATTGACCACTTTCATCAAAATAAATTTCTCTATTATCAATGCTTTGCATAGGTTCACCATCATTATTTAAAAGAGGATATCCATCCTGAGTCACAATTTGCCCCATTTCATTTAAAGTGAAATTACCATTTTTAGTGTAGCGTTCACCTTCAGGAGTATCCACTACAAAAAAACCATCACCTTTTATTGCTAAATCTAAAGGAGAATTAGTATGTTTTAAATCTCCAGCAGAGAAATTAGTATAAGATCTTTGATTACGAACCCCAGACCCTAAAGAACCTATCTCTTCTTTTTTATCGCCTTCCATTTTATTAATAAGCATTTCTGGAAAAGCTTCTCTTACTGTACCTTCTTTTTTATAGCCTGTAGTATTAGAATTTGCCAGATTATTTGAAACAATATCTAATTTCTCTTTTGAAGATAACATTCCAGAAGCAGAAGTATATAATCCTTTTATCACTTTTTTCACCTCCCTATTATGATTTTTGAAAAAACATCTAAAACATTAGAATTCTTTTTAAATGTATAAGCACCTGGTCTTAAATTTTTTTCAACACCAAAAATAACTAAAGTGTCCATAAAATCTTCTTGTGTTAAAATATTATTTTCATCTAATATTTCAGCAATTTTTTTTGCAGAATAACCAGATTTTATTACAACCTCGACTTCTTCTTTTTCCTCATCATTATTTTCATCTTTAAAATACTCTTCACTTAATTGAATATTATTATTTTCAGTATTTAACATATCTTCATACTCATAATCACCTTTTAAAAAATCATTTCTTAGTTTACTATCATCAAAAAGTGAAGAAAGATCTTTTCCTTCTAAATCTGAAACATTAATATCTTCAGGTTTTTCTGAATTAGAAGATTCAACAACTTCAGTTTTCTTTTGATTAGAATCATAATTTAAAAAAAACAAGGAAAAAACAATTAAGATAATTCCTAGGGCAATCATTATATCAGAAAGCATATTTTTAATCATTAACTACACCTCGCTTGTGCATCCGAATAATAAGTGCAGTTTCCCTTATTCCTATATTTAATTCATCAGCTATTTCTTCTTTATTTAGTCCTTTTTCAGCTAAATTAAGTATTTTTTGATCTCTTTTGCTAAGAGAGCTTTTATCCAACTTTTTTGTAGATTTATCAAATATTTTTTTAAAATCTTTATTAGTTTTATCCTTTATTTCATTATTTTCTAACTTAGCCAATGAATTTTGAATTTTTTCCTCTTTTTCAGTAATTTCTTGAATTATCTTATCCAAATTATCATTTATTTTAGCTAATTTCTTCTCTTTTTTTTCAGCATCTTTCACTGCTAGTTCAAGATTTTTATTATTTTTATTTTTGTTTTCAGTAACTTTATTTTTATTATCATTTTTATCTAATCTTATATATCTTTTATTAGTTGTTAAATTTTGAAAATCCTTATAATCACCATAATCTTCATATTCTTTGTATTTAACAAAAACCCCAATAAGCAATAATAAAATACCGAGGATTAGTAACCACCAGAGCATAAGCAACTTCCTCCTGCCTAAATTTTTATATCTAGAATATTTCCTTTTTCTTTTTTATATCTTTGCTTATTATTTTCTTCATTACTTTCATCATTCTTTTCATCTTTTTTTTGATTATTATTATTCTCGTCATTTTCTTTTTCTATTTTGGCTTTCTCAGCATCATCTTTAGAATTTACTTTTTCCTGCTCAAGAGCTTTTTCATCTTTTGTTTCTTTCATTAGATTAGCCTGTTCTTGAGCCTGTTCATTTTTTTTGATATGTTGCATTCTTTCCATTTCAAGAGTCATTTGCAGGGTGGTATGAGCATTAATAGGTTCAGTCATTTTTTTCACCACCTAAAATAGATTTTAGAAAAATTTCTAAAGAGGTATTTGTCTTACTTCCCCTTCATCTTCAATAAATGAAGAATGTCTTAATTCATTATGAACATTTAACTGAGAATTACCAATTATCATCTTAACTCCTGAATAAACCTTCTCATTAACTTTGATTTTACCTCTTTGAGCATCTCTTAAAGTATTTTCAATTTCTTCTTTTTCTTTCTTTTTTTCCTCTATTGACTTATTTATTTTTTTATTTGTTTTTAATAAGCGTTGATACATTATTTCTTTATCTTGAGGAAGTTCACCATATTTTTCTTTCATTTCATCTAAAGTTTTTAAAGCTCTTTTTGTTTTTAAGAGATTTCTTTCAGAATTTTCTATTTCCTCATTAATTTTTTGTAATTTTTCTTTTAATTCTTGATTAACTCCTGCTTCAAGATGAGTTTTAGTTGCCATAGAAGAGCCAATTATATTTGCTTCAATATGTTGACCTGCCAGAGCTCTACCGCCGACTAAATGTCCTTTGTTTTCAGTAACTATAATATCCTCTTCAGCTTTTAAATCACTATGCATTATGGCATCACTAACTATAATACTTTTTTTAGTTCTTAAATGACCTTTTTCAACAAATCTAACCTTTATATTTCCCTTTGCTTCTAATTTGCCTTTTTCTTTGCCTACAAATCCTTCTTTTATAATTATATCTCCACCACTATAAA
Organism: Bacillota bacterium; assembly: GCA_051744825.1. Classification (GTDB taxonomy): domain Bacteria; phylum Bacillota; class Halanaerobiia; order Halanaerobiales; family DATFIM01; genus DATFIM01. The sequence goes on along the minus strand of JBNJDL010000136.1, from coordinate 715 downwards.
TTTGAGCAGCTGAGACATGCCCTTTTATTTCAACATTTCCTCCAGCCTCAATTTGGAAACCTTCTTTAACATCTCCTTTTACCACAACATTACCAACAAATTCAATATTTCCAGTATTTATATCCACATTTCCTTTAACCTCATGTATAGGTAATACATTAACTCTTTTACCATCTTTAACTACTTGACCATCAATAGCTGCAACTAATTTTCTTTCTTCTTCTAATTTTTCAACATTTTTTCCAGAAGGTAATTCAATGGTTTTAGGTTCAGAAGGAGGAACTTTTTCTCCTGTGACAGTTTTTCCTTCTTCACCTTCTTTGCCTTCCTTTATAGTTACTAAAACATCTCCTTTTGAAACATTAGATATTAAGCCTTTATTATAGAAATCCATTCTTCCATCTTCAAGTTCAGTTCCAATTGACTCATCTTTACTTTCAAAATGATAAATCAATTCTTCATCTTCAGGTTCTGTAGGCTTTTCACCTTCAGCAATTAATAACTCTTTTTGTTTTACTCTATGCTTTATAAGTTCTTTTAACTTATTTTCTTTTATACCATATATGACATTGTTTTCTTCTAAAATATTTTTCAATTTACTTAAACTAAGTTTTTTTCCACCAAAAGCAGGTTCATAATTTAAAAATGATCTAAATTTATCTTTTGAAATATTAATTTCAACTTGAAAATCTTTATCAAGCTCTTCTTTTCTTGG
>JBNJDL010000135.1:0-6106 GCA_051744825.1 Bacillota bacterium | reverse complement strand
GTAAAACCAGATGGTGAAAATATCTGGCTTAATATGAATGCCAAAATTAATCACAAAGAAAATAAAGATAAATTTATAATTGAAGGTTATGTTTTTGATATAACAAAAAGAAAAAATATACAAAAGGAACTTGAAGAAAAGAAACAAGAACTTTTTGCTTCTAATGTTGAATTAAGTGCTTATAATCAAGAAGTGAAAGCTATGAATGAAGAATTAGAGCAATCATTTGAAGAAATGAATAAATTAAATAAACGCTTTGTAGATATGATTGAATTGGTAGCGAAAATGGAAGATAAAACTTTACTTGATGAAGAAGAATTTTTCTCAGAACTTTTAGATCATGCCATTGAAATTGTACCTGAAGCAGATTATGGGAAAATAGGAATTATAGATAAAAATGATGAATTTAAGGTTTTGGATGCTATCGGTCATAATAGAAATTCTATTAATAATCTTAAAATAAAGAAAAATTTAATTTACAATATAAATAAAAAAGGAGTTTTTAAATCTAAAGGACACTGTCTTGATTATGATAAAATGAGTTCAGCAAAAAGAGAAACTCTGGATAATTTTTTAAAAGCAATAAAAGAATCATTATGTATAAACATTAGAATAAACAATAATACGGTAGCAAGAATATCTTTAGATATAAAAGAAAACAACTCAGAAGAGTTTAGTAAAATTACTGAAAAAATATTGAAGTCATTTGCAAATTTAGCTTCATCATTTTTTGCATTTAAAAGATTTGATAAATTAAGAACTAATTTCACTAAGGAATTAGTTACTTCAGTTATAAATTTAATGGAAATGTATGATGTTTATACAAAAGGACACTCTGAAAATGTAGCTAAATTAGCCTCCGGTATAGCTGAAAAAATGGGATTACCTAAAAAATTGATCAAAGATACTTATTGGGCAGGTCTTGTTCATGATATTGGTAAACTTTTGATACCCTTAGACATTCTAAATAAAAATGGAAAACTTAATGACAAAGAATATGAGTTGATAAAAAAACATCCTGTTAACGGGAAAAAGGCCCTGTCTAATTCAGAATCCTTAGAACATATTGCTAGATATGTTCTTCACCATCATGAACGCTGGGATGGCAAAGGTTATCCAGATGGTCTAAAAGATAATGAAATTCCTTTAATCTCACAAATCCTGGTTGTAGCAGATTCCTGGGATGCTATGCTTTCTACGAGAGCCTATCGTGAACCTTTAAATAAAAGTGAAGCCATAAATGAAATTAAAAAAAATAAAGGCACACAATTTTCTCCGAAAGTTGTAAACCAATTTTTGAAAATCATTGAAAATGAAAGTGGTAAGTATGTGAGTGCAGATGTAGTTAACAAAGAATTGAATAAGGGAAATAAAAATAAAGAAGAATTTGATAAGCTAATATCATTTAAAAAATTTTTTAAAGAGTCCCAGGAAAGTATTGTTCTTTTAGATGAAAACTTTAATATAATAGAAACAAATCAATATTTTAAAAGAATGTTTGAATTTAAAGATGGAGAACTTACAGGAGTCGATATAAAAAAAGTAGTACCTGAAGAAAAATACTCAGAAACTGATAAACTAATTAACAGCTTAAAAAAGGGAAAGAGTATCAATACTACTACCTATAGAAGAAAGAGAAATGGAGAATTTATTGATGTTGAAATACAGGCTTTTCCATTAACTTCAAATGATAATTCAATTATAGGTTATTATTTGATTTATAGAGATATTAGTGAAAAGAAAAAAACTGAAAAAGAATTGAAAAGAGAGAAAAATTTATCTCAGAATATTTTAGATTCTTTAGCTGCTAATATAGTTATTTTAGATGAAGATGGAGTCATTAGATATACTAATAAATCCTGGAGAAATTTTGCAAAAAATAATAATGGAAATCAAAAAGGTACAGGAAAAGGTGTGAATTATTTTGAAGTATTAAAAGAGTCTATAAACCAGGGAGATGACGGAGCTAAAAAAGCTTATCAGGGAATTAAAGATGTTATGAATGGAGATAAAAATAACTTCAATTTAGAATATCCCTGTCATTCACCTGAGGAAAAACGGTGGTTTAGAATGAAAGTAAGTAATTTTAATGATAATGGTCCTTATTCTGTATTAATTTGTCATGAAAATATTACAGACTTTAAGAGTGAAAGGAAAAGTTGATATGTTATGATATATATATTTAAAAGATTAAGAAAGCTGATTATTATTGTGATAATAATTACAGCTATATTTTTCTATTGGGGAGTATTTTCGCCTTTAAGGTCTGAATTGCAAACAAGTTTGAGAAGAGAACTTCAGAGGTCAGTTACCATAACTGAGAATAATGTGGAAAATACATTTAATAGGTTTATAGAAGGAGCAGAAAGTCTTTCCAGTAGGACAATGATAAAAAATAAATTAGCACAATATTTAAAAGGGGAAATATCTTTAAATGAACTAAAAGACTATACTGATAAAAAATATGAAGATGGAGCTAGAGTATTAGATAATGTAGTAGGAGCTTTTAGAATAACTGATAACAAAGTTATTACAGAATGGGGATCAAAAGATTTTAATGAATTTAAGCAGGAATTAAAATTTAATAATAAAAAAACTCAAATAACAATTTTAAAAGATAAATTATACTTTATAGTCAATTCACCGATAATAAATGATGATAAAAAAATAGGAAATGATATAGTTATTTATAATTTAAAAGGACTTTTGAGTGACATTAATAGCCAGAATATAAAATATAATATAATTTATGAGGAAAATTTAGATAAAGAAAAATTAATTGTCGAGGATAATATTAAAAATTTTCGTCAATTGTTGAATACTAATTACTGGTTAAAGGCCAAAATGCCTAAAAAAGATTTATATAATACACTTAATAGCTTATCAATAAAAATAATTGGTGGTTTTATTATATTACTTTTATTTATTATTATTATTTTTTATAAAACTTTAAATTATACATCAAAAGAAGTGATCAAAAACTTAAAAAATAAAGCTGAAATAGATAAAATGTTAAATATATATAATCGGACAAAATTTATGGAAAAATTAGAATCTGAAATTGAGAGATTTCATAGATATAAAAACGATTTATCTTTAATAATGTTTGATGTAGATTATTTTAAGGAAATAAATGACAATTATGGTCATTTAGTGGGGGATAATATCCTGGTTTCTTTAATTGATATTGTAAAAAATGAGATTAGAGATGTTGATTTTTTAGCAAGATATGGAGGAGATGAATTTATTATAATTAATTCCCAAACCAGTCGGGAAGAATCGTTCAAGCTGGCTGAAAGATTAAGATCTAAAATAAAAAATAGTAAATTTGAAAAAGTTGAAGAAGTTACCTGTAGTTTTGGAGTAGCAGAATTAAATGAAAATGATGATATTGATTCAATTATTAAAAGAGTTGATGATGCTCTTTATGAAGCTAAAGAAAGTGGGAGAAATAAAGTTATAAAAGGATAAGTAATTTAAGATTAAATTACAAAGTAGGAATGGAATTTAGATAAAGAAATAGAAGATTAGAGCTGGTTAAAAGTAATTAATTCCAATAAAATATTATTTTTAGAGAATGAGGGGAACCTCATTCTTTTTTGGTTTTTTAAAGTAAAAATCAAGACTTGATTCAGAAAGCTAAAATGAATTAGAAAAACGAAAAAAGGAAATAAGTTATTTATCCTATCATGATAGTGTAACCGGTATTTATAACCGTAACTTTATGGAGAAAAAGATTAAAGAATTAAATATAAGTAATCATTTACCATTAAGTATTATTTCAGCTGATTTTAATGGTTTAAGATTAATCAATCATGGTTATGGCTACAAAAAAGACGATGAAATTTTAGAAAAGACAGCTAATTTACTTTCTTCTTCTATTCGTGATAAAGATATATTAGCTCGCTGGGCTGGTGATGAATTTATTATTTTATCTTCAGAAACTTATGACAAATGAAGCTGCCAAACTTGGAAATGCTATTGGTTAAAAAAATGGTAAACTAAACAACTTATTTTTACTTGCTACTTTACATGATATAGGTAAAATAACTATCTCTGAAAATATTTTATATCATCATGAAAGCTGGGATGGTAGTGGTTATTCTGAAGGATTAAAAGGAGAAAACATTCCATATTTAGCCAGGATAATTTCTATAATTGATGCTTATAATGTAATGACTAATGATAGACCTTATAGTAATGCTATTTCAAAAGAAGAAGCATTAAATGAAATTGAAGAATATGTTGGTTCACAGTTTGACCTTTATTTTTAAAAAAAATTATTTATCAGAAGGGAATTATAATTAAATTCACAATTATGTATTATAAGAAAAAAATATTGCTAGAATTATAATGATTTAAGGAGGGGTTTAAAATGGATATAGAAGTTTTTTTAAGAGGTGAAAATGTTTTTAAAGAAGTTTCAATTACTTCAACAATATAACAGGATTACAAAAACACCTTTTTGAAAAGTTGATTAATTACTCCTTAAAAGCTATTGTATTAGTGGATGAAGATTTTAAAATTTTAAAAAGTTAATTCTTAGTTTGAAGCCATTTTTGGTTATAAAAAGGAAAAGATTATAGCTAAAAATATTATTGATTTAATTGTACTGGTAAATAAAAATGGGTAAGAGTAGTTAGAAAGTAACTGAAAGGAACAAAAGATGTGAACTGTTAATAATGGTTGGAGTTTAAATAGATATTGATGAAAAAAATGTAGAAAAATAGAGGTATAATTATATATTTGTATAAATTAACTAATATAGAGAAAAAATAATCTTCAAGAAAGAGGGGGTGATGATAATTGATACTAAATTAAGGTCAATTTTAACCACACTTACAATTTTTTTAGTTATTTTATTACTTTTAACCAGTCCTACTTACTCTCAAGAAAAATTGGAAGATTTAAATTTAGAAAAAGTAGAAACACCAACTGAAATTAAAGATTTTATAGAATTGTTTGAAAGTTTTGAATTTAAACTCACAGAAAAACGTGATGGTGAGATATTTAGAGAAAATTATATTAAAATAAAACATGAAGGCAAGAAAAAAATTCGCGGAACTGAAACAGATAAAGTTGTTCTTAATGGTGAAGGAACAGAAGAAATTCCTGTAATGGAATTTTGGTTTGAAAAAGATGAAAATAAATTAGTTAAATTAATAGTTGATAATCAAGAAATCCCTCCTGAATCAGCAGAAAATATGATAGATAGTATCCTACAGGCTGTATTTCATCCTTTCGTTTTTTACAAACAGTATAATTTAAGTGAATATAAAGAATTTGAATCAGCTGAAATTTCTAAATCAACAAAGAAATATAGTGAAAAAGAATATAATGTTACTACGATAAAAATGAATAACCTTAAAAGGTATGAACTTGAATCTGGAGTTATGAGTATTGCAGATTTTAATGATTTTCTATTAGTAGTTTCTTATGATTTAGTTACTTTAGATGATCAAAATATGAAATATACTGTAGAATCCCTTAAATTGAAATGAGTTTAAAAAGGGGAGGGATTGAGTATGTTAAATAAATATAAAGGGATTTTTATTTTAACAGTTTTTTTATTACTTTGCACTTTATTTACTTTCCCAATTAAGGCTTTTCCGGATGATGTTGAAACCAGTGATGTTTCTAACAGTAAAGACCATCCATTAATTTCTCGTTTTCCTGATTCATTTATCAGGTATTACGAAAATATTAATTATGATGAATTTAAATTGCCATTTCATGAGCTAAAAGCTGAAAATGTAGATTCCGAATATAAAGATAAAAAAATCTGGATTGAAGGTCAGATAACAAAACATTTATATATAGTTCCTGAAGAAAATTCACCACTGCAGATTTTTAGAAATTATGAAACTGCTATTAAAGAGGAAGGTTTTGAGATAATTGCTAAAGACGAAAGAGAAGTTCCAAAAGGTTTTAGTAGGCGTCTTTATCAACAAACAAATTTTAAAGATTCAAGTGAGACTTCTTTTGAAGGTATGGACCCACGGGAAAAAGATTCCAGGTATTTAGCAGCAAAAATGAGTGGTGAAAATGGTGATGTCTATCTTTCAGTATTTATAAGTAAACATGGATTTTATGGAGGAAATTGGCC
>JBNJDL010000134.1:0-6122 GCA_051744825.1 Bacillota bacterium | reverse complement strand
AAAATTATTCTATAAAATATAAAAAATAGAACATTTTTAAATGTCCTATTTAATATGAATCTATTTATTAAAAGGAGGTTCTAATAAACATTATTTTTTGAAAAAATAGTTAATTTTAAAGCAAAAACTATTGTAAATAATGTTATTGATATAGTTATAATTGTTGTTATTGGTGTATTCATTTTAACATACAATGATTTTTGTATAGCCATACTATTGGCTATATAATCTAAAGCATTTTGGGAAAGCATATATATCATTGTTGTGAATATTCCCATGCTTGCACTTACTATTGCTTTTGATACTAAATCTTTTTCTTTTTCTTTTTTCTTAATATGATATTGATTTGAGTTTTCTATACTTTCTTCTAAATTTGCTTGATAAACTCTATCAGTATATAAAGCAACATATATTTCTGAACCAAACATTTTTAAAAGCTCTCTTGATTTAGATGTTTCTTTAAATTCTATTAGACTCTTTTTTATCTCTATTTTACTTCTTTTACTAATAGATATTTTTTCAATCGTATTATTTATTGCTTTTATATAATTCTTTTGTGACTCTATATAATTTGTTATTAAATTCTTTTTTATTTTAACTAAATCTTTTTCTAATTTAAATCTATAATACTGATATAAAATTCCTAATAAAGTAATACCAATTCCTATAGAATATAAATAATATTGTATTAATGCTATATTTATATTTAGTAAACTACTATATACTATAATAGGTATTAATACATAAATTAAAAATATTATTATTTTTAAATACAATTTATCTTTCTTTTCAGGAAAAATAAATCTATATTGATGTATAAAGCTACTTGGTATTAAATATGTTTTTGTTTTATATCTTGAAAGATTATATTTTGCACCTATAATATATTTTTTTAAAAACATTTGATAAAGCAAAATCATAATACTTGTAAAAACTATTATAATTAATATATTAATCATTTTTTTCCTTCCTATCCAAAAAAACCAAATATTTTATTTTTATTTGTAATTTCTAAACCCATTGTTTTTTCAATATTTTCAACTATTTTATCAATTTTCATTTTTTTAACATTATTTTGTATTTCTTGATCGGATATATTAGAAATATATTTTATTTTAGTTATAGGTTTCTGTTCTTCTGTTCTTCTGTTAAGATCATTGATCTTATTAATTATTAATTCATTTTTAAATGTATCCAGATAACTTTCTTTATATTTTTCTTTTACAAGCTCTGATCTAACTGATAGATCATCTATAATATTTACTTGTGTAGCTTCTAATTGTGATATTGCTAATGTATATATGTTAGGTACATTTTCCACATTAGAACCATCTATTAAAATTAGATCATAATATTCATTCATTCGAGCAATTAATTTTTTTATTTCTATAATATTTTTTTCATTAAAATCCATATTTTTTTGTAAAAAGAAATAATCAATTTTATTAACTGTATTTGCAATATTTTTAATAACTTTTTCTTTGCTAGAAAAATCTGTTTCATTGTTTACTTCTTTTACTCTTAAAATTCCTTTTTCTTCTTTCCGTGTATCAGGAAAATATTGTTTATAATCTAACTCATTGGTAAAGATCACACCAACTCTTATGTTTTTCTTTTTCTTATTACTGATATACCTTGATGTATTAATTACAATATTTGTTGTTCCTGAACGTGGTGTTATACCTTGAAATAAATAAATAGATTTTTTGGATAATTCTGATATGTTTTCCATATTATATGGTAATATATTAGCAAATTCATTTTTTGTTTTTACTTTAGGAAATAATGACATTTTACTCCCCATAAAACTTTTTATTTTTTCCATATAAGGAGCAGAATATTGAATTGTTGTATCTACTGTAAAAATATTTGTTTTTTTAGATTTTAATAAATTATATTTCATTAAAAAATCTATATTTTTATCATTTATTTGAATAATTAACCATATTTCTTTATCTTTTTTCTCTAATTCTTTTTTTATGTTTTCATATTCCTTTTCATTTTCATCATAAATATTTGTAATTTTATTTTTGTTGAATATCTTATTCATTAATTTTGTTACTTCGCTATTTTTAATATTTGTAATACACTTCGTTTTTTTAGGATTAATAATATTATTTTTCATCTAAAACAACTCCTTTTTCTTGTATTTTTTCTTCTAATTTTTCATAATTTTTTGAACCTACTTTAACAACAGATATTATAACTTCATAGTTATTTAACTGATATTTTAATAATTCTTTTTGATCGTTTATGTTACCAATAAGATTAATAATGTCTATTCTAGCTACTTTTTTATTATCATCTAAAAAAACTTCCAATCCTTTTGAATCTAAAACATTTTCTACTAAAAATATATATTGATTTTCTATTTCTATATTATTTAATACTTTTTTATTATTAATATTATTATTATTATCTTTACTATCATCTTTTTTATTTATAACACTACAAATTATTTTATCTCCTCTATTAATATTTTGTGGAAATATCATATCTTTACTTTCTAATTGAAATCTTATTTTTTCCCCACTTAATTTATAATCAATAAATTTTAGATCTGTTTTTCTAATTAAATCATCTTTCCTAATGTTATTGAAATAAATATAATCTCCCCTTTCTTTTAATATCTGATATTCTTTTTTAGTAATCAAATTATCATCATTTAAAAATATTTTTTCTGTATTTACTTTTGTTTTTTCTATACTATTACCTACTTTAATGTCTTCATCTGCTCTTACATACTCTATTCTCATACTATTTATTTTTATTTTTAACAAATATCCTAATACACTAATTAATATAATTAATGATATTATTCCAATTATTTTTTTAATTTTTTTCTTATTACTATAACTTATATTTTTAAACATTTTTTATCTCCTTTATTTAAATATTTTTTTTAAAAAACCACTATTATTTTTTAATATATTTTTTAATCCGTTTATATCTTTAGTTATTTTATTTATATCATCAAGAGTTATTTTTCTTTCTTTCAATGATCTAATAATACACTCAGGATCATGTTTAATAAATTTATCTATTTCTATTTTAGTTTTATTATAATAAAACTTTCTAATTTGATTTTTATTAATTAGTCCTTTATAATTATTAATAATTATTTTTGATTGCATAATATCTATTCTTTTTTCTTTTATTATCTTAATTGCCTTTTCTTCATATAATGGATCATCTTCTACTACAAAATATGATTCATCTAATATAGGTATCAAATCAATAAAAGTTTCTATATTATCTCCAACATCTAAAATAATAATTGATGTATCTTTTAATGTTAGTATTATTTTATGCAAATGTTTTAATTTAATTTTTTTATTTTTAGGATAATTATATAAATATTTAACTCTATCTTTTTTAAAAGGTTTTATTTCGTTATTTCCTAATAATATATTTTCAAGTTCTTTTTTATATTTTTTTGAGCCATCAGGTATAAATAATCTTTGCATATATTCTCTTTTATCTAAAGATATATGGTATATATCTCCATTAACTTTTTCCCTTAAATGATTTGCCATAGATACACTTATAGTTGTTGCTCCTGAACGTCTTGTTGCTGAACATACACCGATTATTTTAGTTCTTATTGTTTTAATTTTTTCAATAGTTTCTTTTTTTATTTTAACTTTTGGTTTTGCTTTATTATATGCAATATTTAAACTATGATATTTATATACATCTTTAATTTTTCTATCTGTATTTATTTCTTTTATAATCCTATCTACTAATTTTTTAGGTTCTATTGTTGATGGATATTCGATAATATTATAAATTCCAAAAGAAACTATTTTTTGTAATATTTCTATATATTTTTCATCTTCACTTAATGTAGTTAATATAATTATTTTAATTTCATTCGTTGATAAAACAATATCTTGTAATGCTTTTATAAATTCATGATTTTCACTTTTTTCTAATAAATCAATATCAATTATTAAATTTTCAATATGATATTTCTTTTTATGAAGTCTTATTTTTTCTCCAATTAATATTTCATCCGATTCATTTGATTCGGGAATTGTATAAACTTCTTCTAATAAACTTATTACATCTTTTTTTATTTTTTCTTTTAATATTACCGATAACATATTTTCACTTCCTAATATACTCTTAAAGGATCAATACTAGAACCATTTCTTTTAATTCTAAAATCAAGATGTGATCCTGTTGATCTACCTGTATTTCCAACAGTACCAATTTTTTGATTTTTTTTAACTGTTTCTCCTTCATTAACATTTATTGTATCTAAATGTAAAAAATGAAATTCATATGTTTTTGATCTTATATTTGTCTTCCCTTTAATATAATTCCCCATAGTTTTATGATTTCCTGTTTCAGTTATTTCTAATTTACTAGGAGAAACTACTTTTACTCCTGTTGCTTTTGATATATCTATACCCCCATGAAATTGTTTTTGATTTGTTATTGGGTGGATTCTCCAACCATAACCACTAGTTATTTTAACAACTTTATTTTCTTCTGTTGGATCATCTCCTTTTACTGGAAATATAAATTTATTTTCATTAATAATAACTTTTCTATTACCTAATAATTCTCTTATCCCTTTTACATATAATTCTAATTGTTCTTTTTCTTCATGTTTTAATTTCTTTTTTATTTTTTCTTTTGATTTCATTTCATAAATTGTGGCTCGTCTTGTAACATGTTTATATTTTCTTTTTTTAACTTTAACTAATTTATCCCCTTTTCTTTTATATACAGTTTTATAACCATCTCTTTTTTTAATTCTATTTTTCTTTTTTACTTCATTAGTAAAATAATCCTCTATATATTCTTCATAATCATTTTTATCTAATTTTATGCTTTTTTCTTGTCCTTCTTTAAGTGTTATATAAGCAATCATAAATTCTATATAATTTCTATTTATTTCTATTTTTTTATATTCATTTTCCAATTCAAGATATTCATATTTTTCCTTATTATGACTATTATATTCTTCTATTTTTTCATTTACTGTAATAGTTAAATCAACTTGTTTTTCTGATTCTCCCATAAATAACATAAAAGGAATCATAATTATTATGACAATAAAAATAATTACTATTACTAAAGAACTAAATGTAGTTATTAAAAATGTTATTATACTTTTGATTATTTTAGATATAATTTTTATAATTATTTTTGTAAAATTTTTTTCATCCATATTTAACCTACTTCTTATTTTTGAGTATACATTTGAACATATATATTTATTTCTTCTCTACTAATTGGTAATATTCGATCAATTAATTCTTTATTTTCTTTTTTATTATCTTTTACTGAATAAATTCCATATTGATTTGCTTTATGTGTATCAATAAATATCATACCTAAATCATTCATAATTAAAAATGGTATCTCTATAATTTCTCCTTTTTTATTGCAAATTTTGATATTTGTCATCTTTATTTCTCCTTTGTTTTTTCTTTTGCCTTTCTATTTTAATTACGATTTATATTTTAGTTTTTCCAATAAATTTTCATTTTTTTATAAAAAAAAAGTGTTTATTTATATAAACACTTCTATACTATATTTTAGTATCCATTACTATATCATTTTGATCTCTTGATATTCCAACTGAAAATTCATTTCTTCTTAAATATAATTGATAAACTTCATCTAATTTTTGTCCTTTTTGAACCTTTGCATAAGCATTTATTGAATTAAATACTGTTTTAATTTTTTTCATATGATCCATTATTCTAGCATATCCTTTTTTTGTATTTTCTTCTTCTATACCAATAAAATATAATGGTTCTACATAATCATCTATACTTGATTTTATAGACGCACTTTTTAACTTTTCATTTAATATTTTTTTTCTTATTTCTAATTTAGTTTCTTTTTTACTTTCTTGTACATTTTTAATATATGTGTTCATATCTGTTGTTGTAGTTGTAGATAATTGAAAATAATCATTTTTTAATGTATCAAGTAACCTTGAATATTTTTTCTTAAATTCAATTTGATCTGCTTTACTCATTAATTTAATAGATATTGGTTCTATTTTTAAAATCATTATCAATCTATCTTTTGTAATCATCATATTTTCTTTTCTGTCAATGATATCTATAAAATTACTATCATTTATCTTTTTATTTGTT
>JBNJDL010000133.1:0-6165 GCA_051744825.1 Bacillota bacterium | reverse complement strand
GTGCCCCTTATTAAGGAGCACTGTTAAAATAATTTTATTTATTTTAATAAAAATTATTTACTTTCCTTTACTTCAAAATAATCTGCGACATCTTCTAATAGATCAATTATAGGTAGATTTTGTGGACATTTATCTAGACACTCTCCACAAGCTATACAATTTGCAGCTCTGCTTTTTTCACCCATACGATTATAGGTATTATTTTTTTCTTCATAATCATCATATAAATGAGCTTCATTATATAAAGAAAAGTTCATAGGTATACTTACATCATTTGGACAGGGAACACAATAGCCACAACCTGTACAATCTACTGGTTGCATTTCTTTAAATTTAGCTGCTGCTTTTTCGATTAATTTTAATTCTTTTTCATCTAAACTATTAATTCCTGAATTATCAGCACTTTCTACATTTTCTTTAACCTGTTGCATTGTACTCATTCCACTTAAAACAACTGAAACTTCCTCTTGATTCCAGAGCCATTGTAAAGCCCAGTCAGGAGCAGATCTTTTATTTTCTGCTTTTTCCCAAATTTTTTTAATTTCTTTAGGAGGTTCTTTAGCAAGGGTTCCTCCACGTAGTGGCTCCATTATTACTACTCCTAAATCTTTACTGGCAGCATATTTCAAACCTTTTTTACCAGCCTGATATTCAGTGTCTAAGTAGTTATATTGAATTTGACAGAAGTCCCAATCATTTTCATAATAATCTATGATTTCTTTAAAAAGATCATAATCATCATGAAAAGAAAAACCTTTATAAGCTATTTTTCCTTCTTTTTGTACCTTTTTTAGCCATTTCATAATATTTAAGTCTTTGCATTTTTGCCACCTTTTTTCACTTAAAGCATGGATAAGATAAAAGTCAATTTTATCTACTTCTAATCTTTCTAGTTGTTTATCAAGATATTTATCTAGGTCTTTTTCATCTTCAACAAGCCAGATAGGAAGCTTAGTTGCTACCTTAGTTTTTTCTCTATATCCATCCTTTAAAGCTTTGGCAACTAATTCTTCACTTTTTTCTCCATGATAAGGCCAGGCAGTATCTACATAATTTACTCCATTATCTATAGCATACCTTATCATCTCAATAGCTTCTTCTTCGTTGATGTCACTACTTTCATCACTATTAGTTGGCAGACGCATTGCACCAAAACCGAGGGCAGATACATCCCAATCGATTTCTCCAAAATTTCTATACTCCATATCAAGTCCCCCTATTTGTATATGTATTTAAAAATAATAATAACATATAAAAGGTACAAATACAAATTTGCTTTACATTAGAATATTAATTATTCTACAGGTTTTAGTTTTGCAGTAAAGTGTCTTAAAATATCAGGTTCATAGGTGAATTCTAAACCTTTGAGCTGAGCAGTTTTATCTTTTAATGAGATTAATCCTTCAGCAACTACATCCATATGGTTGTCAGTATAGACACGGCGTGGAATTGTTAATCTTAATAATTCAAGAGGTGATTCTAGTTGCTCACCTGTTTCTGGATCACGTCCTAATAAGAATGATCCTATTTCTACCCCTCTAACTCCTGTTTCTAAGTAGAGTGCATTAGCTAATGATTGGGCAGGGAATTGATAATAAGGGATATGAGGCAACATTTTCTTTGCATCAACAAAGACTGCGTGACCTCCAGTAGGATATTGAATAGGGATACCATTATTTTTTAACTTATTGCCTAAATATTTTACCTGACCAATTCTATAATTTAAGTAATCATAATCTATACCTTCTTTTAAACCGCGAGCCATAGCTTCAATATCTCTACCAGCTAATCCACCATAAGTTGGGAATCCTTCAAGTGGGACAACTCTTGAGCGGAGAGTATTATATAATTCTTCATCATCTTTTATAGCAATAAGTCCACCTATGTTTAAAATTGCATCTTTTTTGGCACTCATTGTAAATCCTTTGACATAACTGAACATTTCTTTAACTATTTCTGCAATAGTTTTATCTTCATAACCTTCTTCTCTTTCTTTAATAAAATAGGCATTTTCTGCAAAGCGAGCAGCATCAAAAAAGAGATCGAGGTCATATTTTTTTGCTATTTCATTTACTGCTTTTATATTTGCCATTGATACTGGCTGTCCACCTGCACTATTACAGGTAATAGTGATGATGATGAAAGCTATGTTTTCTCTTCCTTTTTCTTTAATAAAATTATCTAATTTTTTTAAATCAAAATTTCCTTTAAAAGGATGAGAAGTTGAGGTATCATAAGCTTCGTCTATAACCAGGTTTTTAGCTTTAGCCCCTGCTAATTCAACATGGCCCTTGGTAGTATCAAAATGCATATTATTTAAAACATACTGGCCTTTTTCAATTAAAGCTGGAAAAACAACCTGTTCTGCTCCTCGTCCCTGGTGAGTTGGAATTACATAATCATAATCAAAAATTTCTTTTACAGTTTCTTCAAGATGGAAAAAGTTTTTACTTCCAGCATAAGACTCATCCCCCTGCATAAGTCCAGCCCACTGATTATCGCTCATAGCATTAGTACCACTATCTGTTAATAAATCGATATAAACTTCTTCCGCTTTAAGAGCAAACAAATTGTAATGTGCTCTCTTAAGTGCTTTTTCTCTTTCCTCTCTAGAAATTTGTTTGATTGGCTCAACCATTTTAATTTTGAAAGGTTCAGCTTTATAATTTTTACCCATCATTAAACCCCCTTAGAATTGTATAAAAATTCAATAAATTTAATATATAAAAATAAACTTAAATATATTTATTTAAACCACTTTAATTATACTTTATTACAACTACTAAAATCAAGAAATATAATGACAGAATTATTTTTTTCATTTTAATTTTTAAAAATTTGACAGAGTTTTAATCGTATAATATACTAAAATAGGATACAACTAAAATCTACATTATTATATATATGGGAGGGAAAATTTATGTCTAAAAAAATGAAGTCCATGGATGGTAATACAGCTGCAGCTCATGTCGGATATGCATTTACTGATGTAGCAGCTATTTATCCAATTACTCCATCTTCTCCAATGGCAGAGATGGTTGATGAATGGAGTGCTCATGGACGCAAGAATATTTTCGGTCAAAGCGTTCAGCTTACAGAAATGCAGTCTGAAGGTGGAGCTTCAGG
Source organism: Bacillota bacterium (assembly GCA_051744825.1). Lineage (GTDB taxonomy): Bacteria > Bacillota > Halanaerobiia > Halanaerobiales > DATFIM01 > DATFIM01. The sequence goes on along the minus strand of JBNJDL010000133.1, from coordinate 3,039 downwards.
GGCAGTGCATGGTTCACTAGCTAGTGGAGCTTTAACAACTACTTTTACTGCATCACAAGGTTTGCTACTTATGCTTCCAAATATGTATAAGATAGCAGGCGAGTTATTACCAGGTGTTTTTCATGTAAGTGCTCGTACTATTGCTACTCATGCTCTATCTATTTTTGGTGATCACTCTGATGTTATGGCAACAAGACAAACCGGTGTTGCAATGTTAGCATCTGGAAGTGTTCAAGAAGTTATGGACCTTGCTGGTGTAGCTCATTTATCAGCAATAGAGACAAGCTTACCTTTTGTACATTTCTTTGATGGATTTAGAACTTCACATGAAATTCAAAAAATTGAAGTTATGGATTATGATGATTTAGCAGAATTAGTTAATTATGATAAAGTAAAAGAATTTAGACAAAATGCTCTAAATCCTGAGCATCCTGAAACACGCGGTACAGCCATGAACCCTGATATTTTCTTCCAGGCTCGTGAAGCTGTTAATAAACATTATGAAGATGTTCCAGAAATAGTTAATGATTATATGCAAGAAATTAATAAAATTACTGGAAGAAATTATAAGCCATTTAATTATCATGGAGCAGAAGATGCTGAATATGTAATAGTTGCAATGGGTTCTGTAACAGATACTATTGAAGAAACAGTTGATTATTTAGTAGATAAGGGAGAAAAGGTCGGAGTTATAAAAGTACATCTATATAGACCTTTCTCTGAAAAATACTTTATGAATGCTCTTCCAGAAAGTGTTAAAAAAATTGCTGTTCTTGATAGAACAAAAGAACCAGGTTCAGTAGGAGAACCTTTATATGAAGATATTCGTTCACTTTTCTATGATAAAGAAAATGCACCAGTTGTAGTAGGAGGCAGATTTGGACTTAGTTCTAAAGATACTACACCTACTGATATTAAAGCTGTTTATGAAAATATTCAAGATGATGATCCTAAAAATTCATTTACAATTTCTATAAATGATGATGTTACTCATACATCATTATCAGCTTCAGAAGAAATTCATACAACTCCTGAAAGCACAGTACGTTGTAAATTCTGGGGCTTTGGTTCTGATGGTACAGTTGGAGCTAATAAAAATGCTATTAAGATTATTGGAGATAATACAGATAAATATGCTCAAGGATATTTCTCTTATGATTCCAAGAAATCTGGTGGTGTAACAGTTTCTCACTTACGTTTTGGAGATGAGCCAATTAAATCTACTTATCTTATTGATGAGGCAGAATATGTTGCCTGTCATAAAGAAAGTTATGTAGATAAATTTGATATGGTTTCTGATTTAAAAGAAGGTGGAACCTTTGTTCTAAACACAACTTGGTCAGAAAAGCAGTTAGATGAGAATTTACCTGCTGATATGAAAAAATATATTGCTGAAAATAATATAGATTTCTATATTATTAATGCTGTTGATATAGCTTCTGAAGTAGGTTTAGGTGGAAGAATCAACATGGTTATGCAGACTGCTTTCTTTAAGTTAGCAGATATTATACCTGTTGATGATGCTATTGAATATCTAAAAGAGGCTATTAAAGATACTTATGGCCACAAAGGTGATGAAGTAGTAGAAATGAATTATAAAGCTGTAGATAAAGCGATGGATGCTCTTGTTGAAGTAGATGTTCCTGAAAAATGGGCAAATGCTGAAGAAGATACAGTTGAAGAGGATGAAGACAAAGCAGAATTCGTCAAAAATGTGCTTGATCCAATTGCTAGACAAAAAGGTGATGATTTACCTGTAAGTACATTTGTTAAAGGTGAAGATGGTAGTTATCCACATGAAAATGGCGCCTTCCCTCCAGGAGTGTCAGCTTATGAAAAACGTGGTATAGCTATAAATGTTCCAGATTGGCAACCAGATAATTGTATTCAGTGTAATCAGTGTGCTTTAGCTTGTCCACATGCAGTAATTAGACCTTTCCTTGTTAGTGAGGAAGAAAAAGAAAATGCACCAGAAGGATTTGTGACAATTTCTGCAAATGGAAAACAGCTAGAAGGATATGAATATAGAATTCAGGTAAGTCCACTTGATTGTACTGGTTGTGGTGTATGTGCTGAAGTTTGTCCTGCACCAGAAAAAGCACTTGTAATGACTGAGTTTGATAAGATGGTTGAGCAAGAAAAAGACAATTGGGAATATGCTGTTGAAGAAGTTGGATATAAAGAAGACTTAATGGATCCAGCTAGTGTCAAAGGCAGTCAGTTCCAGCAGCCACTTCTTGAATTCTCTGGAGCTTGTGCTGGTTGTGGAGAAACAGCTTATGCTAAATTAGTAACCCAGTTATTTGGAGATAGAATGCTAATAGCCAATGCTACTGGATGTTCTTCTATTTGGGGTGGCTCAGCACCAACTTCTGTTTATACAACCAACGATGAAGGACATGGTCCAGCTTGGGCTAATTCCTTATTTGAAGATAATGCAGAGTATGGTTATGGTATGTATCTTGGTATGAAACAAGTTAGAAGCAAATTAGCTGATTTAATGAAAGAAGCTATTGAAGAAGATGAAATCGGTGATGACCTAAAATCAGCATTTGAAAAATGGCTTGATGTTAAAGACCAAGGTGAAGAATCTAAGATGGCTACTGTAAATATGATTCCACTCTTAGAAAAGTATAAAGATAATGATAAAGTTCAAGAAATAATCGATAAGAAATCATATCTAACCAAGAAATCACAATGGATTTTTGGTGGTGACGGTTGGGCCTATGATATCGGTTATGGAGGACTTGATCATGTACTTGCCTCAGGTGATGATGTAAATGTATTAGTATTTGATACAGAGGTATATTCAAATACAGGTGGTCAGTCATCTAAGGCTACTCCAACTGCTGCAGCTGCTAAGTTTGCTGCTTCTGGTAAGAGAGTTAAGAAGAAAGATCTTGGCCAAATGGCTATGACTTATGGTTATGTTTATGTTGCCCAAATAGCACTTGGAGCAAATATGAACCAAGCTGTTAAAGCTATTAAAGAAGCAGAAGCATATGATGGCCCTTCCTTAGTAATTGCATATTCACCATG
>JBNJDL010000132.1:0-6209 GCA_051744825.1 Bacillota bacterium | reverse complement strand
TTTAAGTGAATTTCGAAATACAGTAAATGAAGCAAATGAAAAAGAAAAATTAGTTAGTGGTATTGAAGAAGGAAGAGCCGGTTATGGATTTAGAGTAGTAGCTCCTTTAAGTTATGAAAATGAGCATATTGGTAGTGTAGAAATGGGCGGAAATTTAGGTGAAGATTTTTTAAGTGAAATGAAGACAAGTTTTGGTGGGGAATATTTTTTATATTCTTTGGATAATGAAGAAAATAGTGTTTCCTGGGATAGTGGACAAGATGCCTGGATTGCAAGCACTACCGGAAGTGATAATTATACTTTAAATGAAAAAGAAAAAATAGCTGAAGGAAAAGAGATAATATCAAACTTAAAAAGTGAAAATATGCTTTTATTACCTTTTAAAGATTTTTCAGGAAAAGAGGCAGGCTATTTTAAAGTTATTTTTGATAGAACTGAAACTCTAAATAAATTAAATGCTATTAGAAATAGAGTTCTAATATTTTCTCTAATAGGTATAATATTAACTATTTTAATTACTTATTTTGTTTCAAATAAAATATTCAATTCTTTAGAAGAATTTAAAAATTTATTTAGTAAACTGGCTTTAGGTAATTTGAATGTTTCTTATCCTATAAAGAGTGTAAACTGTTCTGAAATAATGGATTGTGGAGTAGAAAGTTGTCCTGATTATGCTAAAGATGGAGTTAAATGTTGGTTTGATGTAGGTAGTTTTGCTCCAGAATTTGATAGAGAAATACATTGTCCAAAAATCACTGAAGGTGAATATGATAGTTGTAAAGAGTGTGAAGTATATAAGGAAGTTAATCGCAATGAAATTGAAACTCTTGGAGCCTGGTTTAACCAATTGAAAGATAGTTTAAAAGAAATGATTAGTGAAGTTAAGGAGATATCAGAAAATATAAATTCTTCTAGTGATGACCTTTCTGAGGCTGGGGGAGAGTTGGCAAAATCAGCTGAAGAAGTTGGTAATGCTGTACAGGATGTTGCCTCTGGGGCAGAAGAGCAATCAGCCCAAGTTGATCAGACTAATGAAAATATTAAAGACTTAATAAATGAAATAAAAGGTACAAGAGAAATGTCAGATGAGATGGCTGTAAAGTCTGAAAATGTATTAGTGAATATTAATAAAGGAACTACTCAATTAGAAAATTCCACAACTAAAGTTAATAAAGTCAATGAAACTAGTAAAGAAGTGGCAGAAACAATTAATAATTTAGGAGACAAATCTGCTGATATTGGTGAAATTATAGAATTAATTTCTGGTATAGCAAATCAAACTAATTTGCTTGCTTTAAATGCAGCAATAGAGGCTGCCCGTGCTGGTGAAAGTGGAAGAGGATTTAGTGTAGTAGCAGATGAAATAAGAGAATTAGCTGAAGAGTCAACTGAAGCAACTGAAAAAATAGCTTCTCTTATTAAAGAAATTCAAAGTGATGTAAAATCTTCTATAAATGAAATGGATAAAAGTAAAAATGCAGTTAATGAAAGTGTTGAAGCAATTGAAAGCACTTCTGAAATCTTTGAGGAAATTGAAAAAACAGCTAATAAATTAGGTGAGTTAATAGAGAAAGTAGCTGAAAGTAATAATGAAATGGAAAAAAACAGTAATTCAGTACAAAATGCCGTAAATGATATTTCTAAGGTTAGTGAAGAAGCAGCAAGTAATGCCCAGGAGGTGGCTGCTGCTAGTGAAGAGCAAACAGCTTCTACTGAGGAAATTGTTGCTTCAGCAGATAATTTATCTGATATGGCAAAAAATCTAAAAGAAGCTGTAGAACATTTTAAATTAGATGAATCTTAAAGTTTAATTAATATTTTAAAGTTAAGGGACTCAGAAATATAATCTGAGTCCCTTTTAATTTTATCTATTTTTCATTAAGTAATTCTTATAGGATCTAAAATTACTTTTAATTTCTTTCATTGTGTCTCCAGCAAATTTATTACAAAAAGCTTTTGCTAAAACAATAGCTGTTACTGCTTCACTAACAATACTTGCTGATGGGACTGCACATATATCTGATCGCTCTTTAGCAGCTAATTTTTCTTCTTTTGTATCAATATCAACAGAGTGAAGTGCTTTAGCTAAAGTTGGTATAGGTTTCATTGCCAGGTGAATAATAATATTTTCTCCATTTGTCATTCCACCTTCTAGACCTCCTGCTCGATTTGTTTTTCTATAATAACCCTTGTTTTCATCATAAAAAATTTCATCATGTACTTTTGAACCTTCTTTTTTGCTGTTTTCAAAGGCAGAGCTAAGTTCAACTCCCTTTATGGCCTGAATGCTCATTAAAGCAGCTGCAAGTTTTCCATCTAATTTTTTATCCCAATGAGTATGGCTTCCAAGACCAGCTGGTGGGTTAAAAACAATAACTTCAATTATCCCTCCTGCAGAATCTCCCTTTTTTGACCAGGAATTTAATAAATTAATCATATTTTTAGTTTTTTTCTTATTTCCACAGCGTAAAGGAGATTTTTCTACTTTTTTAAAATATTCTTTTTTATTTTTAATAGTTTTCCAGTTAGCTGAGCTAATACTTCCTATTTGAGTTACATGACTTTTAACTTTGATATCAAATTCATTGAGAAATTGCTTAGCTATGGCACCAACTGCCGTTCTAACTGCTGTTTCTCTAGCACTTGCTCTTTCTAGAACATTTCTTATATCAGAAAAATTATATTTAATAATTCCGGCTAAATCGGCATGGCCTGGACGCGGTTTAGTTACTTTTTTAGTATTATCTTTATTTTTTCTTAAGGCCATGATTTCTTTCCAATTTTCCCAATCGTTATTTTTGATATTAATAGTTAAAGGACTTCCTAAGGTTTTTCCATGTCTTAAACCTGAAGTGATCTTAGCCTTATCTTTTTCAATTTCCATCCTTTGACCCCTACCATAGCCTCGCTGTCGTCGCTCTAATTCATAGTCGATTTGATTTAAATCTAAAATTAGACCTGAAGGAATATTTTTGATTATTGCTGTTAGTGAAGGACCATGTGATTCTCCAGCTGTTAAATATTCAAACATATTCATCTACCTTTCTTTTTCACTTTCTAAATTATTAATTAGATTTCAAAAATTGTATTTTCCTCTAAAATATTTATACTTTTTTTCTTAAAAAATGATTTATTTTTCAATTGAGGATTTAGAATTTTATTAGTGTGATTAAAATGAGTAAAGAATAGTTTGCTGTTATTTAACTTGAGCTTTCCCTTTTTTATTTCAATAATTGTTTTTTTGATAGTAGGATGAGGTACATTTTTGATATTTCTGTCTCTGTGTTTAGTTAACTCATTATGATGAAAAAAAGTTCCATCTATTAAAAGTAAATCTGAGTTTAAAGTAATTTGATTAAATTTTTTTCTAAATTTTTTCCAACTATCAATATCTGGAAGATAAAAAAGTGTTTTGTTTTTTCCTTTTATTAAAAAAGAAGCTGTATCTGTATATTCAGCTCTATGGGGAACTTTTATAGCTTTAACTTGAAAATTGTTGATTTTGTTAATATTGTTATTAAATTTAAATAAAGAAATATTTATATTTTCATTTTCTATTAAACTTTGCCAGGGTTGATTTTTTATTAAAAAATCTTTCATTGACTTTGAAGTATAGACATTTAATTTGTTATAATTAATTGCTTCTTTGCCAAAATATATAAGTCCAGTATAATGACCAATATGGGCGTGAGTTAGAAAAACTCCTTTTAAGTGATTTTTAGAAAAATTATATTTTTGAGCAGTTTTATTTAATGATTGTAACTGCTCAGGAAAGTGAGGAGTTGGATCTATAATATAACTTTCTTTATTATTAATATCTAAAATTCCCAGTGATGAAGGATATCTAATTAAGCTTTTATCATTTTTAGCTGCTATACAGTTAGGACAGAAACAATTTGGTTGAGGATATCCTCCATCTTGAGCTGTTCCCAATACTTTAATTAATATTTTGCTCATTGTTATCATCTCCTGTAAAGTAAATTGTTTTAAATGTTGAGATTTACTAATCTATTTTTTCTATTGAAATTCCTGTAATACCATAAATGAAATTAAATAGAATTACAAGCATAGGAAAGAATAAATAAGGAATAAATTCTCCAGGTGAAACTTCTAACATATTTGCTGCAAAAATAGCAGGAACTCCCCAGGGAACTAATGTTATACCAACAGTTCCACCAGCTTCAACGATTCGACTTAAATTTTTACTGTGTAAGTTCATTTTTTCAAATGATGTTGTAAACATTTTAGCTGGTATAATTATTGCTAAAATTTGTGCTCCAGTACTTAAACCTATTAGAAATGAGCTTATGAGAGAAGTTACAAGTAGTTGTTTTTCACCTTTAACTAAGGTCATAACCTTGTTTACAATAACTTCTAAGATACCTACTTTTTGCATTATTCCCCCAAGGGCTGCAGCTGTGATAAGTAAAATTATTGTGTCTCCCATTGAATTTATTCCACCTCTATTAAAAAGTTCATTAATCATCGATATTTCACTTTGGGCATTATAACCAGAGGTGAAAGCACTAAAAACACTTACTAAGCTAGCTTTTTGAAAAATTAAGGCAAAGATACCACCAGAGATAGAAACAGATAAAAGAGTTGGGATTGCTGGGAATTTTTTTACAGCCAGTATTATAGTGATAATGGGTAATGTAAATAATAAAGCATTTAAATTAAAGCTATTTTCTAATCCAAGAAGTAAAGAATCAATTTCTTCTGCACCTTTAATATTGCTTCCAACATTATTTATCCCTATTATGCCATAAATTATAAGTGAGATGATAAAGGCTGGGATAGTATCCCATAACATATGACCAACATGTTCAAATAAGTTACTTTCAGTCATAGCAGCTGCAATATTTGTAGTATCAGATAAAGGAGATAATTTATCTCCAAAAAAAGCTCCTGAGATTATGGCTGCTGCTGTTAATTCTGTTGGGAATCCCATAGCGTTACCAACAGTTATAAGTGCAATTCCAACAGTTGCTATAGAGGTGAAAGAAGTCCCAAGAGTTGTTGCCACAATAGCAGTTATGAGAGAAGCTAATGGTACAAAAATCGTTGGGTTTAAAAATTCAAGTCCATAATAGATCATAATTGGGATTACTCCACTTGCAATCCAGGTACCAATAATAGAGCCAACAATAAGTAAAATAAAAATAGCAGGAAGGGCATTTGCAACTCCTTTTTTTAAACCACTTTCTAATTCATTCCAGGTGAAATTATTCTTAATTCCTATTAAACCTGTTGTTATTATAGCGCTAAGAAGAGGAACTAACATACCGACACTCCAGAAAAAGACGGATAGAGCTCCAGTTAAAAGTAGAACAATAATTGGTAAAATCGCTATTTGAAAAGTTAATTGACTTTTTTTCATAATATCATACCTCCATATTTTTTGCTAAAAATTTTTAAAGAAAATAAAAAAAGCCCCCCTTTTCAGGGCGACTTGTATGCGCGGTACCACCTGAATTATTCTGTAGTAAATATAACAGAATATCTCTTTTGGAAGCAAACACTTCCTCACCGGATAACGACGGATTACGGCCTAGCTTACTATTAGTTCAGCTGACAACTAAAGAGGTGTATTTCAGCAAAAAGCTTACTTGTCCTCCTTCAAAGTTTTTAGTATGTTAAATTGTTAAAACTTATTATATAGAAATAATATTATTATGTCAAGAAAAATTTTAACAGGAGTTTCCCAAAATTTAATAAATCATCCAAAATAGATAAAAGACTCATAAATTAATGATTTGATACATCTAACAATTTGCTTTCTCAAGAATAAAGGCAAGCTCAGCTAATGAGACTCGCTAATCCTCCTTTTTAAATTGCGCATGGTTGGATTAGCATCAGGCCATCGAGGCCAAGCCCCTGTCTCAAGCTGAGCTAAAAACATCCTATTTTTAGGCCTTTATTCTTGTTCTAGCTCATTGAGATGTATTAACAAATAATTAATAAAATTCGCTATTTATCTATTTTGGATGATTTCAAGCAAATTTTTTATAATGGGGAAACTCCTGTTAAAATTTTAAATTGCAAACTGTACTTCTATATGTTAAACTTATAACAAATAAACACGGATAATAAAACTCTGAGTAAAAAAGGGGGGGATAAATTGAAAACTTCGAAAAAATTAGATTATGCAATACATGCCCTTATGATTTTGGCCAAAAATAAAGATAAAGAGCTATCTGTTGAGGAAA
>JBNJDL010000131.1:0-6233 GCA_051744825.1 Bacillota bacterium | reverse complement strand
AAAAAGCAGTAGGCTCATTTAATGATGGTTTTAGAGATGCTTTAAAACAAGATAATTATGCTTCACCATTATCTGAAGGTGGCTTTATTCAAAAACAAATAAATAAAGAAGATATGTTAAGAACAGGAACAATTGCAGCTATGGCTGATTTTGAGACTCAAGTTAAGATAAATGAAGATACTTATCACAGATATGCAGATGACCCTGAAGAAACAACAATCTATGCAAGTGTTCATGATGGTTATACACTCTGGGATAAAATTGTAGGCTCAACTCCAGATGCCAGTGAAGAAGAAAGAATTAAAATGGATAAATTAGCTGCTGCTATGGTTTTTACATCTCAAGGTAGAACCTTTATGCATGGAGGAGCAGAAATGCTAAGAAGCAAACCTGATCCTGATCGTGAACATGGTGTTGATCATAACAGCTATGACTCTGGTGATTCTACTAATCAAATTGTCTGGTCAAAAACAGAAAAATATAGTGATGTAGTAGAATACTACAAAGGGTTAATTGATATGAGGTTATCACATGAAGCATTTAGAATGGAAACTATGGAAGAAATTCAAAATGGCATAACTTTTATTAAAGAAGATATACCATACTTTATGGGCTTTAAATTGGAAGAACAAAATGGAGAAGATAATTGGGAAGAAATTATGGTTTTCTATAATTCCAATAGAGAAGAAAAAACAGTTGAAGTTGATGAGTTAAATTCTGACTGGAAGGTTGTAGTAGATGGAGAAAAGGCAGGAAATGAAGTAATTGCTGACACTGAAGTAGAGATAAATGATGGAGAGATTACTATCCCAGCAATTTCAGCAGTAGTTATATATAGATAAGGTAAATAAGAGGCAGTGGCTTAAAAACCACTGCCTTATTTGATAGACTATTCTAATTTAAAGTTATTTACTAATTTATTAAGTTCTTCTGACATATCAGCTAATTTTTCTGCTGCTGAAACTATTTCTTCAGTAGAAGCAATCTGTTCTTCACTGGAAGCAGCAACTTCTTCTGCATTACTTGCAGCTTCTTCACTTACAGCAGCAACATCATTTACCATATCACGAACACTATCACTTAAGTTATCCATTTCTTTTGTTTGAGAATTTACTTTTTCTATTAAATTATTTAATTGATTGGAAGCTTTTCTTATATTCGTAAATACATTCCCTGTGCTTTCAATAACTTCTACACTATTATTAACAGCGCTTTCTGTATCATCCATTTTATTTACAGCCTTATCAACTCGACTTTGAATTTCAGAAATAAGCTCAGAAATGTTTTCTGTTGCTTTTGATGATTCTTCTGCAAGTTCTCTTATTTCATCTGCAACTACACTAAAACCTCTGCCGGCTTCCCCAGCTCTAGCTGCTTCTATAGCTGCATTTAAGGCAAGTAGATTAGTTTGTTGTGATATACTACTAATTAGATCAATTATTTCACCGATTTCTTCTGATAAGTCTCCAAGTGAGTTAATAGTTTGGGCTATTTCACTTGAATAACTTTTTACCTTATTAACTTGCTCAACTGATTCTTCCATTGAATCTGTACCTGTTTCAATATTATCTAAAACTTTTGTAGCAGAATTATCCATGTCATTTGACATATTTCTAGTCATTTCAATTTGTTCTATTAATTCATTTATTGCAGTTTGACTTTCTTCAATTTGAGCAGATTGTTCTTCTGCACCTGAAGCTACATTTTCTATAGCACTACCTACCTGTTCAGCTGTTCTTTCTACTTCTGTACCAGAGGCAGATAATTCTTCACTTTGTTCTGAAAGTTCTTTGACATCATTTTTGATTTCACCTATCATTTTACGCTGAGCCTTAATTGTTTTATTATATGAATCTGAAAGTTGTCCTAATTCATCATTATTTTTAACATCCAGATTATGAGTAAGGTTACCTTCAGCAACATGGTCCATTCCTGTTAAAACTTTATTAATACGTTTAGAAATATAGTTAGAGATCAAATAGATGATAATTCCGACTATAATTGTTCCAATAGCCAGAGCTATAATTAATACCATTAATATGTTTTTAATAACTTCCTGTAAGGTTGTTTCTATTTGTCGTAAACTACTATTGATTATTGAATCATATGTACCAGTACCTATAAAATAATCTGTTCCTTCTATAGGTTTAACATAACCAATTTTTGTTTCATCTTCACCTGTATCAGGATTTGCATATATGTATTCTACATATCCTCCTCCTGATTGAGCCGTTTCAGATAACTCTCTTAAAAAATATTTTCCGTTTTCATCCTGAAGATTCCAGCGGTTTTCACCAACCAGATCTGGAGTTGGGGGGAGTGATATAGTATTTCCTTCATAATCGTAAATGAAAAAATAGCCTGCATCCCCAAATTCAATATCTCTATTATATTCTCTGATTAATTCCTGTAACTCTGATTCAGACATTTGATCTTTATTTTTATTATATAACTGACTGATAAATTTAGCAGTAGCATCAGTAGTATCTTTTATTCTTTCTTCTTCTTTATCAAGTAGAAATTTTTGGACACTTTCAGCATTTTTTTCCTGTAGGTTGTTAAATTGTTGATTCATAAGAAAAACCATTATTAACATAGTTATTAAGAAACTTAAGCCTATTCCTAAAAAGATTTTTTTACCAATATTTAAATCTTTTATTTTCATTTTCTCCCTCCTTGTTTTCTTCGTTAATGGTTAGCCAAATTATATCATTTACTATAGGATTATACAATGTTAATAGAAAATCATATCCAAAAAATTTAATTTTGACATTTTTTGTTAAAAGGGATAAACTTAATTATAAGAAATAATCGGGGAGGAAAATTTTATGGAAAAATATATTTTGGCTATTGATCAAGGTACTACTAGTTCAAGGGCAATTATTTTTAATAAAGAAGGTAAAGAAGTAAGTAAGGCTCAAAGTGAATTTCAACAATATTATCCCAAACCAGGTTGGGTTGAGCATGATCCAGATCAAATATGGGGTACAACAAGTGGAGTAATTGCTGATGCTCTAGCCAGTGCAAATATTACCCGAAAGGAAATAACTGCAATAGGTATAACTAATCAGAGAGAGACTACAGTTGTCTGGGATAAAGAAAGTGGAGAGCCAATTTATAATGCAATTGTCTGGCAGGATAAAAGAACATCTAAAATTTGTGATAATTTAAAGGAAAGAGGCTTAGAAGAAAAGATTAAAAATAAGACTGGTTTAGTAGTTGATTCATATTTTTCTGCTACTAAAATTAAGTGGATTTTGGATAATGTAGATGGCGCAAGAAAAAAGGCTAAAAAAGGAGAGCTTCTTTTTGGTACTATTGATACCTGGCTTATCTGGAAATTAACTGCTGGAAAATTACATATAACAGATTACACAAATGCTTCTCGTACTATGTTATATAATATATTTGACCTAAAATGGGATAAAGAGTTACTTAATGAACTGGATATTCCAGAAAATATTTTGCCAGAAGTGAAAAAATCTAGTGAAGTATATGGAAAAACAGATGGAGATGTTTTTGGAGCAGAAATTCCTATAGCAGGCATAGCAGGTGACCAACAGGCTGCTACCTTTGGACAGGGATGTTTTGAAAAAGGAATGGCCAAAAATACTTATGGAACTGGCTGTTTTATGTTAATGAACACTGGAAAAGAAGCTGTTAAATCTGAAAATGGTCTTTTAACTACTATTGCCTGGAATGTAGATGGAGAAGTTAGATATGCTTTAGAAGGATCTATTTTTGTTGCTGGGGCAGCGATACAGTGGCTTAGAGATGAATTAAAGATTATAGATAGTGCAGCAGATTCGGAATACTTTGCCACAAAAGTTGCTGATTCAGGAGGTGTTTTTGTAGTACCTGCTTTTACAGGACTTGGAGCACCTTATTGGGATATGTATGCAAGAGGTACTATTGTTGGTTTAACTCGTGGCTCATCTAAAGAGCATATAATTAGGGCTACTCTTGAGTCAATAGCTTATCAAACTAGAGATGTACTGGAAGCAATGGAAGCTGATTCAGGACTTGAATTAAAGAAAATGAAGGTAGATGGTGGAGCGGTAGAAAATGATTTTCTTATGCAATTTCAAGCAGATATTTTAGGAAATGAAGTAGAAAAACCCAAAATAAAGGAAACAACCGCCTTAGGTGCAGCTTATCTTGCTGGTTTAGGAGTAGGATTTTGGGAAAATCTTGATGAGTTAGTGGAAAAAAGTGAAAATGATAAAGTTTTTAAAACTAATATGAGTGATAAAGATAGAGAAGCTGCTTATGCTGCTTGGAAAAAAGCTGTTAATAAAGCGAAAGGGTGGGTTGATGATGAGTAAATTTAATGAATATAGTTTTGAAGCTACAGATGGGCTTTCTATTTATGCAAGTAGTTTTGAAGTTGATAATCCTAAAGGAATTGTTTTAGGATTACATGGAATGGCAGAGCATAGAAAAAGATATGAAGAGTTTGCAAAAAGATTAAATGTAGCTGGCTATTCTTTTTTTATTCACGATCATCGAGGTCATGGAGATACTGCAATAAAAAATAATTTACCCTTAGGTCATTTTGCAGATGAAAATGGTTGGAATAAGGTATTAGATGATGTTAAAAGACATAGAGAATATATTTTAAATAAAAATGATGAAAATTCTGATAAAGAAATACCTATTTTTCTATTTGGTCATAGTATGGGCTCTTTTGTGGCCAGAAATTATATTATGCTTGAGCCAAAACACTTTTCAGGAGCTATATTTTCAGGAACTGGACATATAAAGGGTAGTGAATTGTTTTTATTAAAATTATTCATTGGCCTGGAAAAATTATTTAGAGGAGCTAATAAAAAGAGTAAAATAGTTGAAAATTTAATTTTTGATAGTAATAATAAAGAATTTGAGCCAACTAAAACTCCTCACGACTGGTTAACTCGTGATGAAGAAGTTGCTCTAAAATATTATAATGATGAGAGATGTGGATTTAGTTGTACAGTTCAATTTTATGCTGATTTTTATCAGGGTATGAAAAGATTAATTAATACAGATAATTATAAAGTTATAGCTGATGATTTTCCTTTGCTCTTTCTTTCTGGAGAAAAGGACCCAGTAGGTGGAGAAGATATAGTTGAAGTTGTAAGTGATTATAAATCTGCTGGTTTAAAAAATGTAGAATATAAATTATATGAAAAGGGAAGACATGAGATGATAAATGAATATAATAAAGATGAATTTTTTTCTGATATAATAAATTGGTTGGATAATTGCAATTTATAATAATTTAGCATATAATAAATATAAGTAATGAATTTAAAGATGAAAATAAAATATTTCAAATGGTGAGAATAAGAGAGCCATTTTATTGAAAGGTACCCTGCTAAAAGTGTGCCTGATTCAATAAGGTGGCTCTTTTTCTATTTAAAATTGCTTATTTAATTTAATTTCTAAAGGAGTGGATAGTAGATGACCGAAAAAATGAAAGCTGATGTCGTTGTAATTGGGGGAGGAGTAATTGGGACTGCAATTGCTAGAGAATTAGCCCGTTTTGATTTAGATATAATTTTAATTGAAAAAGAGGCAGATTTAGCCTGTGGAACTTCTAAGGCAAACTCTGGTATAATTCATGCAGGATATAATGCTTCTTCTAATACACTTAAAGGTAGAATGAATGTGAAGGCTAATTCTCAATTTGATAAAATCTCAGATGATTTAAATGTTCCTTTTGAGAGAATTGGCTCACTGGTGGTAGGTTTTAATGAAGATGATTTAAAAAAACTTAAGAAGATGAAAGAGAATGGAGAAAAACAGGGTATAAAAGGTCTAAAAATTGTTAAACAAGATAAGTTAATGGATATGGAGCCTAAGATAAATCCTGAAGCCCAATATGGACTTTATGCTCCTACAGCTGGAATAATTTCTCCTTATGAATTAGCAATAGCTTATGGAGATAATGCTGCTCTTAATGGAGTTAATATTATGCTCAATACAGAATTAACTGGTGTTATTAATGATGGTAATAAGTTGAAAGCTATTAAAACAAATAAAGGTATTATAGAAGCAAAGTTAGTTATAAATTCTGCTGGAGTATTTGCTGATAAAATAGCTCAGATGGGTGGAGAAAAGATGAAAATTAAGCCACGCAAAGGAGAATACCATCTATTTGATAAAGAATATGGTTCATTAGCACAACACGTTCTTTTTCCTATTCCAAATGAAATGTCAAAGGGGATTTTAGTTACTCCAACTGTTCATGG
>JBNJDL010000130.1:0-6263 GCA_051744825.1 Bacillota bacterium | reverse complement strand
GCTAATTCAGCTGCAACTTGATAAATATGACCAATTAAATCTTTATCAATATCTTTTAAGTCATTTAAAGTAGGAATATGTTTTTTAGGAACTATTAAAAAATGAATAGGTGCTTGGGGATTAATGTCTTCAAAAGCAACAACTTTTTGATCTTCATATATCAAATCTGTATCACTTTCACCGGCTGCAATATTGCAAAAAAGGCAATCGTTCATTTTCATCCCTCCTTTCACTAATCTATACTGGCTATTACATTTTCATCATCATAATTTTTTAACAATTTTGCCTTTACTAATTTATTTTTATAAAAATCTTTAGCATCAATTAAAACATGAATATAATTATCAGTAATTCCTTTTAAAAAATTGCTTTCAGAATCTCTAGAATTTTCTATAACAACTTCTCTTTTTTTATTGAAAAAATTTTCATGATAATTTTTCATTAATTTCTTATTTAATTCAATTAACTCTAAACTTCTTTTTTTCTTTATACTACTATGAATTTTAGCTTTCATCCTGGCAGCTGGAGTACCTCCTCTTTCAGAGAAAGGAAAAACATGCAAACGACTAAATTTCATTTTTTTTATAAAATTATATGTTCTTTGAAAATCTTTATCTGATTCACCAGGAAAACCAACTATAATATCAGTAGTAATAGCTATATCTTCTACTTTATTTTTTAACTTATTAACTGTATTAGCAAAATCTTCACAAGTATAAGGCCTATTCATAGCATTTAAAATCACATTACTTCCACTTTGCAATGGCAAATGCAAATGAGGAGTGAGTTTGTTTTTTTCTTTTAGTAATGAAATTAATTTATCATCAATTTCTGTAACTTCAATTGAGCTTAACCTAATTCTAAAATTACCATTGATTTTAATTATTTTCTCTACTAAATTGCTTAATAAATGTTTATTTTTTTTATCAAGTCCATAATTACCTAAATGAGTTCCAGTTAATACAATTTCTTTAATACCTTTATCTACTAATTTTTTAACTTCCATTAATACTGATTCCATTTTTCTGCTTTTAACAGGGCCTCGAGCATAAGGTATAATACAGTAACTACAAAATTGATTACAACCATCTTCAATTTTTATATTTGCTCTTGTTGTCTGATTTATTTCCTTTACACTCATATCTTCATAACTTTTAATATTTTTAAAATCTTTTATTTCACTTATAAAATCATTATCATCTTCTGTTTTTTCACTTTTTTCTAATAAATTAACAATATCTTTTTTTCCTGAACTACCTATTATATAATCAACTTCTTCAATTTCAGCAACTTCTTTACTAAAAGCCTGGGAATAGCATCCAACCATTACAACTTTTGCCTTAGGATTTCTTCTTTTAGCTCTCCTGGCTTTTTTGCGTGATTTACTAGCTGCTTGATTTGTTACTGTACAACTATTTATAATATAATAATCTGCTTTTCTATCAAATTCAACTATTTCATAATTAGCTTCTTTAAATAAATCAATCATAGCCTCTGTTTCATATTGATTAACTTTACAACCAAGTGTATAAAAAGCAACTTTATCCACAATCTATCCTCCTAAATCTCCAAGCTCATATAATAAAATTGTTAATGCTACAATTGGAGCAGTTTCAGTTCGTAATATTCTAGGACCTAAAGTTATTGTATTACCCTTAACTTCATTTTTTAAAAGATCAATTTCATTTTTTGTAAATCCACCTTCAGGGCCAACAACAACTAATATATTATTGTTATCATTATTAACATTATTAGTTTTTATCAACTCTGAAAGAGAACCTTTATTTTCAGAGGCCCAAAGTACTAATACTAAATCATATTTTTCTTTTAATTTTTTTAAATCATTTAAAGTAAAAACTCCATCAATTTTTGGAATAATCCCACGTTGTGATTGTTTTGCTGCTTCTTCAGCTATCCTTTGCCATCTAGCCAATCGTTTCTTTTCTTTTTTATCACTTAATTTTACTATTGTTCTTTTTGTATCTAAAGCAAAAATTTTTTTTGCTCCAATTTCTGTAGCTTTTTGAATAATCAGTTCCATATTTCTATTCTTAGGAATAGCTTGAGCAATAGTGACATTATAATTTGCCTCAGTCTTTGTTTTTTTACGATCAATAATTTTTCCTTGTACTTTATCTTCAAAAAAATTTTCTAATACTACATACAAATCTTGACCATCACCAGTACAGGCAATAATTTTATCTCCTGATTGTAATCTTAATGATTTTGAAAGATGTTTATAATCATCACCAGTAATTTCAACATAATTATTTTCTACATTACTTTCATCTATAAAAAACCTGTGCAAAGTGATCATCCTTTCTTTAAAACACAACTTACCCATTCACCTTTTTGCTCACTATCAATTAATTCAAGTGATAAACTCTTAGCTAAATTAATTATTTTTGAAAATTCTTTTTCAATTATACCGGAAAGTATAATTAAAGCCCCATCTTTTGTATATTTTACTATTTCTCCTAAAACTTTGTCAATAATATCTGCTAATAAATTTGCAAATACAACTTCATATTCTCCATTTACTCCATTTCTAATATTTCGTTTTTGCAAAGCTATTTTATTTTTTACATTATTAATTTTAATATTTTCCCTAGAAGTTCTTACAGCATCTTCGGAAATATCAATAGCTAAAATGTGATTAAAATTTAACTTAGCAGCAGCTATTGATAATATAGAAGTGCCAGTTCCTACATCTAAAATATTTATATCTTTTTCATAATTTTTTAAATGTTTTTCTAAAAGTAATATTGCTAAATCAGTAGATTCATGTGTTCCTACTCCAAAAGCCTGGCCTGGATTAATCTCAATTATTTTTCTTTTTTTGTTAGTAATCTTATTCCAACTAGGACAAATAATAAAATTATTTCCTACTTTAGTAGGTGAAAAATATTTATGCCATGAAGTAGACCAATTTTCATCTTCAATTTCATTAACTGTTAAAATATATTTACCTTTTTTATTTTTTAAACTTAAATCAAAATAATCTTTAATTTTTTTTAATATATCAGTAAATTCTTCATTTGCTTTATAATAAGCAGTAATCTCTTTCCAAATTTCATCAGAAAAGTCATCAAGTGGTGAAGCTATATCTGAAATCACTACACCACCTGAATTAAAACTACTTAGAATATCTATTGCATTTTCTTTAAAAGAAATAGGTATCTTAACCTTAACTTCTTTCCATTTCATATTTACCACTCATTTCTTTTAACCAAAAGCATCTCTTACTTTTCTAAAAAAACCTTTCTGCTCTGGATTAATTTCTTCCCCACTAACTTCTGCAAATTTTCTTAATAAATCTTTTTGTTCTTTACTTAAATGTTTAGGAATTATAATTTTAGCTTTAATGTATTCATCTCCTCTACCATGACCATTAAGATGAGGAATACCTTTATTTTTCAATCTAAAAGTTGTACCAGGTTGAGTACCTTCTGGTATAGTAAATTTAACTTTACCATCTAAGGTTGGAACTTTTATTTCATCTCCTAGAGTTGCCTGAACAAAGTTAATTGGAACTTCACAATAAATATCATCACCTTTTCTATCAAAAATTTCATGATTCTCAACTTGAATGATAATATATAAGTCTCCACTAGGAGCACCTTTATCTCCCGCTTCTCCTTCTCCAGCCATTCTTAAACGAGTTCCATCATCTACACCAGCAGGAATATTTACAGTTAAATTTCTGTGTCTACGCTGTTTACCTGTTCCATTACAATCTGAACATGGAGTTTGAACGATTTTACCTGATCCACCACAGCGATCACAAGTTTTTGTTTGAGTAAACTGACCAAATGCTGTTCTTTGACTCACTCTTATTTGACCTGTACCATTACATTTAGGACAAGTTTTAACTTCAGTGCCTGGTTTAGCACCACTTCCACCACAGGTTTGACAAGTTTCAGTACGAGGTATAGTAATTTCTTTTTCAGTTCCAAAAGCTGCTTCTTCAAAAGTAATTTGTAATCTATATTGTAAGTCAGAACCTTTTTGTGGTCCACGTCGGCCTCTTCCACGGCCACGACCTCCAAAAAACATATCAAAAATATCTTCAAAACCACCAAAACCACCTTGAGCAAAATCATCAAAATTAAAATCATCATCATTGATACCAGAATGACCATATCTATCATAACGTTTTCTTTTGTCAGGATCACTCAAAATTTCATATGCTTCAGAAATCTCTTTGAATTTTTCAGAAGTATCAGGATCATCCTTATTCATATCAGGATGATATTTTTTTGCTAATTTACGATAAGCTTTTTTAATTTCCTTTTGACTAGCATCTTTGTCAACACCAAGGATCTCATAATAATCTTTTTTAGCTGCCAATTAAATCACCACCTTTTTCTAATAGCAGTGAAAAGAAGGGGATTACCCCCTCCTTTTCTACAAATCTATCTTTAGTTATTATTTTCATCATCAACTTCTTCGTAATCTACATCTACTGTATCGTCATCTTCGTTATTTTGTTCAGCACCTGCCTGAGCTCCTGCTCCAGGTTGACCTTGTGGACCTTGGGCCTCTTCTTGTGCCTGTGAATAGATTTGAGTACTTAATTCAGTCAATTGTTCATTTAATGCTTCCATTTTTTCTTTTATTAGTTCAATATCATCTTCATTTTCTTCAAGAACTTCTTTTAAGTCATCTTTTGCACTCTCAACTTTATTCTTCAATTCTTCATCTACTTTATCTCCGGCTTCATCTAGAGTTTTTTCAGTTTGATGTACTAATGCATCTGCCTCATTTCGAGTTTCTACTCTTTCTCTTTTTCTTTCATCTTCTTCAGCATGTTCTTCGGCATCTTTTACCATTTGCTCAATTTCTTCCTCAGATAAACCACTGGAAGATTCAATAGTAATATCATTTTCTTTACCGGTTCCTTTATCCTTAGCAGATACATGAACAATACCATTTTCATCAATATTAAATTCAACTTCAATTTGTGGTACTCCTCTAGGTGCTGGTGGAATTCCAGTAAGTTGGAAACGACCTAAAGTTTTATTATCTTTGGCCATCTCTCTTTCACCTTGAAGTACATGTATATCTACACTAGTCTGATTATCAGCTGCTGTTGAAAATACTTTACTTTTTGAAGTAGGTATTGTAGTATTTCTTTCTATTAGTTTTGTAAATACTCCGCCTAAGGTTTCTATACCTAGGGAAAGTGGAGTTACATCTAGTAATACAACATCATCAACATCTCCAGAAAGAACACCGCCTTGAATTGCAGCTCCAATTGCTACAACTTCATCAGGGTTGATACCTTTGTGAGGATCTTTTCCAATAAGATCTTTAACTGCATCCTGTACTGCTGGAATTCTTGTTGAACCTCCAACTAAAATAACTTCATCTATTTCAGAAGGAGACAAATCAGCATCATCAAGAGCTGTTTGACTAGGTTCCATTGTTTTTTGTACTAAATCTTCTGTTAATTCATTAAACTTCGCTCTTGTAATATCAACATCAAGGTGTTTTGGACCATCTTCAGTTTGAGTAATGAAAGGCAAGTTTATATTAGTTTCTTTAACGCTTGACAATTCTTTTTTAGCTTTTTCAGCTGAATCTTTTAATCTTTGTAGTGCCATATTATCTTTTCTCAAATCAATACCATTTTCTTTTTTAAATTCTTCTGCTACATAGTCAATAATTCTTTGATCAAAATCATCTCCACCTAATTCATTATTACCACTAGTAGAGACTACCTCAAATACACCATCTCCTAGTTCTAAGATTGAAACATCAAATGTTCCTCCACCAAGGTCATATACAAGTATTGTTTGATCTTTATCATCTTCAAGTCCATAAGCAAGTGAGGCAGCTGTTGGCTCATTGATTATTCTCTTTACTTCTAGTCCTGCAATTTTACCTGCATCTTTAGTTGCTTGACGCTGACTATCGGTAAAGTAAGCTGGTACAGTAATAACAGCTTCTTTGATCTCTTCCCCAACATATTCTTCAGCATCTTTTTTAAGCTTTTGTAAAATCATAGCTGAAATTTCTTGAGGAGTATATTCTTCATTATTTAAGTTAACTTTATAGTCAGAACCCATTTTTCTTTTAATAGAAGTTACAGTTTGATCTGGATTTGTAATAGACTGTCTCTTTGCATGTTCACCTACAATTCTTTCACCTTTTTTAGAATATGCAACAACAGATGGAGTAGTTCTATTTCCTTCTTTATTTTGAATAACAGTTGGTTCTCCACCTTCCATTATTGCCATACATGAATTTGTTGTACCTAA
>JBNJDL010000129.1:0-6268 GCA_051744825.1 Bacillota bacterium | reverse complement strand
AAAAATCAGAAAATATGCTGATATTAATGAAAATACAGAAACAAATCTCTTGAGACATGGAATAGTTCATGCTCAATTTACAAATGAGAAAATTTTGGAGCAAATGAAAAGAGGAGATGTTTTGGCTTATATTCAGCCTGTTTTTGTAGGTACTGATATGAAAATTGCAGAAGATAGAGTTGGTAAAAAAAGACTGGAAAAGGCATATGCCTGGAAAAGCATGATAGATATGGGCATAAAAGCTCCAGGGAGTTCTGATGCTCCTGTGGAAAACTTTAGTATAATGGAAAATATTTATTATGCAGTTACTAGAAAAAATGATGAAGGGAAACCAGAAGGAGGTTGGTTACCTAAAGAGAAATTGAGTGTTGAAGAAGCAGTAAGACTTTTTACTACTGAAGCAGCCTATGCCTCTTTTGAAGAAAAATTAAAAGGCTTTCTTAAAAAAGGTAAATTAGCAGATATGGTAGTTCTTGATAGAAATATATTCAAAATTGAAAAAGATGAGATAAAAGATACTGAAGTTATTTACACTATTATAGATGGAAAAATAGTATATAATTAATCATTAAAGACTTTTGGTACACATAAAATTGGAATAGAAAAGTAAAAAATGATATAATATTTTTGTAATATAAAAAATGAGGAGAAGTATTATGCTTTCTAATGAAGAGAAAAATATAATTATAGATTTTTTAACAGAAAAATTAACTCCTGAATTAATTTATATTTTTGGTTCTTATGCCAAAAATAGTGAAAGGGATAATAGTGATATTGATATAGCAATTTTGTCTGAAAGAGAAATTGATGAATATAAGTTGTTTTTATTGGCTCAAAAATTAGCAGACAAATTAAAGAAAGAAGTAGATTTGGTTGATATAAAAAAGGCTTCTACTGTATTTAAAGCTCAAATTATACAGGGAAAATTAATATTTAATAAAGATAATTATAAAAAAATGAATTTTGAATTAAAAACTTTTCGAGAATACGCAAAATTAAATGAAGAAAGAAAAGAAATATTAGCTAAAAGATGGGGAGTTGACTGATATGCCTGATGATATCTTAATTAATAAAGATGAAATAAGTAAGAGATGTATTAGTAGAATTAAGGAAGTTTATGATGGTGACTTTCAAAACTTAAAAGATTATACAAAGCAAGATTCAGTTATACTTAATATACAGCGATTATGTGAAGCTACTATTGATATTGCAATGCACGTAATTGCCAAATATGATTTAGGAGTTCCACAAACTAGTAGAGATGCTTTTGAAATATTGAATAAAGAAGAATTTATAGATGAAAAATTAGCAGAAAAATTAAAAGCTATGGTTGGTTTTAGGAATTTAGCAGTACATGAATATCAAAAAATAAACTTAAAAATAGTAAAATCTATTATAGAAAAAGAATTAGATGAGATAGAAAAATTTATTGAAGTTATAAAAGATGAAGTGAAAAAGCACAGTAGTTAAATACATAAATAACTATAACCATTTTATCCTCCTTAAAACAGGAGGTTATTTTTTGGTAGGTGTATAATTTTTCTGAAGAAATAAATATAATAAAGATAAGTTGAAATTTTACCCTTAACTAATTCAAAATGGAGGGGAGTAACCATTGATTACTTTAAAAGAAATTTTGTCTTTTGAAGAATATGAGGATTTAAAAGTAATAGCAGGGGAAAGTGGATTGGATAGAAAAATTTCTTCAGTTACAATATTAGACTCCCCTGATGGATATAAGTGGACAAAGGGAGGAGAATTTGTAATTACCAGTGGGTATGTTTTAAGTAATGAACCAGCAAAAATTAAAGAATTAATTGTTGCTTTAGATAAGTTAGGGGCAAGTGCTTTTGGAATTAAATTAAAAAGATATATAAATGAAATATCAACAGAGATCATAAATAAAGCCAATGATTTAAATTTTCCAATTATAGTTATTCCTGAAGATTATCCTTTTAAAAAAATTATAAATCCTGTTATGAGCTCAATAATTGATAAGCAAAATGAAAAACTTGTTTTTTCAAAAAATATACACAAAACTTTTACTCAACTTGTTCTTGAAGGCTGTGATGAAAAGAAAATAATTATCAAATTAGAAGAGTTAATAAATAATGATATTATATTTTATAATAAATTATTTGATGAATTTCAATATGGGTATTTAGCTAGTAATAATGATATTAAAGAAAATAATATAGATGAATTAAAAGAAAAATTCAAAAGTTATCCCTTAAAAATAGATAAAAAAATATATGGATATATTTTTG
This sequence comes from Bacillota bacterium, assembly GCA_051744825.1. Taxonomy (GTDB): domain Bacteria; phylum Bacillota; class Halanaerobiia; order Halanaerobiales; family DATFIM01; genus DATFIM01. The sequence goes on along the minus strand of JBNJDL010000129.1, from coordinate 4,001 downwards.
TAACAGATAAGAAAAGCATTGATGATTATGATGAAATTGCCTTAGAACAGGCAGCGACAGTGCTAAAATTACAAATCCAAAAAAGAATTTCAAATAAAGAAATTGAAAATAGATATAGAGAAGAGTTTGTAATGGATTTGATCTTTGCTAATATTAATTCTAAAGAAGAAGTTATTAAAAGAGGGAAATTATATAATTGGAATTTTGATGAAAAAATAGCAGCTTTTATAGTTGACATAGATGATTTTAAAGAAAATTATACTAAACTTGATATTGAGAAAAGTGAAAATACTTTAAAAGATTTAAAAGAAAAGATTTTTACTATAGCCAAAAAAATGATGAATAAATATTACAATGATGTTATTTTTGCAAATTTAAGTGATAAAATAATTTTTTTAAACAAAAATAATGATATAAAGAATGAATATAATCTTAATATTGAAGAGGTAGGAGATGAGATTAGACAAAAGGTAAATGAAAAGGTTGATTTTACTGTAACAGTAGGAATTGGAGAATATAAAGATGATGTTTTTGCTATAAAAGAAAGTTATGAAGAGGCCAAAGAAGCTATAAATGTTAGCAGAGCCATTTCAAAAGAAAACAACACATCTTCTTATGAAAAATTAGGCGCTTATCGCTTATTAGATTCTTTTTATAGTAATGAAAAAGCAGAAAAATTTCTTAATTCTTATTTAGGTGATTTAATTACCTATGAAGAAAAAAATAATATTAATCTAATTGAGAGTTTAAAAGTTTTAATTCGAAATGATTGGAATATGAAAGAGGCAGCAAAAAAATTATATATTCACTATAATACTATGAAATATAGGATGAATAAAGTTGAAAATATTTTGGAAGTTGATTTATCAAAAAGTGAAGATAGATTTAATTTAAATCTCTCATTAAAATTATTAGAAATAAAAGAAAAATAATTTTGTCTCCGCAGACTAATTTAGTCTGCGTTTTTTTGTTCTCGAAGAACAAAGACAAATATTCATTTATTTGTTACAATAAATTTAGAATTTACAGAAAATAAAAATTATTATATCGTTATTTTAATAACATACTTAATGAAGAGGGGGAGATTTTTTGGATTATTTAGAAATAGCTAATAGTATACCAATGTGGATTGCTGCAGGAGTTGCTGTTTTATTGGTTTTAGTTGAGGCCATTATATTTGTAAGAAAATCTATTAAAGATGGTAAAAGAATGGGTTTAAAAGATGAGCAAATAAAAACTGCAATAAAGAGTAGTGCTTATTCTTCTATTGGACCATCTTTAGCAATTTTAGCAGGTATGATATCTTTACTTGTTACAATTGGGGGACCTATATCCTGGATGAGATTATCTTTTATAGGTTCAGTCATGTTTGAATTAATGGCTGCAGGATTTGGAACAGAAGCAGTCGGAGTTGAACTGGGATCTGCTAATATGAGTGCAACTGCATATGCCACTGCCGTATGGACTATGGTTTTAGGTGGTATGGGTTGGATCTTATTTTCAGCATTATTTACTGACAAACTTGAAAGTCTAAGAACAAAGGTTGCAGATGGTAGTAAAAAACTTATACCTATTATATCATCTTCAGCAATGCTTGGAGCCTTTGCTTATATGACTTCAGATAAAATTATTATGTTTGATCGCTCTACAGTAGCTCTGCTAGTAGGAGCTGTAGTAATGTTAATTGTGATGACAATTGCAGATGAAAAAGAAGTTGGATGGCTTAAAGAATGGGGACTTGCAATATCAATGTTTAGTGGTATGTTTGCAGCAGTTTTATTTTAAAAAATTTGAAGGGAGAGTGAGTTACTTTGAATAATACTGAAAAAATTTATAATGAAGAATATATTCCACATATAGTTAAATGGGGAAAATCTTTAGGGCTTTTAGGTGTAGTGATATCATTTTTTCCTGTTATAGTATTATCTTTTATATATAATATAACACCAAGTATAGGTTCGATTATGGCCGGTGCTGTGGCTATTTGGAGTAGTATTGCCGCTTTTTGGGTAGTTGAGCCAATATCATATTTTCCTATATTAGGTATACCAGGAACATATTTAGCATTTATCTCAGGAAATATATCTAATCTTAGACTCCCAGCTTCTGCAGTAGCTCAGGAAGCTGCTGGTGTTGAGCCAGGCACACCAAAAGGATCTATAATTTCTACTCTTGGAATTTCTACTTCAATTTTAATTAACGTTACTTTTTTGACTATCGGTGTTTTTGCAGGTTCTGCAGCTCTTGAATCTTTACCAGATATTATTATTAATGCTTTAGATTATATTTTGCCTGCTTTATTTGGAGCTATTTTTGCTAATTTTGCCAAAGATAGACCAAAAATTGGAGTTATTGCTTTATCAATTTCTATAATTATGACCTTGCTAATGAATAAAGGTTATTTGAGTTTTTTGCCGGGGATTCCATCTTATGCAGTAATAATTGTTTCGGTTTTTGGCACAATATTTATAGCTAAAAAATTATTTGAAAATGGTATTATAGAATAATAATTAATACATATTATATTTTGGAGGTGTAATAATGAATAAAAATAAAATTTTTAAATTAATAGATAAAAACAAGGATTTACTTATTGATATAGCTCAAGAAATTTGGGAAAATCCTGAAACTAGTTTAAATGAAGAAAAATCAGCAGAATTGCAAATGAAAATTTTAAAAGAAAAAGGATTTAGCATTGAAAAAAATATTGGTGATATGCCAACTGCTTTTATAGCTGAATATGGTGAAGGAAGCCCTAAGGTAGGAGTGTTAGGGGAATATGATGCTCTTTCAGGTATGTCTCAAAAAATAAAAGCTGTTCGTGAGCCAGTAGAAAAAGGTGAGCCTGGACATGGATGTGGCCATAACCTGTTAGGAACTGCCGGGATTGGAGCAGTATTAGCAATAAAAGAAGCCATAGACAGAGGTGCAATAAATGGTACAATTCGTTATTATGGTTGCCCAGCAGAAGAAACACTTACCGGGAAGGTGTTTATGGCCAGAGATGGAGTTTTTGATGATTTAGATTCTGCTCTTACCTGGCACCCGATGCAAACTAATAGTGTATGGGCATCTTCAAGTCTGGCAATGAATTCTGTTCGCTTTAATTTTGAAGGACAGGCAGCTCATGCTTCATCTTCACCGGAAATGGGCAGAAGTGCTCTGGATGCAGTGGAGCTTATGAATGTTGGAGCAAATTATCTTCGTGAGCATGTAAATGAAAAGGCTAGAATCCATTATTCTATAACTAATGGTGGAGGAAGTCCAAATATTGTACCTGATGCTGCTTCAGTTTGGTATTATATTCGTGCTCCTAAAAGAGAAGAAGTGGAAGAAATCTTTGAAAGAATAAAAAAAATAGCTAATGGTGCTGCAATGATGACTGAAACAGATGTTGAGTGGAAATTTCAGGCTGCCTGTTATAATATGTTGCCTAATAAAAAACTTGGAGAGATCATTACTTCCAATATGAAAGAAATTGGTGGTCCTGATTTTACTAAAGACGAAAAAGAATTTGCTAAAAAAATAGAAAAAACTTTTAAAAAAGGGCGAAAAGAAAAAGTTATGGCTGGAGCTCCGGAAGAAGTAATTGAGAAATCCTTACATGAAGATGTAATAGAACCATATGACAAAGGAGAGGTTATGTCAGGCTCTACTGATGTAGGTGATGTTAGCTGGATAACTCCTTTAGCTCAATTTACGACAGCTACCTGGGCAGTAGGCACTCCTCCTCATTCCTGGCAGGCTGTGGCAGCTAGTGGTTCTTCAATAGGACATAAAGCTATGATATTTTCCAGTAAAACTCTAGCAGGAACATTATTTGATCTTTATCAAAATCCAGAATTAATTGATAAAGCAAAAAAAGAATTTGAAGAAAATACTGAGGGAAAAGATTATGAAACACCTCTTCTGAAAAATACAAAACCACCTTTTGATCAGTTTGATAAATAAAATTAAATATAGATTAATAATCTTTCTATTATATGTTATAATATGTTTAG
>JBNJDL010000128.1:0-6307 GCA_051744825.1 Bacillota bacterium | reverse complement strand
GCAGAATTCATTCCAACAACAATTTTTTTTATAAACAACTTTAATCCTCCCTATTATCTTCAGATTTTAACATAAAAGTTACTGGACCATCATTAACCAAATCAACTTCCATCATAGCTTTAAACTCACCAGTCTCTATATTTAGATCTGTTTTAGAAATCTCTTTTACAAAATAATTATACAATTTTTCAGCTTTACCTGCTGAAGCTGCTTGATTGAAACTCGGTCTTCTACCTTTAGTACAATCACCATAAAGAGTGAATTGAGAAACTACTAATATATCTTTATTTTCTTTTAAAGCTGATAAATTCATTTTAGCATTTTCATCTTCAAATATTCTCAAATTAATTATTTTATCAACTAAATAATCGGCATCTTCTTTATTATCATTTTCTGCAATTCCTAAAAAAACTAATAAACCATCTTTGATTTTTCCTATTTCTTTTTTATCAACACTAACACTAGCATTTTTTACTCTTTGTATAAGTGCTTTCATATTCAGCCTCCTATTAAGTTGGTCTAGCTCTGCTGACTTTTAATACTCCTTCAATATCATTTATTTTTTTCATAAGATCACGCATATGTTCTTTACTGCTTAGTTCCACAGAAAGATTTATATGAGCTCTATTATGTCTATTAGTTCTTGCATGTACAGATAAAAGATTAATTTCTTCATCTTTTATTAAAGCAGTGATATCATTAATTAAAGCCTTTCTATTAACAGCATCTATTCTTAAATTAACTTGGTAAGATTCCGCCCTGCTACTTTTCCAATTAACTTCTATAAATCTATCTTCATCATCTTCTAATCCTTTTAAATTAGGGCAATCAGTTCTATGAATAGATACTCCTCTTCCTCTAGTAATATAACCAACTATATCATCACCTGGAACAGGATTACAACATTGTGCTAAGCGAACCAGAATATCATCCATTCCTTTTACTTTTACACCTTTATCAGTAGAGCTTTTCTTTTTCTTTGTTTTGATTTTTTCAATATCAACTTTTTGTTCTTCTTGCTCAACACTTTCTAATTTATTTATTACCTGTTGTGGAGAAATTTTACTATAACCAATGGATTCATACAAACTATCTATAGAGCCTTTACCCATTTCATCAGCAATTCTTTTTAATTCATCATTCTTTTCCTTTTCTTTAAGTGCTATATGTTTTTGTTTTAAGGCACGATCAAGTTTATCTTTTCCTTGATCAATTATTTCATCCCTACGCTGTCTTTTAAACCACCTTTTAATTTTGCTTTTAGCTTTTGAAGTTTTAACAAATTCTAACCAATCTCTACTGGGACCTGTTCCTTCAGAAGTTAAAATTTCTACTATATCTCCATTTTCTAATTCATATTCTAAAGGAACGATTTTTCCATTAACTTTTGCACCTACACAACTATGTCCAACTTCAGTGTGGATATTATAAGCAAAATCAACAGGAGTACCACCACTAGGTAGAGAAATAACATCACCTTTAGGAGTAAAAACAAGTGCTTCATCTTCAAACAAATCTATTTTTAAATTTTCCATAAACTCATGGGGTTCTTGCAAATCTTTTTGCCATTCTAAAATTTGCCTTAACCAAGACAATTTTTCTTCAAAATCTTCATCATGAGCCTTTCCTTCTTTATATCTCCAATGAGCTGCAATACCATATTCTGCAGTTCTATGCATTTCAAAAGTTCTTATTTGTACTTCAAGAGGATCACCATTTGGTCCAATTACTGTAGTATGAAGAGATTGGTACATATTAGATTTAGGCATCGCAATATAGTCTTTAAATCTTCCAGGTATAGGCTTCCAGATTTCATGAACTAAACCAAGCACTTCATAACATTCTCTAACAGAATCAGTGATTATTCTAATAGCAGTTAAATCATAAACCTCAGAAAAATCAATTTCTTTTCTTTTCATTTTATTATAAATACTATAAAGGTGTTTAGGTCGCCCATAAATTTCTGCTTCAATATTTTCTTTTGAAAAATTTTCTTTTAAAATATCAATAGCTTTTTTAATTTCTTTTTCTCTAGTTTCTCTATTTGCTGCAACTTTTTTTGAAATTTCATAATAAACTTCAGGTTGCAAATATCTAAATGATAAATCTTCTAATTCCCACTTTAATCTTGACATACCTAATCTATGAGCTAGCGGGGCATAAATATCCTGCGTTTCTTGAGCTTTTTCTATTTGTTTTTCTCGACTCATATAATTTAAAGTTCGCATATTGTGTAATCTATCAGCAAGTTTAATTAAAACAACTCTAATATCTTCAGCCATTGCTAAAAACATTTTTCTTAAACTTTCAGCTTGATGTTCTTCTTTAGAATTAAAATTCATTCTAGTAAGCTTAGTAACACCATCAACTAAAAGAGCAATTTCTGGACCAAACTTTTTTTCTATATCATCACTGCTTATCTCAGTATCTTCTACTACATCATGTAATAAAGCAGCAGATACAGATACTATATCTAATTCTAAATTAGCTAATATAAGTCCAACCCCTAACGGGTGTTCAACAAAAGGCTCACCAGAAATTCTATATTGTCCTTCATGAGCATTTTGAGCATAGTTATATGCCTCTCTTACTAAATCTAAATCAGCATCTTCCATATATTCTTTTAGCTGATTAATAAGTTCATTTAATTCCATTTAATACCCCTCAATCTTTTAACAAGCTAAACACATCATAACCTTTCAATTTATCTCTTCCATCCAAATCTTTTAATTCAAGCAAAAAGCCTACACTGACAATATCCCCACCAAGCTTTTCTACTAAATCACAGGCAGCTTTAACTGTTCCACCAGTAGCTAATAAATCATCAATTATTAAAATTTTGTCTCCTTTATCTATTGCATCACGATGTAACTCTAACTCATTACTTCCATATTCCAAATCATATGATGCTGTTATTTTCTCAGCTGGTAATTTACCAGGTTTTCTAATTGGTATAAACCCCTTATTCATTGCTAGTGCTAATGGTGTACCAACAATAAAACCTCTAGCTTCTATACCTACAATATAATCTATATCTAAATCTTTATAATTATCCTTTATTGCTTCAATTGCTGCATTAAATGCTTCCTTATCTTTTAACATTGGGGTAATATCTTTAAACATAATACCTTCTTTTGGGAAATCTGGAATATTTCTTATATAACTTTTAAGATTCATCTTTATCCTCCTTAAGATTATTTTGTATTTTACTTATTAATAAAAATAAATTATTAGCAAAAGCCATTTTAGCAAAATCGTTAAATTTTTTTATAAAAGAAGCATTTTTATTATACCGTAAAGAATCTGATAAGTCCAATTTTCTATTAGGCTTAGCCTTGATTAATATTGAATTTTCTTTTTTTACAATTAAATTCAATTCTGAAAAAACTTCTATGCTTTCTTCTATAAAATTATTTTTTAATTTCAATTTATTTTTCGCTAAATTATTCAATTCTCCGTATCTTAATTCATCATTTTTGGAGTAAATTAATTTATAAAATTCTGCTAACATTTTGCGATTTGGTATCTGTTTTCTTAATTCATCATATTTTAAATAATAATCTTTTTTACCATATAATAAATATATTTCTGGATTAAATTTAAAACTACTAATGATTTTTGTCATCTCATTTAGCGAATCAGGTAAAGAGAAGAAAAATAATTTATCACTATTAATATCTTTAATATCTTCAGCTGACGATAAATAATTAATCTGTACATCTATTTTTTCATCAACTGGGAATTTTTCATCATTATTTTTATAAATGGATATATTACTATTATTAGAATTTATAATATTTTTTTTCAAAAATTTAGCTTTATCTTTACAATTTCTTTTATCAAAAAAAGTTAATTTATTTGTTTTGAATTTAATAGAATAATCTTCAAACTCATTATTTAACTTAATGTCTTTTATATTAGCCTCTACATTTTTATTGCCTTTCCATTCATTTAAAGAAAGGTTAAATGCAAAATCTACTACTTTATTATTTAATTCAAAAGCCTTTTCTCCCATATTAAATGCTATTGCTTTTAGACCCTTTTCAGTTTCTAGTTTTAAATGTTTATTATTTTTTCCAACTTGATAACATTTAGTTATTTTAGAATTTCTTATAGCAAAAACAGGTTTAGGATTATCAATACCAAAAGGAGTTAATTTCTCAATATTTTCATATAGATTAAGGTCAATATCTTTTTCTTCTATAATTAAATCAATTCTTTGTTCTGGAACAAAATCATTTGTAGATAAATTTTTTTTCAAATATTCATTAAATACTTCTCTAAAATCTTCAATTTTTTCTTCTTTTATAGATAACCCAGCTGCCTGTGAATGGCCACCAAAATTTATAAAATATTTTTCATGCTTAGTTAAAACTTTAAATAGATTTACTTTTTTAATACTACGTGCCGATCCTTTACCTACTCCTTTATCATCAATTGCAATCATGATTACAGGTTTATAATATTTTTCTACTAATTTTGAAGCAACAATTCCAATAACTCCAGGATGCCAATTTTTTGAATAAAGAACATAGGCATAGTAGTCTTTATCTATGTAATTTTTTTTTATCATTTCATCTGCTTCTTCAAATGTTTTCTTTTCTTCTTTTTGCCTATTTTTATTTAATTCAATTAATTTCTTAGCTAAAAGATTTACTTTGTTTTCATCTCTAGTTATTAAAAATTCAACTCCTAAATTGGCACTTTCCATTCGTCCACTTGCATTAAATGGGGGAGCTAAAATAAAAGAAATATGACCGGTAGTAATTTTTTTATTTGATAATGACAATTTTTTTTGCAAAACTTTAAAGGCTAAACGCTTAGATTTATTAATTAAATCTAAACCTTTTTTTACAAAAATTCTATTTTCACCTGTTAAAGAAACAATATCAGCTACAGTTCCTAAAGCAACAATATCTAAAAAACTCTTTAATTTATCATTTATTAGTTTTTGCTCCTTCTTTTTCACTATAGCCTGACACAACTTAAAAGCTACCCCTACTCCAGCAAATTTTTTAAAGGGATAGCTACATTTTTCAAGATGAGGATTTATAAGTGAATTTGCTTTTGGTAGTTTATTTGCTGGCTGATGGTGGTCAGTAATAATTGTTTTTAAATTATTTTTATTTGCTAATTCAATTTCTTTAAAAGCGGTTATTCCACAATCTACTGTTATCATTAAATCATAATTCTCAGAAATAATTTCATTAATAGAGTTTTCATTTAGACCATAACCTTCTTCTTTTCTATCAGGTATATAGTAGTCGACTTTAAAATCTAAGTATTCTCTAAAAAAAAGTAATAATAATGAAGTTGAAGTAATTCCATCAACATCATAATCACCATAGATAATTATTTTTCCCTCATTCTCTATAGTATCTAATATTAAATTAACAGCCCTTTTCATATCTTTAAATATATAAGGGTCATCTAAATTTGAAAAAGAAGTGTTTAAAAATTCACTTTCCTTATTTTTGTTTATTCCTCTATCTCTTAGAATTTGGGATATTATATTATCTTCATTTTCTAATGAAGATTTTAAATACCATCGTTTACTTTTCATATATTTATCACCAATTTATTTTATTCAATAATAATTCTTCAAATCCTTTTTTAATTTTTATTTAAAATTAAAACTTTCCTGATTTAAAAATAGTTACTACTAACCATAATCCTAAAATACCAGCTGAAGTATATCCTAAAAAACCTAAAAGTGGAATACTAAAAATATGTGGTCCAATATCACTTTGTAATACCATACTTGATCCCATTAATAGAGCTGATACAATCAAGCTTACTGAAAGCCTGTTTGAAACAATATCTAATTTTTTTATTAGAGGCTCAAGATTTTCATGTTCAAATTTAATTGAAAATTCATCATTAGCTAATTTTTCTAATAAGCTACGTAGGTCTTCAGGTAAATCTTTACTTAAAGTTTTAATTTTCCATAATTTTGAAAAGAATCTATTTGCCATATTAGTAACTTTCAATCTATCACTTATTATGTCTTTAAGAAAGCGATCTTTCATTTTAAAAATATTAAAATTTGGATCAAGTGAAGTCCCTACTCCTTCACTTACTGCAAGTGCTCTCATTAAAATCAAAAATTCTTGAGGCATTTTAATATGAAATTTGTAAAATAAGCGTTGTAAATCTTCAGCTATAGAACTAATATCAAGTTCATCAAGAGTACTACTATAATATCTATTTAATAAATCTTCAACTTCTAGTATTAATTTTCTTCTACTTATATTTTTATGTATTACTCCCATTTCCAAAATCTTATCTGCAATTATTTCTTCATTTC
>JBNJDL010000127.1:0-6382 GCA_051744825.1 Bacillota bacterium | reverse complement strand
CCCTGCTCGAGCAGCGCAATGGAGGCATAGCCTCATTATCTGGAGCTGCTTTTTTAATCCGGGATGGAAAAATGCCAGCAGAAAACATTCATATCCTAGAAAAACTGGATGTTGTTGGTGGGGCTATGGATGGAGCTGGTAACCCAGAAGAAGGTTATGTTGCTCGTGGTGCTCGTATGTATACACTATTTGATGACAAGCCTGTTTATGAATGTGTTAGAGATCTTTTTGATACTATTCCCTCACTAGAAGATCCTGATAAATCTGTATTAGATAATATTTATCAATTTAATAAGAATAATAAACAAGCTGCAAAAACTAGATTAATTGCTTCAAATGGAGAAATATTAAATGCCTCAAATTATCAATTAGATGATCGTCATCGTTTATCGCTTTTCCGCTTATTTATTACAACTGAAGATATTTTAGGGGAAACTACAATTGAGGAGTGGTTTTCAGATTCATTTTTCGAAACAAACTTTTGGTCTCTCTGGGCCACGGTTTTTGCCTTCCAGCCCTGGCATAGTGTTGCAGAAATGAGACGTTATATGAAACGTTTCATGCAAGAATTTGGACGACTTGATACCTTAAGTGGAGTGGATAGAACCAGGTACAATCAATATGATTCTCAGATTCTTCCTCTAAAAAAATGGCTCGAAAATAAAGGAGTTGATTTTAAAAAAGGACATAAAGTTAAAAATCTAAATATAAAATCTACAAAAGCTGGAAAAACTGTTAAACATATTATTTATGAATCCAATAATCAAGAACAACAAATTAAAGTAAACCCTGATGATTTAGTATTTGTCACAAATGGTTCAATGACAGATGGATCTGACCTCGGTTCAATGACTGAAGCTCCCAAATTAAACACAGAAGGTGCTTCTTTTCAGTTATGGAAAAATATTGCAAAAGGCCATCCAGAATTTGGTAAGCCTTCAAAATTTGCCGACCATATTGAAGAATCTAAGTGGGAATCTTTTACTATCACTCTTGAAAATACAGAACTATTCGATTATATATTAGAATTCATCGATGAAGAGCCAGGACATGGACTTGAAACATTCGTAGATTCAAATTGGTTTATGAACATAGTTTTACCTGAACAACCTCATTTTAAAAATCAACCTGACGACGTAAAGGTATTTTGGGGGTATGCTCTATATACCGAAGAAAAAGGGAACTATGTTAACAAAAAAATGGAAAACTGTACCGGAGAAGAAATACTAAAAGAAATATGTTATCACTTGCAATGTACAGATAAACTTCCATCTATATTAGAAGGAGTAAATTGTATACCATGTATGATGCCTTTTATAACAGCACACTTTATGCCCAGGAATCCAGGTGATCGCCCAAAAGTTGTACCTGAAACTTCCAATAACCTTGCATTTTTGGGACAATATGCTGAAATCCCTAATGATATAGTATTTACAGTAGAGTATTCAATTAGATCTGCACAAATTGCAGTCTACAATCTTCTTGATTTAAATAAAGAAGTAACCCCCAGGAATGATTATGAATATGATATCAGAGTTCTTCTTAATTCTGCAATTAATTCATTTAATTAATACCACCCTAATATTAACGATATTGCCCATTTTAAATGGGCAATATCGTTTTATAATATAATTTTTTCCAACCTCACTTTAATCTTCTCTCCTAATATATTAATTATATCATATAAAATGTGCTAATTTGAAATTAATTTAATCACATTTATTGTCCGAAAAATTTAAAAATTTAAACTTAATAAAAATGCTTTACAATTCGACATTTTACTGATAAACTCTATTACTAAATAGATTATACTTTAGCAAGCTAAATTGCTAAAAATTAAAAGTATTGAGAAGGAGAGTAGATAAAAATGAAGAAATTACTTTTATTGTTTTTCGTATTAACATTATTTTCACTAAGTAGTGTAGGAATGGCAGTAGAAAAAGGCGGAGACTTAGTTGTTGGACTTGAAGATGATCCACCGATGCTTGACCCTCATCTTTCTACAGCAAAAGTAGATAGACAGGTATTTCAAAGTTTGTATGATACTGTAGTTGAAGTAAATGAAAATATGGAAATTGTTCCCGGATTGGCTAAAGATTGGACAGTTGAAGAAGATGGGACTCGTTATGTTTTTGAGCTAAGAGATGATGTATATTTCCATGATGGAACAAAGTTCGATGCAGAAGCTGTTAAATTTAATTTTGAAAGAATGCTAGATGACAAACTTGCTTCCCCACGTAAAAGCGAATTAGATTTAATTACTGAAATTGAAGTATTAGATAAATATAAAGTAGCTGTAAATCTTGAAAAATCATTTAATCCATTTTTAGCTTCACTAGCTGATAGAGCAGGAATGATGGTTTCACCTGCTGCAGTAAAAGAAAAAGGAGAAGATTTTGCCAATAATCCAGTAGGAAGTGGACCTTTTAAATTTGTTGATAGAGAAGTACAGGACAAAATTGAATTAGAAAAATTTACCGATTACTGGAAAGAAGGCTTACCTCATTTAGATACAGTTACTTATAAACCTTATACAGATGAAAATGTAAGAGTAGTTAATTTAACTAATGGTGAGTTAGATATGATAGGAGAAGTACCACCAAAAGATTTAAGCAAACTAAAAACTGACTCAAATTTAGAAGTTAGTATGACAAGTGGCCTTGGATTTCAAGGTATCTGGGTTAACAAAGGAAAAATGCCTTTAAAAGATAATGACCTTGCCCAGGCTTTATCTAAAAGTATTGACAAAAAAGCCATAGTTGAAGTTGTTTTTGGTGAATCAGCAATTCCAGCTGATAGTCCTTATCCTCCAGGAACATCAATGCATAATGAAGACAGAGAAACTCCAAAAGTTGATCCAGTTGCCGCCAAAAAACATCTTAATAAAGCAGGCAAATCAGATGGTTTTGAACTCACTCTAATGGTATCTCCAGCTCCTACAGCAAAACAAACTGCTCAATTAATTCAATCAATGGCTTCAAAAGTAGGAATTGATATAGAACTTGAGCAATTAGAATTTGGTACTTTACTTGACCGCTTAACATCTGGTAATTATCAGGCTGCTTTACTTGGCTGGAGTGGTAGAATGGATCCAGATGGAAATACTTATCGTTTCTTCCATTCTGAAGGTGGATTAAATGATAGTAATTATAAAAATGAAGAAGTAGATCAAATTTTAAATGAAACAAGAGAGGTTTCAAAAACAGAAGAAAGAAAAGATTTATTTCAAGACCTTATGGTTCATTTAGACCGTGATCTTCCTTATATATTTGTTTATCATCCCAAAGAAATTAAAGCATTCAAAGATAATGTAAAAGGATTTACACCATATGCTGATGGTTTGTTGAGACTAGAAGAAGTCTGGATAGAAAACTAAAGGAGGGGAGAAAATGAGTAGATATATTTTTCAAAGAATTTTTATGATGATACCAGTACTAATCTTAGTTACCATACTCATCTTCTCCCTTATTCATCTAACTCCTGGAGATCCTGCCCTTCTTATCTTAGGGCAGGAAGCTTCTCCAGAAGCTTTAAGTAATTTAAGAACAAAATTGGGTTTAAACCAACCACTTCCAGTTCAATATTTTAACTGGATTGGAGATGTTTTAAAAGGAGATTTAGGTGAGTCAGTAAGGGATAATAGAAGTGTTAGTAAAACTATTTTCAAAAAATTACCTGCTACTATGGAATTAGCAGTTCTTGGAATATTAATTTCTATTATTATTTCTATACCTGCTGGAATTATTTCGGCAGTAAAAAAAGGAAGCATTTTTGATTATTCTTCAACATTGGTAGCACTTGGTGGAATTTCAATGCCTAGTTTCTGGGTCGGAATACTTTTGGTCTATCTTTTTGCAGTAAAATTAGATATTTTACCACCATCAGGCTATGTTTCTCCGTTTGAAGATTTAGGCAGAAATCTTAAGTTGATGATTTTACCTTCTGTTTCACTTGGAATTAGAATGGCAGCTGTTACTATGCGAATGATGAGATCAAGTCTACTTGAGGTATTACAGAAAGACTATATAAAAACAGCCAAAGCAAAAGGTTTAGCAAAAAAGGTAGTTATTATAAAACATGGAGTCAGAAACTCACTTATATCAGTTTTAACTGTAGTTGGCCTACAATTATCTGCCTTTTTAGGTGGTGCTGTAATAACTGAAACAATATTTTCCATTCCTGGTTTTGGTAGACTTGTTGTCCAATCAATATTTAATAGAGACTTTCCTATGTTACAAGGCTCCATACTTATTATGGCTGTAATGGTCATTTCAGTAAATTTAATAGTAGATATAGTGTATACATTCTTAGACCCTAGAATTAGTGCTGGGGGTGAAAGCAAATAATGAAAAAAGAAAATAAAGAAGAAAAAAATCGTATTAAAGAACTATGGAAAAAGTTTTATAAAAATAAACTCGCTGTAATTGGCGCTATAATCATTATTATAGAAATTTTTATAGCTATATTTGCTCCATTTATAGCACCCCTAGATCCTACAGAATCTGATTATATGAGTGTCTTAACTTCTCCTAATAAGAAAAATTTATTTGGTACAGATGATCTTGGACGTGATGTTTTAAGTAGAGTAATATATGGGAGTAGAGTTTCACTTTCAGCTGGTTTAATAGCTGTGTTTATTGCTCTTTTAATAGGTGTTCCGATTGGACTTATATCTGGTTATTATCAAGGATTTTTAGACGAATTCATAATTATGCGTTTTACAGATGCTATGATGTCTTTACCATCACTAGTACTTGCTTTAGCTCTCAGTGCAATAATGGGAGCAGGTTTAAAAAATGCAATGATTGCTATAGGAATTATATTTACTCCCCGCTATATTAGACTTGTTAGAGGGGAAGTATTATCTATCAAAGAAGAACAATATGTAGAAGCTGCTCACTCTTTAGGAATGAGCGACTTTCGTCTTCTATTTAAACATATTTTACCAAATATAATGAGTCCGATTATGGTCCAGGCTACTTTAAATATTGCGACTGGTATCATAGTGGAAGCAGGTCTCAGTTACCTAGGACTTGGTACTCAACCCCCTGTTCCAAGCTGGGGAAATATGCTAAGTAGTGGTCAGGGATATTTAGATCAAGCTCCCTGGATAGCTCTTTCCTCTGGTATAGCAATTTTTGTTTCAGTTCTTGCTTTCAACCTTGTTGGTGATGGTTTAAGAGATATGCTCGATCCAAATGAATAAATATTTATCCTCCCAAGGTGGGCTTAAAAGCCCACCATTTTTTATTTTATATTTTAAATTTTTTTTGACAAAATTTAACTATAGTATATACTATTATATACAGAGGAGGATTGAACATGAATAGTAAAAATTATGATAATTTAAGTGAAAAAATGATCAAGAAAAAGAAAATTATTTTTAGAATTTATCTAATCTCATTAGTTTTAATTTCTTTATCCTATTTAATTTATTCTAGTTATAATACACAATATTTAATAGGTCTCATAATATTTATACCCTTTTATTTTTTAGCTTTCAAACTATATCTGAATTATAAAGAAATGAAAAATATTCTTAAATTAAAAAAACGATGGGGGAAAAAATTAAATAGAAAAAGAAATTTTGAAGAAATTAGAAAACTTTTTGATTACATAATAGATAATGATAAAAAAGAAATTTTTGTTGATGAACAAAGTTGGCATGATTTAAATATGAATGAAATTTATAAAGAAGTTGATCAAACTCTAAGTAATCCTGGTGAAAAGGTTTTATACAACCTTCTCCGCCATCCTCTTTTTGATAAAGAAGAAATTAAAAGACGAGATATTTTGATAAATAGTTTTAAAGAAAATAAAAAACTAAGAAATAAAACTGGAATAAAACTGTTAAATTTAGGACGAAGAAAAAGAAGTGACCTATTACAACTTATATATAATGATATTCCATCTCCAACTCCTTATGGCTTTGTATTAAATATACTAGCAATTTTATCAATAGGAGCAATAGCTTCTTTCTTTTTTGTAGGAGTAAAAGGAATATTTATTTTAGCTCTAATAATGGCCATAAATGCTTTAGTAAGAAAGATATTCAAAAAGAAGTTTTTCGATAAATTACCTGCCAATACAATAGATTATCTAGGAGCTATTATTAAAACAGCAGAAGATATAAGTGAACTTCAGGTAAATGGAATAAATAATTATCAAAATGAACTTAAATCATTAACAAAGAAGGTATCTAATTTAAAGA
The DNA here is from genome assembly GCA_051744825.1 of Bacillota bacterium. Classification (GTDB taxonomy): domain Bacteria; phylum Bacillota; class Halanaerobiia; order Halanaerobiales; family DATFIM01; genus DATFIM01. The sequence continues at coordinate 171 of JBNJDL010000127.1, read as the reverse complement.
AAAAAATGAATTCCTTTATACCAAACAAAGTCAAAAGTGAAGCAGATTATTTATTTGAATATTTAAATATATTATTTTTAATAGATGTGAGAAATTTCAACTCATCTTTAAAAGAAATAAATAAAAATTATATGGAATTAAGAAAAATATATAATTTAGTCGGTGAATTAG
>JBNJDL010000126.1:0-6503 GCA_051744825.1 Bacillota bacterium | reverse complement strand
AGGATCACTTTTAAAATATTCTTCCTGTGCTTCATCTGTGCCTGAAGAAGTTGCCTTTGATAAAATATTTATTTTTTCTATTTTTATTACTACTGCATCACCAACTTCAGCACCCTCAATTTCTACTGGTTGTCCAACTTCATGCCAACTTTTAATTTCAGGAGTTATCATATTACCCCAGCAACCAGGATTTGTCCGGGTTATAAATCTTCCACCAGCTTTTAAGGTATCTACCATCTCTACACTTGGTCCAACAATATCAGTTGTTTGATCACAATAAACAATCTTTTTCATTAATATTCCCTCCCTACTGCTATTTTCTCTTCAATTAAATTATAACTCTTTAATGTACTAAAATCAAAGTTTACATTTCCCTTTTAAGTAATTCCTTTGCTTTTTTGATAGCTTTTTTGAAATTTTCTGGTTTGGAGCCACCACCTTGAGCAAAAAATTCATGGCCTCCTCCATTGCCACCTAACACTTTCATTACTTCACCTATCATTTCATTCATATCAAATTTTTCAATATTAGCTGATTTACCCATCATGAGCCTAACTGTTTCATCCTTCTTTTGAGCAAAAATAACTATTTTATTATCATAATTAATAATTTTATTAGCCATTAATTTTAAATTTTGAGGGTTAAGGTCATTAATTTCCCCACTTATTAGATAATAATCTCCTAATTTTTCTCCTTTAGAAATTCTTTCTTTAACTCTATATTCTATTAATTTTTCCTTTAAATCCTCAATTTCAGTATTTTGTTCATCTAATTCCTCTTTTAAACGTTTAATAGTTTTATTTATTTCTTTGTTTTGTACTCCTAATTGTCGACGTGCCTTTAAAATAGTCTTATTTTTAAATTTATAATCTTTAAATGCCCTTTTTCCAGCAACAAAATGGACTCTCTTTCCACCTTTATAATTTTCAAATTCTGTTACTTTTAGTATTCCAATTTCAGCTGTGCTTTTAAGATGAGTCCCTCCACAGGCACAAAGGTCATAATCATCTATAATAACTACTCTAATATTTTCATTAACTTTAGGGTCTTTCCTTAATTCTATTTTATCTAACTCTTTTTCATCAGGGAATTTTGCAGTAATATTCTTATTTTCATATATTATTTCATTAACTTTATTTTCTACCTTCTCAATTTTACTTTCACTAAGTTCTTTATCCAAATCAATTGTTACTTCATTTTCTCCTAGATGAAAGCCAATTGTTTTAGCATCAGCCATTTTCTCAAATAATACAGAAAGCAAGTGCTGCCCTGTGTGTTGTTGCATAAAATCATATCTTCTTTGCCAATCTATTTTACAACTTATATTTTCTTTTTTGGAGGGTAATTTATCTACTACATGAAATATATCTCCATCTTTTTCATAAACATATTTTACTGTAACTTCTCCTATAAAACCTCTATCAGCTGGCTGTCCTCCACCTTCAGGATAAAAGGCAGTTTTATCTAAAATAAGATGAAAATTTTCTTCCTTTTCTTTATAATCAATTAAATTTGCTTTAAATTCTTTTAAATATGAATCTTTATAATATAATTTTTCTGTCATTAATATTGCCTCCCTATTGTAGTTAAATGTTCTTAACGCGTAATTGAAAAAGACCTAACTTAACCTATAAAGGCTAAGAAAGGCCTTGATACTAATCCTTATTTTATTTCTTTACCACTGGTTATAATGGACTTTATTTTCATCATATCTATCATTTTTCTTTTTTTCCACAGCAGGATATCCTACTGGAATTAAAGAAAATGGAATAATATTTTCTGGTAAATTAAATAATTTTTGAAATCTATTTATTCTATCTTCTTCTGGATAAACACCTAACCATACTGCACCTAAATCTCTATCTGCTGCTTCAAGTAAAATATTTTGGGTTGCAGCTGAGCAGTCCTGAGGCCAAAAACCATTATATAGTTCTTTTTCTATATCTCCGCAAACTAAAATAGCTTTTGAAGCATCTGGTACCATCTTAGAATAAGGATGAAATTTAGGAATTTGATCTAATATATCCTGATCATCAATAACTACAAACTCCCAAGTTTGAGCATTACCTGCAGAAGGTGCAGCCATTCCTGCTTTTAATAACTTTTTGATAAGTTCATATGACACTTCTTTGTCTGTATATTTTCTAATACTTCTTCTCTTAAAAATCGTTTCCATAAATATCCTCCTTTCATAAAGGACTTACAATCTGTAAAAATATTATAACAGAATTTTTTTAATAGTCAAAATTAATTTAATCTATATGAACATTTGACAAAGTATTCAAATGTTTTTATAATATAGTTGTGAACAAATGTGAGAAAAATCATAGCTAAAATTTATATCATTACATACAATTTAAATAGTTATGATTTAAATATATAAACTAAAGGAGCTTAAATTATGATTTATTTGATTACTGGAATTTTAACAGCCATTTTATTTTTTATTGATAAAGAAAAAACTATAAAAGGTTTAAAAATTGGTCTGAAAAAAATTCGTAAAAATTCACCTGTATTTTTAAACCTAATAATTTTAGTTGCAATATCATTATATTTTGTATCAGATGATTTAATTTTAAGATATTTAGGTGAAGGAAGTGGATTAGTTGGTATAGGATTAGCAACCTTATTAGGTTCTATAGCTTTTATGCCTGGCTTTGTTGCCTTTCCTTTAGCTGGACTTCTAATCTCAAAAGGAGTAAATTACACTGTTATTGCTGCTTTTACTACTACTTTAATGATGGTTGGAATAGTTACCTATCCAGTTGAAAAAGATTTTTTTGGTATTAAAATAACTGTTATCCGTAATATTTTATCACTAATTATGGCTTTAATTGTTTCATTAGTAATTGGTCTTTCTTATGGGGAGTTGATTTTTTAATGAAAAAAATAATAAAAGACTACTGGCTATTTATTATTTTTGTAATATTTATGATTATAAGTTTTAGTTTTGGTATAGAAGCTGGAAAGGGAATATTTAATAATTTTTATGACTTCTTTTTAACGATGGTACAGTTTGTACCGGCAGTATTTATTTTAATTGGTCTTTTTGATGTCTGGGTAAAAAAAGAAACTATTGAAAAACATTTAGGTGAAAATTCTGGTTTCCTTTCTTATCTCTGGGCCATCATTTTAGCAAGTACAACAATTGGTGGGCTTTATGTTGCCTTTCCAGTAGCTGCAGCTTTATATAAAAAGGGAGCAAGTCCTAGAATAATTTTCACTTATGTTGGAGCAGCTGCAATCTGTAGAATTCCAATGACTTTATTTGAAGCAAGTTATGTAGGAGTAAAATTCACAGCTCTAAGATGGGGAATATCTATCCCAATCATTATAGCAAGTAGTATTCTTTTAGAGAAAATTTTATCTGAAAAAGATTTAGAAGAAATAAGTGTATAATAGAAAAGCTCAGCTTATAAATAGCCATTAAAATCAAGCTGAGCTCATAGTAGTTATAAATATTTTTTAAAATAATAATTTATATATATTATTTAGCTATATCAATTACTAAATTAGCTAATAATTTTACTCCTTTAATTAAACTTTTTTCATTTATATCAAATTCAGCTGTATGATGATCTCCAGCAAGTTCTGTACCTAAAACCATATAAGATACTAAACCTCCATTTTCCTGTACTTTATTCATAAAATAGGTGAAATCTTCACTACCGCCTAATTCAGAAATTTTATTCACAGTAGAAAATTCATCTAAATTTTCTGCTATTTCCATTATTGTTTTTATTAATTCAGGATCACTTTTTCCACTTTTGGCCCCACCCATAGCTTCAATTTCTAAATCATTTTCATACATTTCAGCACTTGCTTTAAGTATTTTTATTGCTCTTTCATACATATAATCATTTAATTCACTGCTCTTCCCTCTAGTCTCTATAACTAAATGGGCATTTTTAGCTATAACATTTCTACCGCTTCCAGAATTCATTTTTCCTACATTAATTCTAGTTACACCTTTACTATTACGAGATATAGCATATAAATTATTTACTGCATTTACTGCAGCTAAAAGTGCATTTTTGCCAAGTTCAGGAGAAGCACCTGCATGTGAAGGAGCTCCTGTAAAATAAGCATCAAATTTACTGGTTGCTAAAAAACCTTTAGTTCCGGCAAAAACTTCACCACTACTGTCAGCAGCCATACCTAAGTGTAGTCCAAAAAGATAATCCACATCATCTACAATACCGGACTCAGCCATAGATTTAGCTCCTCTAACCCCTTCTTCAGCAGGCTGAAAAATAACTTTTATAGTTCCAGAAAATTCATCTTTAATATCCATTAATAATTCAGCAAATATTAGCCCAATTGCAGTATGGCCATCATGACCACAGGCATGCATAACTCCATTATTTTGAGATGCAAAACCTTTTTTAAAAGGTATATGTTCTTTAGAATTGCTTTCCTCCACATCAACTGCATCCATATCAAAACGAAAAGCTATAGTAGGACCTTTTCCATTTCTTAAAATTCCTACAACCCCGGTATATCCATCTTTAAACTCATCTATATATTCTAAATCTGCTCCTTGATCTTTAGCTCTTTCAAATTCTTTTTCTAAGATTTCTTTTGAAGGAACTCCCATTCTATTCTTTTCATCTATTACCTCTTTACCAATTTTCAACTCATAACCTAATTCTCCCAAATGAGCTGCAACTTTGGAAGCTGTACGAAACTCTGTCCAGGCACTTTCTGGATACTTGTGAAAATCTCTTCTAAATGAAATAATTTTGTCTTCTAATTTTTTTGCTAATTTATTAATTTTACTTTTCATTTTATCCCTCCCAATCAACAGCAATTTTACAAAAAGCCTTAACTCCATAAGCTAAAGCCTTTTCATCAAAATCATATTGAGGACTATGAGGAGGATAAATTTCTTCATCTTCTTTATCATAACCTAACCAGAGATAAACTGAAGGTAGTTCTTTAGCAAAATAAGCAAAATCTTCTCCACCTGAAGCAGGTCTATCAATATCAATATATTTGTCTTCTCCAAATAAATCTTTGATTGAGTTTTGAGCCAAATCTACCATCTTTTCAGCATTGACTGTAGGTGGATAACTTTTTTTATAATTTACCCTTGCTTCTCCTCCCATTGCCTTAGCTGTATTTTCTGCTACCTCATGTATTCGATTATAAACCTTTTTCCTAACTTCTTCACTAAAAGTTCTTACAGTACCTTCTAAAGTTATTTTTTCAGGAATAGTATTGTATCTCGTACCACCATTAAAAACTCCAAAAGTTATTACAGCCTGTTCAAAAGGATCGATATTTCTACTTACTATTGTTTGCATATTATTTACTATTTGTGATCCAATCACTATTGGATCTATAGCAAGATTTGGTAGAGAAGCATGAGCTCCCTTACCTTTTATATTTATAGTTATTGGATCCGAAGCAGCCATAATAGTGCCAACCTTTGTACCTATTTCTCCTAATTTTAAGGCTGGCCAGAGATGCATGCCCACCATGGCATCTACTTTTGGCTCATCTTCTAAGACTCCATCTTCAATCATATATTGAGCCCCACCACCTGTCTGAGCATCTTCTTCTGCAGGTTGAAAAATCAATTTTACATTTCCATTTAGCTCATCTTTCATTTGCATCAAAACTTTTGCTACCCCAAGACCCATAGCAGTATGTCCATCATGACCACAGGCATGCATGACCCCTTTATTTTCTGAAGGAAAAGAGTGGTCTGTTTCTTCATCCATTTCTAGAGCATCCATATCAAATCTCATACCAAGAGTTTTACCTTTTTTATCTCCACGAATTATTCCAACAACTCCGGTGTCATAATAACCTGTTTTTACTTCTACTCCTAAATCTTTTAAAACAGAGATTACTTTTTTAGAAGTTCTATATTCTTCTCCACTAGGCTCTGGATGACGATGTATATCTCTTCTATGTTCTATAATCCAGTCTGAAATATTATCAACTTTATTTTCTATAACTTTATTTTTTATCATATCTGCCCTCCTCATTTTATTCTTTAAACTAAATAATCATCTTTAGTCATAAAGTGAGTTCTTAGTTTCAGAGGGAGTTTTAAACTCCCTCTGAAACTTAGTCCTAAAGGATGACCTAAAAATCAGGCCCTAGAACGAATCCAGGACCGTAGTGCCTCTTCGACCTAGTCGATTCAGTAGTACTGGCCGCTTCTTTGCGTCTTTAGATCAAGCGGGCAGTGTATCTCCCACTTAATAGAAGCCCTAAAGGATAACCTATAGAAAAGTTAGTGTTAGAGGCACTTAGGTATCGGATAAATTAAAGATCAGGGGAGAAAAACCTCCCCTGATTTAAGATATTACAAAAATATTCCTGCTCCTGGACCAAGAGGTAAACCTAGGAAAAACCATAAAGCTAATAAAACAATCCATATTATACCAAAAGCTACTGTATAAGGTAAAATATATGAAATAACCGTACCTATACCACTATCATCACTATATTTTTTCATAAACCCTAAGACAACTGGGAAATATGGGAAT
>JBNJDL010000125.1:0-6624 GCA_051744825.1 Bacillota bacterium | reverse complement strand
ACTTATTCTTTCTTCTGCATAGGCATCTTTAGAGATAGTATTTTCTTTTAAAATACAGGGATATTTTCCTAAACGCATTGTTCCCCCCATATCTTCAATATCTTTTTGTTCTGGCATCAAATCAATAACAGGATAAGGAGTAGCAGGATCAAATTCAAAACTATTAGCTTTATCAAAACCTGCTACATTTCGAGAAAATTCTATTACAGCACATTGCATACCAAGGCAAATTCCAAAGAAAGGTATCTTATTTTCTCTAGCATATTTTATTGCTGCTAATTTTCCTTCTATTCCTCTATCTCCAAAACCACCTGGTACTAAAATAGCATCAAGATCTTTTAGATAGTTATCTGCTTTTTGAGTTTCTAAATCTTCAGCATAAATTAATTCTATATCCACTTCTGTATCATTTGCTACTCCAGCATGGTCTAGAGATTCATTTATGCTAATATAGGCATCAGGTAATTCAACATATTTGCCTACTATCCCAACTTTAACCTTTTTACTTCTATCTTTCATATTTTTAATCATTTTTTTCCATTGATTTAAATCAGGGTCAGCAACCTCATCTTCAAGCCCAAACTTTTCTATGACAATATCATCTAAGCCCTCATCTTTTAAAAAGAGCGGAATCTCATAAATATTTTCTGCATCTACCAATTGAATAACAGCTTTTTTTTCTATATCACCAAATAAGGCAATTTTGTCTTTAACTTCTTTGCTTAATTTCCTATCTGAGCGACAAACTACCGAATCTGGTTGAATTCCTAAACTACGCAGTTCTTTTACACTATGTTGAGTTGGCTTAGTTTTTAACTCACCAGCTGTATCTAAATAAGGAACAAGGGTACAATGTAAATAAAAAATATTTCTAGGTCCTAAATCACCTTTTAATTGTCTAATAGCTTCTATAAAAGGTAAACTTTCAATATCTCCAACAGTGCCACCAATTTCAGTTATAACAACATCGGCATCTGTTTCCTCTCCAACTCTTGTAATTCTATTTTTTATTTCATCTGTTATATGAGGTATAACTTGTACAGTTGCTCCCAAATATTCCCCTTTTCTCTCTTTACTAATAACAGAGCCATAAACCATTCCAGTTGTTACATTGTTATTCTGACTTAAATTAGTATCAATAAAACGTTCATAATGTCCAAGGTCTAAATCAGTCTCTGCTCCATCATCTGTTACAAAAACTTCTCCATGCTGATAAGGACTCATTGTTCCTGGATCAACATTAATATATGGGTCAAATTTTTGAATACTTACTTTTAGACCCCTACTTTTTAAAATACGCCCTAGAGAAGAAGCGGTTATACCTTTACCTAGAGCAGAAACAACACCTCCTGTAACAAAAATATATTTCGACATTTATTTTCCAACCCCTTATTATTAAAGTATAATATTAATAAGTTTAAAACCAAGATAAATACCAACAATACCTGCAACTCCAGGTAATGCAGGTGGAGCAGGGATAGGTAATTTAAAAAAAGCAAATATAGCTCCTACTAATGATCCAGTAATAAGAGCTAAAAAAGCATCACTCATAACTTAGATTACCTCCTTATATTAATAAATTCCCTCTCCCACCCGTTCACCAAAATTTTGATGAACAAAATGCAAAACAAAAAATCGCTTATTCATAATTGAAAAATTTGATTATTGATTTTGTTTTTATTTTTTCACCTAATCAAAATTAGCTAAATAATGAATATTAGCGATTTTTTGTTAATATATCTTAATGAACTGTAATAATGAATAAGGTCTAAAAATAGGATGTTTTTAGCTCAACTTAGAACAGGATGTTCTATTAGTTGAGGTAACCTTATTCATTATGGAAGTGAATTAAAAGATATATCAACAAATCGCTTTATGAAGATTTAGCTAATTTTGATTTACATTGAATCTGGTGCGCTTACACCTAATAAAGATAATACATTACGTAAAACTTGTCTTGCTGCTTTTACTAAATAAATTCTAGCTTTAGTTAATTCTTCATCATCAGTAATAACTCTACATTTATTATAGAAAACATGGAAATAATTTGCTAAATCATAGGCATAATTAGCAATATGATGAGTTTCTCTTCTTTCTGCACTTAATTTAATAGTTTCTGGATAATTAGCCATTAATTTAATTAAATCTAATTCTGCTTCATGTTCTAATTTATCTAAATTAACATCTTCTTTATTTAATTTATAATCTTTTTCAAGATTTTCCATTATACTTTGGATACGAGCATGAGCATATTGTATATAATAAACAGGATTATCTGTATTTTCTTTTTTGGCTAATTCTAGATCAAAATCAAAGTGACTATCTGTACTTCTCATTATATAAAAATAACGAGCAGCATCTTTACCTACTTCATCCATAACTTCTTTCATAGTTACAAAATTGCCATCTCTTTTTGACATTGGTACTTTTTCTCCATCACGAAGTAAGTTTACCATTTGAATAATTATTACTTCTAAAGTATCTTCTGGATAGCCAAAAGCTTCAATTGAAGCTTTTACCCTAGAAATATAACCATGGTGATCTGCTCCCCAAATATTTATTAATTTTTCATACCCACGATTAAGCTTATTTTGATGATAAGCAATATCTGCTGCTAAATAAGTAGCATTACCATCAGCTTTGATAACAACTCTATCCTTATCATCACCAAATTCTGTAGCCTTAAACCAGATAGCTCCATTTTCTTCATAAATGTAACCTTTTTCTCTTAAATTTTCAATTGACTCTTCAATTTTATTTTCTTCATGTAATGTTCTTTCACTAAACCAATTATCAAATTTGATATCAAATTCATTTAATTCTTCTTTAATTTGGTCAAGACAACGCTCATAAGCAAATTCACGGCAATAATGTAATTGCTCCTCTTCATCTAAATCTAAAATTTCTTCACCTTTTTCATCCACTATTTCTTGAGCAATATCTGTAATATAATCTCCTACATAGGCATCTTCAGGCATTTCGATATCTTCACCTAAAAGCTGCTTATATCTAACTAAAGTAGAATTACCTAAGATATCCATTTGATTACCAGCATCATTAATATAATATTCCTTATCAACTTCATAACCAGCAGTTGTCATTACTCGACTTAAGACATCACCTACAACTGCACCTCTACTATGACCAACATGTAAAGGACCAGTTGGATTAACACTAACAAACTCAATTTGAACTTTTTCTCCATCACCAAAATTTACCTTACCATAATCATTTCCTAATTCATTAATTTTAACTACTGTCTCATATAACCAACTATTATTTAAGGTAAAATTAATAAAACCAGGGCCAGCTATTCCAATTTCTTCTACTAAATCTGAAGAAAAATTTTCAACTAATAATTCTGCAACATCCCTTGGCGAACGCTTAAAAGTGCTGGCTAAAACCATAGCCAAATTACTAGCATAATCTCCATGTTCTTTTTCACGAGGCATTTCTACCTCAATTTCTGGATATTCTTCAATTTCAATCCCTTCTTTTTTTACAACTTCTTTAAGAGAATTTTTCAGATTCTCCTTTAAATTTTCTTCAACTTTTGCCATCACATTTTTTGTCAATCTAGTCAACTCCTTTCCTGGAATAATTAATTTCCAAACTGTTTTCAGCTGTCTTTTCTCCCATTAAAAAAGTAATATAATTAATTTTAATTTTACCTTCACAATCACTTACTTCAATATTAATCTTATTAGTTTTTACTTCAAAATCAAGTCTTCTTTTTTTAACTTGATAATATCCTTTTTTTCTTTCTCCTTTGCAAAAAACCTGCTTCATTTTGGCAGGTTCAGCTCTTAATAATAAAATTCTATTATTTTTTTCATCAATTTTTAAAGTAGTTTTAGCTCCATCAATTCCTTCTGAGTGATCATTATAAATTAAATAATATATACCATTCTTTTTATAAAATAAAGCTTCATTATCACTTTTTATAACATCACTTTGTTCAAAATCTAACTTTTGTTTATTTACTATATTTACATTTACCATTTCTTTCATAAAAAAACCCCTTCAAATCGAAAAACCACAGTTTTCACTGTGGTTTTAGAACTATCTTACACTTTTAATATTATATACTATTTAATATCTTTTGACAAGAGCTAGGAGTGACTAGAATTTTTATTTAGGACAAAAGTTTATTATCTAAGACCTAATTTTTTGATTAAACGGCCTTTTGGGGCATAACCAACTATTTTATCTTTAATTTTACCATTTTCAAAAACAATCATAGTAGGAATACTTTGCACACCATATCGAGCGGCAGTTGATTGATTTTCATCAACATTTAATTTTGCTACTTTTACTTCATCAGAATATTCTTTAGCTATACTTTTCATAACAGGCTCAACCATTTTACATGGTCCACACCACTCAGCCCAAAAATCTACTATTACTGTTTTATCTGCTTTAAGCACTTCACGATTAAAATTTCCATCACTTACCTTTACTGGTTTACTCATAATAATCTCCTCCATTTAAAATTTTAATAATTAATTAGCTACAGTTTGTTGTATTTTGCTTATTACAGCTTTTAATGGAACAGCCCCAACTTGCTCAGCAGCTCCTTCATTTATAATTGTTTTTGGAACTCCAGATACTCCATATTTATCTGAAAGATCAGGGAATTCAACAGCTTCAACCATATCTCCAGTAACCTTGTCATTGAGCATTGCCATTTGATGTGCTACTCTAACAGCACGAGGACAATAAGGACAACTTGGAGTTACAAATACCTGTAGTTTAACTTCAGAATCAATTTCTTTTATCTTTTCTATCATATCTTCGGGTACATCAGGAGTTTCCTTAGAAATATCAATAATATCTTCGATTAAAGTATTAAACTCATAACCTGAAGGAATTCCATAAAAATGTACTCCACTGTCTTTTCCATCTTCATCTACAAAGATTGTTGCTGGTGCCATTTCTAAACCATAATCTTTTGCCTCATCACTATCAATATCATTAACTTCAAAACTTATTTTGTCATCAAGCTCACTTATTTCTGTCAAAATTTCTTCTGTATCTTCACAGTATTCACAATCATTATCAGTGGTAAAATATAATATATTTACATTACCTTCCATTTTATCAGCAAACATATCCTTAATTTTTTTCTGTTCATCTTGACTAATCTTAGCCATCTAAATCAGCTCCTTTAAATATTTTTTCGATTTTTATTTTCACTATTTATTATTATATCTGATTTTAGATTTTTTAAAGTTAAATACATTACATTAAAAGAAAAAAACACCTGAAAAAAATCAGGTGTTTTGTCTATCTCCTACTTTGGAGGCATTAAAGTCGCTTTTCCTTCAATAACTGCTTTTCCTTTTTGATTACTACAAGTTGTTTTCATTACTACTCTATTTTTTTCTTCATTTTTTTCTAATACTTCAACTTCAGCAGTTATTGTATCATTAATTTTTACAGGGGCAGTGAAATTCACTTCTTGACTAACATAAATGGCACCTGGACCAGGCAATTTAGTTCCTAATACAGCTGAAATTAGTCCTGCTCCTAGCATTCCATGAGCAATTCTTCCTTTAAACATTGTATTTTTTGCATATTCTTCATTAATATGAGCAGGATTAAAATCCCCAGTTACTCCAGCATAATTTACAACATCTGCCTCAGTAATTGTTTTTGTAAAAGAAGCTTTTTCACCTATTTCCATTTCTTTTATCTTTTTTCCTTTTAGCATAATCTACCTCCTATTGTATTATTTATATTCCCATTATATAGTATTTGTGAATAATTTATCAAGTTTAACCAAAAAATATTATAAAAATTAAACACTACTGGAATTTCCTTTAAAAAGAAACTCCAATAGTGTTTTTACTCTAGTATTATATCTACTCTCCCATAAAAACTTGATAACCAAGATAAGTATTATATACATCAACTTTACTTACTATTTCAAAAGGTGAGTGCATAGAAAGAACAGCTGGTCCAGCATCTAAAACATCCATATTATAATTTGCCATAAATTGAGCAATTGTTCCTCCGCCACCTTGATCTGTTTTACCAAGCTCAGCTATTTGCCAAATAACTCCTTTATCATTAAATAATGATCTAACTTTTCCTACAAATTCTGCTGTAGCTTCTGAAGAGCCACCCTTACCTCTTGAGCCTGTATATTTAGTTAAAACTAGTCCTTTACCTAAATATGCTGCATTATTTTTGGCATAAACATCAGCAAAATCAGGGTCAAAGGCTGCACTAACATCAGCAGAAAGAGCTTCAGAATTTTCCAATACCTTTCTTACTATTAACTCACTATAGTTGTCATAATAAAGATTAGTCATTGTAGCTACAGTGTTTTCAAAAAATCTAGATTGCATACCAGTACTACCCATACTTCCAATTTCTTCTTTGTCAACTAAAAGAGCCATTGCAGTATGTTTAGGATGCCCTAAATCAAGTAAAGCTTCTAAAGCAGTATAACTACATACACGATCATCATGGCCATAGCCAGCAATTAAACCACGATCAAAACCAACATCTCTTACTTTTGTAGCTGGTACAACTTCTATATCTGCACTGACAAAATCTTCACCAGTTATATCATATTTTTCTTCTAAGAGGTTTAAAACTCCTTTTTTCATCTTTTCT
>JBNJDL010000124.1:0-6624 GCA_051744825.1 Bacillota bacterium | reverse complement strand
ATTGCAGTAATAATACCCAAATCAATTCCAGGCTCATCTACACTAAGACCACCAGTTATATTGAGGTGAATATCACTATCATAAAAATTAAAGCCACACTTTTTTTCCAATACAGCCAATAACATTGATACTCTTTTACTATCTATACCTGCAGTCAACCTCTGTGGAGCTGAATAGGCCGAAGATGAAACTAAGGCTTGAAGTTCAACCAAAATTGTTCTACTTCCCTCCAAAACTGGAATAATAACTGAACCAGATGATTTTTCAGGTCTTTCTTCCAAAAATCGTTGAGAAGGATTTTTAACTTCTTTTAATCCCTTTGATTCCATAGAAAAAACGCCAATTTCATTAGTAGAGCCAAATCGATTTTTTATTGACCTTAAAATTCTATAAGAATAATTGCGATCTCCATCAAAACGCAAAACAGTATCTACTAAATGTTCAAGAACCTTAGGGCCAGCAATTTTTCCACTTTTTGTCATATGGCCTATCAAAAATACAGGAATTTCACTGCTTTTAGCTATTTTCATTAACCTATTAGTGATTGCTTTAACTTGTGTTATGCTACCAGGAGTAGTATCTATTTCTGGATGATAAATTGTTTGTATAGAGTCAACAATAATCAATCCATAATCTTCTTTGTTTGAACTTATAATTTGATCAATTTGCGAAAAATCTGTTTCTGCTAATATGTAAATATTTTTAGAAGAAGAAGTTATTCTATCTGCCCTTAATTTAATTTGACGAGCAGATTCTTCTCCAGATATGTATAAGGCTTTTTTATATTTATCACTAAAAAGTGAAGCCACCTGTAAAATCAGGGTTGATTTCCCAATTCCAGGGGCTCCTCCAAGTAAAACAAGAGAACCTTTAACAATCCCCCCTCCTAACACCCTATCAAATTCATTAATCCCAGAATAGTAGCGTGCTCTTTCCCCAGTGTTTATTTGAGAAATAGGAGTTGGAGATTGCAAAGGTTCTTTAGTATTTAATTTCTTATTTTTCTTACTATCATTTTTTTGTATTTCAACCATAGTATTCCAATTGCCACATTTAGTACAACGACCCATCCAGTTAGAGGATTCAAAACCACAATTTTTGCATTTATAAATAGTTTTATCTTTAGCCATAATAAATCCCTACTCCATTCTTAATACTTTATTGATCTGGCAATGGAAATATAAAGCAAATTATTGTTAATATTAAAATACACTTAATATATTATAACATTTTTACTATGATTTTACAAGAATTTAACTCTCTACTCTTTGAAAGCTTAATTCATCATCTTTAAGACCTATTTTTACTATATCTCCTTCTTTTATATCCTTTACTAGTATTTTTTCTGATAACTTATTTTCAATAAGACGCTGTATACTTCTTCGTAGTGGTCTTGCCCCGAATTCAGGGTCATAACCATCTTCAGCAAGATATTCTTTTGCATCTTCAGTTACTTCAATTTCAATATCTTGTTCTTTTAATCTTTCTTCTACTTCATCTAACATTAAATCAACTATTTCTTTAATGTGTTCTTTATTAAGCGCATGGAAGACAATAGTTTCATCTAATCTATTTAAAAATTCTGGTCTGAAGGTTTGACGTAACTCTTTCATAACCTTTTCCTTCATATTCTCATATTCTTCTTTTTCATTTTCTTCAGGTTTTTTAAAACCTAAAGTAGATTGTTTTTCTATAAAACTCGCACCTACATTAGAGGTCATAATTATAACTGTATTTTTGAAATCAACATTTCGACCATGGGTATCTGTTAAAACTCCATCTTCAAGAATTTGTAGTAAAACATTGAAAACATCCGGGTGAGCTTTTTCAATTTCATCAAATAAAACTACTGAATAGGGTCTTCTTCTTACTGGCTCTGTCAATTGTCCTCCTTCATCATGTCCAACATATCCTGGAGGAGATCCTACTAATCTAGAAACTGCATGTTTTTCCATATATTCAGACATATCTATTCTAACCATGGCATCTTCATCATCAAACATTGCTTCCGCTAAAGTTCTAGCTAACTCTGTTTTTCCAACTCCAGTTGGACCTAAAAAGATAAATGAACCTATAGGCCTTTTAGGGTCTTTAAGCCCCGCTCTTGCTCTTCTAACAGCTTGTGATACCACATTTATTGCCTCATTTTGCCCTACAACTCTTTTATGCAATTCTTCTTCTAACTTCATTAATTTTTCAGTTTCCTTTTCTTCTAACTTAGTTACAGGAATACCAGTCCAGCTTGAAACAATATTTGCCACATCTTCAGGGTTTACAGTAGTATTTTTTCTTCCTTTTTCTTGCTGCCAATCACCTTTGATATTTTCCAATTCATTTTTTAATTCTTTTTCTTTATCACGAAGATCAGCTGCTTTTTCAAACTCTTGATTTTTCACTGCTGCTTCTTTTTCTTTTTGAGTATCTTCTAATTTATTACTTAATTCCTTAAATTCAGGAGGTCTTGTAGTATTTCTTAATCTAACTTTAGAAGCAGCTTCATCAATTAAGTCAATAGCTTTATCAGGCAAAAATCTATCCGTTATATAACGATGTGATAAATTAACTGCTGATTTAATGGCTTCATCTGTAATTTTTACTTTATGATGTGCTTCATAAGGATCACGTAATCCTTTTAATATTTCAATTGCTTCTTCAGTTGTATTTTCTTCAATAAGTATTGACTGAAATCTTCTTTCTAAAGCTGCATCTTCTTCAATGTGTTTGCGATATTCATCAAGAGTAGTAGCTCCTATAGCCTGTAATTCACCTCTAGCTAGAGCTGGTTTTAATATATTTGCTGCATCAATAGCACCTTCAGCAGCTCCTGCTCCTACAAGAGTATGAAGTTCATCGATAAATAAAATAATATCGCCATTTTCTGTTATATCATTCATTACTCCCTTTAATCGCTTTTCAAATTCTCCACGATATTTTGAACCTGCAACTAATGAACTAAGATCAAGTGAAACTACTCTTTTATCTAATAATAATTCAGGAACATTTTCTTCCACAATTCTTTCAGCTAATCCTTCAATAATAGCAGTTTTTCCAACTCCAGGTTCACCAATTAATACTGGATTATTTTTGGTTCTTCTACTTAAAACTTGAATAACCCTCTCAATTTCTGTATCTCTACCAATAACTGGATCTAATTTTCCTTCTTTAGCCATATCAGTTAAATCTCTACTATATTCATCTAAATTAGGTGTGTCACTATCTGCTTTTTGTGCCTGTTTTTGTACATTCTTTTTTCCACCTAATAAATTTATAACACTTTCCTTTATTTCATTTAAATTACCATTTAAATCTGCTAAAATTCTTACACCTACACCTTCACCTTCTCTCATTAAACCAAGCAATATATGCTCAGTTCCTATATAATTATGACCCATCTTCCTTGCTTCATCCATAGAAAGATTTAAGACTTTTTTACTTCTAGGAGTCAAACCAACAGACTTTGATGAGGAATTTTTATTTCCTTCCCCAATCATTTCTTTTATCTTATTTTTGACTTTATTTTCATCTATTCCTTTTTCATTTAAAGCCTTAGCAGCTATACCTTGGCCTTCTTTAACTAAACCAAGCAATATATGCTCAGTTCCTACATAATTATGACTTAAATTTTTCGCTTCTTTTTCTGCAAGACTTAACACTCTTCTTGCTCTTTCTGTAAAACGTCCAAACATCTTTACTCCTCCTTTGTATTTCAAGTATTTAAATCATTTTGTATTAGTTCTGCTCTTTTAACATCTCTTTTATCAGCACTTAATTTTTGACCAACAAATTTTTGTAGATGAGCTGGTCTAATTAATACCATTAATTTTCCTAAAGTAGTAAATTCAATATTTTCAATAATATTCATATCGACTCCTAATCTTAAATAAGAAATCAGCTCTAAAGCTTCTTTATTAGAAATTCTATGCGCATATTTTAAAATCCCATAAGCTCTCTTAATTTTATCCAAAACAAAATCTTTATTTTCTTTGAGCAATCTTTCTCTTGCCTGTCTTTCTTGCTCAATAATCTGTAAACTTACACTTTTTAAATTATCTATTATATCTTTTTCACTCTGGCCTAAAGTTATTTGATTAGATATTTGATAAATATTACCAGAGGACTCACTACCTTCACCATATATTCCTCTAACTGCTAATCCTAGTTGAGAAACAGCTCCGAGCATTTTTTCTATATTATTAGTAATATTTAAGGCAGGTAAGTGAATCATTACTGAAGATCTAAGACCTGTTCCTACATTAGTGGGACAAGCAGATAAATAACCCCATTTTTTAGAAAAAGCAAAATCAATATCTTTTTCAAATAAATCATCTACCTTATCTGCTCTCTCTAAAGCTTTATTTAGCTGTAAACCAGGTACTAAAACTTGTATTCTTAAATGGTCTTCCTCATTAACCATAATACTTAAATCTTCATTTTTATTTAAAAATAAGGCTCGTTCATAACTGTTATGTGCATGAGGTGGGCTTATCAAATGTTTTTCTACTAAACTTTCTTTTTCAAGATTATCTAAGTCATTCATATCGATGTATTTAAGGTTAAAATCATCTATTTTTTCTGCGCTCTTTTTAACTAAATCTATCACTTTTTTTAAATCTTCATCATTTGCTTGATTAGGATAAGGTATTTTTTCAATATTTCGAGCAACTCTAACTCTACTACTTATTACTATATCAGACTCAGGTCCTTCACCACTAATCCATTTACTCAATTTTTGAGGTTTTTTATTCATCACTATCACCTCTTAATTGATTTTCCAATTCATGAATTTCATCTCTAAGCTCAGCTGCTTTTTCAAAATTTTCTTTTTCAACAGCTTTTTGCATTTGCTCTCTTAACTCTTCAATTTCTTTTTCTTTTCTTAATTTGCCACCACGTCTTTTAGGTACTTTACCAGTATGTTCAGTACTTCCATGTATTCTTTTAGTCAATCTTTCTAATTTATCAGAAAATTGCTCATAACACTCAGAACATCCAAATAATCCATTTTCAGTAAATTTCTTATATGTCATTCCACAATTATCACATTTTAATTCTTCTTTTTCTGAAGAAATTGAGGCTACATTAGGATTTAAAATATCTGCTAATAAATTTTGAAATGAAAAAGGATCATTTGTTAGGTTTAGATGTCCTGTTTCTTTAGCGCAATCTTCACAAAGATGTACTTCAGTTTTTTTACCATTAACAATTTTTGTAAGGTGAATTGTTGCTTCTTTTTCACCACATCTTTGACAAAGCATTTTATTCATCCTCCTTTTTATGTCTCAATATAACTTCTAACATAGCTTCTAAAATTCTACCTCTAATATAATCTCTATATGGCAAATCAACTCCTATCACTCTTCTATGAATTGCCACTTTCATTAAATAACTCTCTCTTTCACTTATCAAATCATTTTCATAGAGGCGATCTATAACCCCTTCAGCCTCATTTTGACTAAGCATATTATTAAGTTGAGAAATTATATTTTTTAAACTTTCATTTTCAGAGTTAATTTTCACTTTAATTATTCTAATATATCCTCCTCCACCTCTTTGACTCTCAACAATAAAGCCTCTTTCAGAGGTGAATCGAGTATCAAGTACATAATTAATTTGAGAAGGAGCACAATTAAACTCATCTGCCAGTTTATTTCTTTTTATTTCTATTTTTCCTTTATATTTATCTAATAAATTTTTTAAATGTTTTTCAATTTGATCTGATAAGCTGGCCATATTAAACCCTCCTGCTTTGTCTTTGACTATTTTTGACCTTTACCTATTATATATGATAACTAATATTTTAAAAAATGCAAGTATAAATATAAAGATTTAGCTCATATTTACTTAATATTAATTCATTATATTAATATATGCTCAAAAATACAAAGCTATTCTTTCAAAAAATTAAAAACCGCCATTTAATATGACGGTAGTAATTTATTAAGAGCTTCTTCATTATAACGAGAATTGGGATTCCATATAAGCCATTCTTTTATACCTAAATCCTCAACTGCTTTAATTTGAGCAATTACCTCTTTAACATTATACTTATAATTAACTGAAAAATCTTGTAACCAGGGTCTCAAGATAAGATCTGGATTTTTAGATTTAAATAGAGCATCTTTCATGCTTTTTGAAACAGTTTCATATGGTTTTTTTTCGGGTACTTCAAGTTCAAAAACTCCAGGATAGTAGTGAGAAGGATAAACCATTGGTGATATTATATTTGCACTTTTACTTAATTTAGCAAAATCTTGTCCAATACCCATTCCATTTGCAAAAGAAGTAGTTAAACCAAAAATATCAATTGAAACAGCATTTTTGTAAGGGTCTAATTCTTTATATACATTTTTTACAAAATTATTTATAATATCATTTTTATTTAAATCTTTTTCACTATGTATTAAAACATTATCTCCTAGAGCTGGATAGCGAATATAATCAAATTGTACTTCATCAAAACCTAATTGAAAAGCTTCTTTGGCTAAAGCAATATTATAATCCCATACTTCTTCATTACATGGATTAAGCCATTCTTTACTTTTATTAATTACATAATTTTCTCCATTAATCTTTTCATAATTAATTTTATTTTTTAACTTATTTTCTTCTTTTAAACCTCTACCT
>JBNJDL010000123.1:0-6690 GCA_051744825.1 Bacillota bacterium | reverse complement strand
AATAATTAAAAATAAGGAGAAAAATTATGATTTCTAAAATGGAAAAAAACAAGATAATAGAATTTTTAAAAGAAAAGTTATCTCCTGATTTGATTTATGTCTTTGGATCTTATGCCAAAAATAAAGAAAGAAAAAATAGTGATATTGATCTAGCATTTTTGTCTGAAAAAGAAATTGATGAATATCAATTGTTTTTATTAGCTCAAAAGTTAGCAGATAAAGTGGGGAAAGAAGTAGATTTAATTGATATAAAAAAGGCATCTACTGTATTTAAAACACAGGTTATACAGGGTGAATTAATATATAATAACGATAATTATAAAAAATTGAGTTTTGAGTTAAAGACTTTACGAGAATATGCAAAATTAAACGAAGAAAGAAAGGAAATATTGGACAAAATATGGGGGTGAAATGTCATGCCTAATGATATATTAATTAACAAACATCAAACAATTAGGCGATGTATTAATAGAATTAATGATGTTTATGATAATGACTTTCAAAACTTAAAAGACTATACAAAGCAAGATTCAGTTATACTCAATATACAACGATTATGTGAAGCTACTATTGATATTGCAATGCATGTAATTGCCAAATATGATTTAGGAGTGCCACAAAGTAGTAGAGATGCTTTTGAAATATTGAATAAAGAAGAATTTATAGATGAAAAATTAACAGAAAAATTAAAAGCTATGGTTGGTTTTAGGAATTTAGCAGTACATGAATATCAAAAAATTAATTTAAAAATAGTAAAATCTATCATAGAAAAAGAATTAGATGAAATAGAAAGATTTACTGAAGTTATAAAAGATAGAGTGAAAAAGAAAGAAAACAAATAATCTCTAAGGATAATAAAAAATGGAAATAAATGCTAAAACAATCTTGTTATTTATATTTTCATGTGGTAGAATTATATTATCCTGAATCAAGAGGTGATTAATATGACTGATAAAATGGATGAATTGCTTAATGGATTTTATAATTTTAAGAAATCAATGGAAGAAAGAATGGATCATTTTGACCAAAGATTTGATAGTTTGGATAAAAGAATGGATAGTCTAGAACAAAGAATGGATGGCTTAGAACAAAGAATGGATGGCTTAGAGCAAAGAATGGATGGCTTAGAAAATAGAGTAGATGGCCTGGAAATAAATATGGAAAATCGTTTTGATAAAGTGGATAAAAATCTAGAGGAATTAGATTTGAAATTAGGGACAGTTCGGAGAATGGCAGGAGAAAATATGCGGGATATTGAAGCCCTTAAAGAAAAAGTTTAAAAAGATAGTAATATTTCAAGTTTATAATATATTTTATCTAATTTTTAAATTAATTAGTCCCTTTTTTGGGGCTTATTTTTTTGCAGGTATATATCTTTTTCTGTAGAAATTAATAAAATAAGGTGATTTACAATCTGAAATTAAACTTAAATATAAAAATTAAAGGTGTGATATTGTTATGCCTGGAGTTAGTTCAGGATTACATGACAGATTAAAAAAGACAGCAGCTATTTCTCAACTAGGCAGAGGTTTTGATATAGGTGAACTTAATGATTATAGTCATGAAATAAGCCTTTATCTTCTTTTAAAAGTTTTCCGAAGAGAGATAAACAATAATCAAAATCGCAGTAAAAATGATCTTATTGAGATTACAGGTAATATAATACATGAAATGAAATTGGAGGCTTCACTAGATCAAATAAGGAGATTGGTAGATGGAGTTTTATATTCTGGAGATCCAAAAAGACAGGCTCCTTTTTCAGTTATGTTATATGATGAAAATCTTCGTGCCCATCGTGAATTTAAGTTTCGTTATTTAGTGCCTGATAGAGAAGCTTCTCGCTGGGAAGAGGGAGGAAGTACAGTTTATAGATTAACTGAAACTGCTCAGGAAATTATCTTTATAACTAGAGAAGTTTTAGAGGAATTTGGTTTTGATTTAGAACAATTTTATACTTTACAGTTAATAAAAAATGGAAATTTTAGAGAAGCTAAAGATAGTGTAAGTAATCTTATTGCCCGGGTTAGAAATTTAATAAAAAAAGAAAAAGATAGAAAAGAAGATATACTTCGTAATCCATCTTTGATTTTTTCCGCAAAAGAGGAGTCTAAGAGAATGAGTGAAGGAGAATTGAAAGAGCAATTTGAAGAAGAGAAAAAAGTGTTTGCTGATATGTTTAGCTGGGAAGATAGGCTTGACAACTTTCCTGATAAAAAGAAAAAAGAAGGAAAATTATTATTTGAAGAATTGGAAAGGGCAAGGAAGTTACATGATAAATTAGCGGAGCTTGCCATTTCCAACTTATCACTTGAGATGGAAATAAGGGCAGATAGTCCAGAATTATTCTGGAAAACATCTAATCTTTCCTATAAAAAAGATTTTTGGCAGAATTTAATTTTAAAAAAGGGATTACCAGATATAGAACTTTTTACAGATCTCTTAACTCCATTGTTTTCACCAGAACAGGAATTTATTTTTCCTCTGGATTGGGCCTGGGCAGAGCAGCAGCTTTATACATATATAGACGATTTTATTGAAGAAGAGAAAGAATTTTTAGAAGAGGAAAAGCCTCCAGAAAAAGAAGAAGATTGGGATTTGATTCTTGAATTATGGGAAGAAGTTTTTTTACAGCTAAAGAAAAAGGGGAAATTTGAACTAAAAAATCTTGAAAAAATTTCAAAAGCTAAAAAGAAAAAATGGCTAAGTCAGGATAAAAATCTAGAATTATTTATGATGTTTATTATAACTGATGTTGAATTAGAAGAAATCGAGAAAGAATATTCTGGTCTTGATGAAAGATTGTTATTATTTAATCGTTTAATAGAAAAAAATGAAAAACTTAGAGAACTGGAAGCTAAAGTTATTAAATCCAGAATTGATAAAAGTCAAGATCTAGTAAATTTGAACAATAATTTTCGCTTATCCCCTTATATACTATATCTTGAGGAGGAAAAATGATGCCTTACAGTCGTGAACAAATAGAAGATGGCTCAGCTCTATTTTTTAGATTATTAAATGAACAGATTATTTCTATTGCTGATCCTTTAGCTGATAAATATCGTCAGGATGGTGAATTGCGTAATATTGTGAAAACTATGGCAGCTGAAGGTGGACTACATGTTTTTTCTACAGCACAACATATACATCTTGTAAGTAAAGGTCAAGGTTCTAATTTTGCTAATTCATATACTCAAATGAAAGAGAAATATAGTGGACTCAAAAGAAAAAAATATTTTTATCTGGCTAATATCATAATTTCAATTTTTTTGGCTGAAGTTGATAAAGAAAAACATATTAGAATACGCTGGGAAGAAGAAGGAGTGAGTTATTATAAACTTGCTGATCAGGTTACCGCTATTCTTGAATCCTGGCAAAAAAGACAGGAGAAAGAAGAAAGTTTTAGTGAAGAATGGTCATTAGCAATAGAGCAGGTAGCTGAACTCTGGTTAACAGAATTTAGTGAATATAAGATGAGTCAAACTCAAGATAGAGTTGAAGTAACACGGACTAAAGACAATAGATTAAGTTTTATTAATACAGCTTTAAAACCACTTGCAGAACAAGGGTTGATTATTGATAATAAAGAAGAATTGAAAATTATACCTAAACCTGTACTTTATGAGCGTTTAGATGAATTATATCACAATCAAAAAAGATATAGAGATTTTAAAAATATGATTGAAAAGACTAAAAAAGAGCAGGAGGAAAAAAAAGATGCCCAGATTGAATCTAATCAGAATTAGTGGAAATAAGTATGATGGTTTTAAGAAAAGACACAAGGATTCTATTTTTAATCTTGTTCCTGATAAAAATGGGGATCACAGTTTATTTACATTACAAAATGGAAGTGGCAAAGGAGTAATGCTTCAGCTTGTATCTCAAATTCTTCTTCCTGGTACTGCCTGGGGAAAAAATAAAGGTAATAAGTTAGAGGGGATGTTTTATGACCGCTATAATTCTTTCCGACCATATACTTTTCATGTTGGTCTAGAATGGGGTCTTGATAGTGAAGAGAATAAAAAATTACTTGCTGCTATCTGTGTAAGTGCACGTCATAAAGAAGGAATAGAAGAAGATGATGAAAAAATTGGTTTAAAATATTTTCTTTATACTCACGAATATAAAGGTGACAGTAAATTTAGTCTTAAAAATTTGCCTTTATATGATAAAACAGAGGAAAAAGCATTAAATTATGATGAATTATGGGCTTTTCTTCAGGAAAATAAGTATTATTTCCGCACTTTTTCCAAGACATCAGTAAGGAGTTTAAATTCAGATTATTATCAATATCTAGCCAGCCACGGGATTTACAGGTCTGAATGGGATATTATGCGTACTATAAATCGCTCTGAAGGTGGTTTAGAAAAATATTTTTCACAGGCTAGAGATAATCAGGAGCTTTTTGATAAATTGATTATTCCAGCTGTTAGTGAAAGTATAAATAGTCGAGATGAGAGTGAGGAAAAATCACTTTTAAATATTTTTGTAAACAATATTAAAATAGCCAAAAATCTTCCTGAGCTTATTTCTCGTAGTGATGATATAAAAAGACTTAATAATATGGTAGAGCCACTTTTAAGAGATGCAGAACATGGTATTACTTTAGAAAAGAGGAAAAAAGCTGCTCAAAATAGAGGTAATAATCTTTATCGTAGTATGGAAAATAGAAAAATTTTTCTAGAAAATGAAATTAAAAAAACAGAAAATGATAAATTAGAAACTGAAAAGAAAATAAGAAAATTAAATTTTAAAAAAGATAATTTAAAATATGCTCGTAAACTGAGGGAATTAGATAAATATTTAGAGAGAAAAAGTGAATTACAGGAGGATTATGCTCAGTTAGAAGAAAAAATTAGCAAATTAGAAAATAGAGAAAAGAAGTTGAGATTAAACAAAATTTATCTTCCATATAAAGATAAAAAAAATGAATATAAGCGTATTCAAAATAGATTAAATAAATTAAAGGAAAAGTTGAATGTAAGTGAATTAAGAGAAAAAATAGCTAAGGTGAAGAAGAAATTAAAAAAGAGTTGGCCAGAATTAAAAGAAAAATTAGAAAGGACAAGCGAAAATTATTACTCTTATTATAATTTTTTAAAGCAGAGAGAAAATAAACTTATTCAGAAAGAAGAAGAATTAAAAAGCAATATTGATCATTTACAGAGAAAAATAGTTAATTTTGAAGAAAAAGAAAAAAGACTTGAAAAATGGCAGAAAAAATTAGGAGAAGGTTTTAATTATCTGCAATTGAGCTCACCTGCTTATATAAAAAAAGAGCTTGAAGAAAAAATTTATGATAAAGAAAAAAGATTGGAAAATGTTAACAAAGAGTTATCAGAAAAGGAAAATAATCTTGATAAAATAAGAAATAAATTGCATAATATGGAAGTAGAATTAGGTCAATTAGAAAATAATTATGAGAGTATAAAAGAAAAATATGAAAAAAGAAAAGAAGAGGAAAAAGAAATTTTTATTCAGCTAAAGAAAATTCTTTCTTTAGGAAAAATTAATGAAAGTTATAGTTTTATGGATAGATATAGTAAAGACTGGCTTTCAGAAAAAAGAATGGAACTTAAAAATGAAATTTCAAAAAAAGAAGAGAAGATTAGAAGCTTAGAAAATGAAAATAGAGAAGTAGAAATTGATCTTTCTCTAAATGAAAATAATTTCTGGATAGCTAATGCAGACCAGAAAAAATTATATAATAAGATAAAAGCACTTGATATAGATGTATATTATGGTAGTGATTTTTTATTAAATATTGCTGATAATAAAGATGAGATTATAAGAAAATATCCTTTTTTAGCTCACAGTCTTGTTCTCATGTATGAAGGTGACTGGAAAAAGGTAAAAAATAATATAAATGAAATGGATTTATTTCGTGCTCCTGTTCCTATTTTTATTAATTACGAACAGAAAAATAATAATAGTGAGACTGATTATTTGAAATTAATTCACGGTAAAGAATTGAATTTTATTTTTGATAATGAAAATTTTAAGGAATGGTATAATAATTTAAGAAAAAAACAGAGTGAAATAAAAGAAACTATTAATACTTTAAAAAACAAGCTTAAAAGTATGAATAAATTAAGTTATCAAAGTGAAGAATTACTTTCTAAACAAACTTCTTTTAAGATTGAAATGGATGTAGAAAAAAAGGCAGAGGAAATAAAGAAAAACAAAGAAAGTATAAGTGAAGCTAATGAAAAAGAGGATATAATAAAAAGTAAATTAAATGAATTAAAAAAAATAGAAAAAAAATTAGAAAAGCAAATTACTAAACTCAAAAAAGATTTAGCTGAAATAAATGAATTTGAAGAAATGAAAAAAGAAGTTGAAACTGAAAGAGAGAAGATAAAAGAAATCAAAAAAAGTTTTGCTACTTATAAAGATAAGTTAAGTGAAAATAGTGATAAACAACGTGCTAATAATAAAATAAAAGTGAAAATAGAACATAAATATGATGAATGGAAAAGAAGAGTCAAGAAATTTTTAAGTGAAATTGAGGAATTCATAGAAGAAGTAGATTTTAAGGAAAAAAAGAATAATTCTGCCTTAAAGGAAGAAGTAGATTTTTTTGATTATCGTGATTCCAAAACTAATTACTATTATCAGGAATTAGTTGATTTACAAAAAGAAGAGGAAGATAAGGATAGCGAAATTAAGTATCTACGAAAAGAGAAAAATAAT
>JBNJDL010000122.1:0-6885 GCA_051744825.1 Bacillota bacterium | reverse complement strand
ATAAAAATGATAGAATAGAATAAATAGTTGTTAGAAAAGTGAGGAGGCTTATTTATGAATAATCCTTATCAAAAGATAAAAAATTTAAATAAATTGAAAACAGGAGATCATGTAGTTTTAATATATGAAAAAGAAAATGAATATATAAAAAGTATAATCTCTTTTGTAAAAGAAAGTTTGAAAAGAGATGAAAAATGTTTGTATATTGATGACAAAAAACAACTAAAAAAAATAAAAAAAGAATTATTTAATCAGATTAATAATTTGGAAAATTATATTCAGAAAGGGCAGTTACTACTTTTAAGCAAAGAAGAAACATATGCAGCAGATAATAATTTTGATTCAGATCAAATGATAGAATTAATAAAAGAAGAAACTAATAAAGCATTAGATGAAGGATATAATGGTCTCAGTATTACAGGGGAATTAAATGAAGTATTAAACTTCGAAAATGGAAAAAAAGAAATAATTGACTATGAATGGAAATTAAATCATAGAGTTTTTAATTATTTTCCTGTTGTTGCTTTATGTAGATATGATATAAATAAATATGATAATGACATTATAAAGGCAGTAATAGAATTACATCCTTATTTAATATTGGAAAATGAATTATATAGTAATCCTTATTATATAGATGCTGAAGCTTATAAAGATAATAAGATTGAAGAATATGAAATAAATAGTTGGTTAGAAAATATAAAAGAATATAAAAAATTATTTGATTTTGCCCCGGTAGGTATTTTCAGGACAACTTCTAATGGTGAAGTTCTTTCAGCTAATAAAACAATGGCAGAAATTCTAGGGTTTAAAGACTCTAATGAAGCTTTATCAGCCTATAATGATTTGCAAAAAGAATTATATGCAGATTCCAGCCGCAGAGATGAATTTATAAAAGCTTTAGAGAATGAAGGTAAAGTAGAAAATTTTGAATATGAAGCAGTAATACCAGATGGAGAAAATATTTGGCTTAATATGAATGCAAAAATTAGTGAAAGAGAAAAAAATGAAGAATTTATTATTGAAGGTTATGTTTTTGATATAACAGAAAGAAAAAAGTTTCAAGAAGAGCTGAAATCTAAAAAACAGGAATTGTTTGCTTCTAATATGCAATTAAGTGCCTATAATGAAGAGATAAAAGCGATGAATGAGGAATTAGAACAATCATTTGAAGAAATGAATAAATTAAATCAAAGATTTGTAGATATGATAGAACTTGTAGCAAATATGGAAGATAAAACTTTGCTTGATGAAGAAGAATTTTTTTCAGAACTTTTAGGTAATGCTATTGAAATAGTACCTGAGGCTGATTATGGTAAAATAGGAGTTATAAATAAAGAGGATGAATTTAAAATTGTTGATGCCATAGGGCATAATAGTGAATTAATAAATGATCTTAAGATTGATAAAGATAAAATCTGTCATATAGAAAAAAAGGGAGTTTATAAATCTAACGGACACTGTATTAAATATGGGGAAATGTCTATATCAGAAGAAGAAATTTTAAATAAAGTTTTTAAACCGATAAAAGAATCTTTATGTGTAAATATCCGAATCAGCAATAAAACTGTTGCAAGAATATCTTTAGATATAAAAGAAAATAGTGATCAAGAATTCAGTAAAATCACGAAAAAAATCTTAAAGTCTTTTGCTAATTTAGCATCTGCATTTTTTGCTTTTAAAAGATTTGACAAGTTAAGAACTAATTTTACTAAAGAATTGGTTACTTCTATTATAAATTTGATGGAAATGTATGATATTTATACTACAGGCCATTCGCAAAATGTAGCAAAGTTAGCATCAAAAGTAGCTGAAAAAATGAATTTGCCTAAAAAACTGATAAAAGATACTTACTGGGCTGGACTTGTTCATGATATAGGTAAACTACTTGTCCCTTTAAATATTCTCAATAAAGAGGAAAAACTTAGTGCTGAAGAATATGAATTAATAAAAAAACACCCGGTCTATGGCCAAAAGGCTTTAGTTGATTCAGAATCATTAGAACATATTTCTAAATATGTACTGCATCATCATGAACGCTGGGATGGAAAAGGATATCCAGAAGGGTTAAAAGGAAATGATATTCCTCTTATTTCTCAAATTTTGACCATAGTTGATGCCTGGGATGCTATGCTTTCTAAAAGAGCATATCGGGAACCTTTGACTAAAAAAGAAGCTATAAATGAAATAAAAGAAAATAAGGGAACACAGTTTTCACCTAAAATAGTAGACTATTTCCTTGAAATTATTAAAAACGAAAAAACCAACCTAGTAAAAGCAGAAGTTATTAATGATGAATTAGAAGAAAATAAAATAAAATCTGAGCAATTTGATAAAGTAGTTTCTTTTAAGAAGTTTTTTGAGGAATCTCAAGAAGGCATTGTACTTTTAGATGATGAATTTAATATAATTGAAACAAATAATTATTTTAAAGATATGTTTAACTTTAAAGAAGGTGAAATAGCTGGAGCTAATATTAAAAAAATTGTACCAGAAAATAAATATTCAGAGACAAATAATTATATTAAAAAATTAAAAAAAGGTAATAGAGTAGATTCAACTACCTATCGAAAGAAAAAGAATGGCGAATACATAGAAGTTTCAATACAGGCTTTCCCCTTAACTACAAGTGGTAATTCTGTTATTGGATATTATATAATTTATAGAGATATTAGTGAATTAAAGGAAGCTAAAAGAAAATATGAAAATGTTAAGGATAGATATAAAAGCCTTTTTGAAAACAACTATACAATGATGTTAATAATAGACCCTGAAAATGGAAATATAATTGATGCAAATCCAGCTGCTGTTGATTTTTATGGTTGGAATAAAGAGAAATTAACTTCTATGAAAATTACAGAGATAAACACTTTGAGTGAAAAAGAAGTAAAAGAAGAAATGGATAGGGCAAAAAAAGAAGATAAACTAACTTTTGAATTTAAGCATGAGATTGCGAATGGTGAAATTAAAGATATAAAAGTTTATTCACAACCTATATCATTTGGAGATGATGATTATTTATATTCCATATTTCGTGATGTTACTGAAAAGAAAAAAGCACAGGAAAAATTAAAAAGACAAAAAGAATTTTCTCAAAATATACTAGATTCATTAGCAGCTAACATAGTTATTTTAGATGAAAATGGGGTTATAAAATATACAAACAAAGCCTGGAGAAATTTTGCAGAAAATAATGGGGAAAATCCAAAAAACGTTGGTATTGGAACAAATTATTTAGAGGTGATTGAAAAAGCTAAAAATATTCAAGGGGAAAAAACTGATAAAGTTTATCAGGGTATAAAAGATGTTATGAATGGAGACAAAGATGAATTTGAGTTAGAATACCCATGTCATTCTCCTGATAAAAAACGCTGGTTTAAAATGAGAGTAAGTGATTTTAAAAATGACGGACCTTATTCTGTTGTGATTTATCATGAAAATATTACTGATTGGAAGAAACCAAAGGATAGGAATAAAAAATGAGATATATTTTTAACAGACTAAAATATCTAATTATTATAGTAATAATTATAACAGCTTTGTTTTTTTACCTGGGAGTGTTTTCTCCTCTGAGGACAGAATTAGAAACAAGTTTGAGAAATGAATTTCAGAGATCTGTAACTATAACTGAACAAAATGTGGAAAATACTTTAAATAGATTTATAGAAGGAGCAGAAAGTTTATCAAGTAGAACAATGATAAAAAATAAGTTAGGTCAATATAAAGGTGGAGAAATTTCTTTAATAGAACTTAAAGAATATACTAAGGAGAAATATGCTGATGGTGCAAAAGTTTTGGAAAATGTGGTAGGAGCATATAGAATATCTGATAATGAAGTGATAACTAGCTGGGGAGAGAAAGATTTCCATAAAATAAGAGGAATGATAGATTTTGATAATCAAAATACTGAGATCATAATTTCAAAAGAAAAAACATTATTAATAGTTAACTCCCCTATTTTAAAAGAAAAAACTAAACTGGGAAATGATATAGTTGTTTTTAATTTAGAAAAATTATTAAATGAAATTAATAGTCATCAGGTAAAATATAATATAATTTATGATCAAAATATGAATAAAGAAAAATTAATTGTAGAGGATAATATTAAAGATTTTCGACAATTACTAAATACTAATTATTGGTTAAAAGCTAAGATGCCTAAAGTTGAGCTTTATAATTCTCTTAATGATCTTTCAATGAAAATAATTGGTGGTTTTATTTTATTACTTTTAATTATTATAATATCTTTTTATAAAACTTTAAATTATACTTCAGCAAAAGTAATTGATAATTTGAAAGAAAAAGTTGTAACAGATGAAATGTTAGATGTCTATAATCGTACAAAATTAATGGAAGAATTAGAAAAAGAAATAAAGAGGGCTTTTAGATATAAAAATGACTTATCAGTGATAATGTTTGATATTGATTATTTTAAAGAAATTAATGATAAATATGGCCATCTGACAGGTGATGATATATTAATTAAAATAATTAATACTGTAAAAAATGAAATTAGAGAAATAGACTTTTTAGCTAGATATGGTGGAGATGAGTTCATTATAATTAATCCAGAAACTAAACTAGAAGAATCTGTAAAATTGGCAGAAAGATTAAAAACTAAAATTGCAAATACTACATTTGAAGAAGTAGAAAAAGTAACCTGCAGTTTTGGAGTGACAGAATTAAAAAAAGATGATAATATTGATATTCTACTAAAAAGAGTGGACGATGCTCTTTATGAGGCAAAAGAAAATGGAAGAAATAAGGTTATTAAAGAATAAGGAGTTTATTATATAATTTTATTAGATATCTTAAAAATATGTTGAAATATTCTCAAAAATAATATACAATAAATAATAATAATTATTACTAACTAACCAAAATATTTTTTGTTAATTAGGGGTTGAGATTAGTGAAAAAAGAAAAACATAAAAACATTCCAGTAGATTTAGCAAAATTTTCTTTAAATAAAGCTCCAATCGGAATTTTTTGGGTTTCTCCAAATGGTGAAATTAAAAGTTATAATGATAGAGTATGTGAAGTTTTAAAATATGATGATGAAGAAATATTAAATAAAAAAATAACAAAAGTAGAAACATCATATACTGATGAAAACAGAGATGAATTTTGGAATAAATTAAAAGAAAATGGAATGATAAAATTTGAAACTACCCATCTTACTAAAAGTGGAATAGAGTTTCCAGTTGAAGTAAGATCTCAATATTTAAAATATAATGGGAAAGAATATGAACTTATTTTTGCTCAGGACATCTCTAAAAGAAAAGAAGCAAAAGAAAAATTAAAATATAGTCAGAAAAGATATAAAACTATTTTCAATTCAGCTCCTATTGGAATAATTATTGAAGATAAAAAGGGTAATATTCTTGAAGTTAATGAGAGTATGTCTGACATGTCTGGATATAAAAAAGAAGAATTAGAAGATAGCAATATTATCGATAAATTTGTTTTGCCTAAGTTTAGAGATCTGGCTCGTGAAAACATTAAAAAACTGATAAATGGTGTTAACTTAGAATATGACATAAAAACTCCTAAAAAAAATGGTGAAATAAAACATTATCATTTAAAAGAAACAAATATAATACTTCCTAGTGGTGATAAAGGAATAATTTCAATGCACCATGATGTAACTGAAAGAAAAAAATTAGAAAAAGATCTTAAGGAAAAAAATAACCTATTAAATAGTGTTTTAGAAAGTATTCAGGATGGAATAAGTGTTTTAAATCCTGATTTAACTATTCGCTATACTAATTCCAAAATGAAAGAATGGTATAAACATGGTTTGCCCTTTAAAGGTGAAAAATGTTTTAAGGGCTATTATAATAAAGATGAAAGATGTGATGATTGTCCAGTTATTAAAAGTTTGGAAACTGCTGAAATGGTAAGAGAAGTTAAAAAACTATCAGAAAAATTTGTTATAGATTATATTGAAATCTTTAGTTATCCTATTTTTTCTGAAGATAATAACGAAATTACAGGAATAGTAGAGTTTGTTAGAGATATTTCAGATCGTAAAGAAAAGGAAAAAGAAATAAATTATATTATATATAAAGATTCACTTACTGGTTTATATAATAGAAGATTTTTTGAAGCTGAGATGGAAAGATTAGATACTAAACGTCAGTTACCTCTGAGTATTATTATGGGAGATTTAAATGGTTTAAAGATTATTAATGATAGTTATGGTCATGAAAAAGGTGATCAAATGTTGATTGAAACAGCGAAAATGTTAAAAGAAGTACTTAGAGAAGAGGATATTTTAGCTCGTCATGGTGGAGATGAATTTACCATTTTACTTCCTAAAACAAGTAATGAAGAAGCAGAAAAGATTGTAAGAAGAATTAATAATAGAAATAAAAAAATTGGTAAAGATCAAATTCCAATTTCTATTGGGATGGGAGTGGCAACTAAAAATAAAGATGAAGAAAATATTAAAGATATTTTAAAAGAAGCAGATAATAATATGTATAAGAATAAATTAGCTGAAAGTAGAAGTACTAAAAATAAAATAGTTGAAAATCTAGTAAATACTTTAGGCGCAAAAAGTTCTGAAACTAAAGAACATGCTATCAGAATGACCAAATTGGCATATGAATTGGGGAATAAAATTGGGCTTTCTAATTCTGAAATAAATAGGTTATCACTGCTTGCTACCTTACATGATATAGGAAAAACTACTATTTCAGAAGAAATATTGACCAAACCAGCTAAATTAACAGAAAAAGAATGGGAGTTAATTAAAGAACATCCCCAGAGAGGTTATAAAATAGCCTCAGCTTCTGAGGAGTTTGCCTTAATTGCTGAGGAAATATTATCTCATCATGAAAAATGGGATGGTAGTGGTTATCCTAATGGGTTAAAGAGAGA
>JBNJDL010000121.1:0-6915 GCA_051744825.1 Bacillota bacterium | reverse complement strand
GAAAATATGATTTTGAACAAACTGTTACAACCTGTCCGTATTGTGGAGTTGGTTGTCAGTTAGAACTAAATACTAAGGGAAGAGAGATAGTACAAGTTGATTCAGTTGCTAGAGAAAACACACCAAATCCAGCTGGAGAAACTTGTGTAAAAGGGCGTTTTGGTTATGATTTTGTTAATCATCCAGATCGTTTAACTAAACCTTTAATTAAAAGAAATGGTGAATTTGAAGAGGCAGAATGGGATGAAGCTTTAGAAGTAGTTGCAAAAAATCTTAGCTCTATAAAAGAAGAATATGGAGGTCAATATTTAGCCGGGCTTAGTTCAGCTAAGT
The DNA here is from genome assembly GCA_051744825.1 of Bacillota bacterium. Lineage (GTDB taxonomy): Bacteria > Bacillota > Halanaerobiia > Halanaerobiales > DATFIM01 > DATFIM01. The sequence continues at coordinate 6,582 of JBNJDL010000121.1, read as the reverse complement.
GTACAAATGAAGAAAATTATTTGATGCAGAAATTTATGAGAGCTGTTATTGGAACAAATACAGTTGACCATTGTGCTCGCTTATGTCATGCTTCAACTGTGGCTGGGTTGGTAAAAGCTTTTGGCTCAGGAGCTATGACAAATTCTATTAGTGAAATTGAAGGTTCAGATGTGATTTTTGTTATTGGTTCTAATCCTACTGAAAATCATCCAGTAATTGGTAGTAAAATGAAAAAGGCTTTAAAAAGTGGAACTGAACTAATAGTTGCAGATCCTAGAGAAATTGAGCTTTCAGGTCTTTCTGAAGTGGCAATGAAACAAAAGCCTGGTAGTGATGTTGCTTTAATTAATGGAATAATGAATGTTATAATTTCTGAAGGTTTAGCAGATGAAGAATTTATTGAAAAGCGAACAGAAAATTATGAATATATGAAAAGTGTAGTAGAAAACTATGGTCCAGAAAAAGTTGAAGAAATCACAGGAGTCTCAGCAGATAAAATAAAGAAAGCTGCTAGATTATATGCAAATGCTGATAAAGCAGCTATCTATTTTGCAATGGGTATTACTCAACATAAAACAGGAACAGATAATGTACTTTCTATAGCTAATCTAGCTTTACTTACTGGAAATGTTGCTAAGGAAAGTACTGGTGTTAATCCACTTCGTGGGCAAAATAATGTACAAGGTGCCTGTGACTTAGGAGCATTATCTAATGTTTATCCTGGTTATCAATCGGTTGATGATCCTGAGATTAAAGAAAAATTTGCTAAAGCCTGGGATACAGATGAATTATCAGAAGAAATTGGGAAAACAGTTGTAGAAATATTTAATGAAGCTGGTGAGGGAATAAGAGGTATGTATATTATTGGTGAAAACCCAGTAATTTCTGACCCAGATCAAAATCATATAAAAGAGGCTTTAGATTCTCTAGATTTTCTTGTAGTTCAGGATATTTTCTTAACGGAAACTGCTGAATATGCAGATGTAGTTTTACCTGCTGCTTGTTTTGCTGAAAAGAATGGTACTTTTACTAATACTGAGAGAAGAATACAGAAGGTTAATAAAGCTATTGAGCCACCTGGAGAAGCAAGAGCTGACTGGAAAATTATAAGTGAAATTTCTACATTAATGGGTTATGAAATGAATTATAATTCTCCAGTAGAAATTATGGATGAAATAGCTGAAGTTACTCCTATATATGGTGGTATTTATTTTGATAGATTAGGTGAAACTGGATTGCAATGGCCTTGTACTGATCGTGATGATCCAGGAACTAAATTCCTTCATCAAGGTGAATTTGCTCGAGGTAAAGGTAAGTTCCATCCAGTAACATATATACCACCTGCTGAGGAAATTAATGATGAATATGATTATATTATGATGACTGGAAGAATGCTTTATCACTTCCATACAGGTACTATGACCAGGAATTCTAAGGCAATTGATCGACATGAGCCAGATGCTTATGTTGAAATCAATCAAAGAGATGCTAAAAAGTTAAGAATTAGTGAAGGTGATAGAGTTAAAGTAAGTTCAAGAAGAGGAGAAGTTGAAACAAATGCAAGAATAGGTGAAAGAGTACAGGAAGGTCAAATATTTATGCCTTTCCATTATGCAGAAAGTCCTGCAAATAGATTAACTAATCCTGTTCTTGATGAAGATGCCAAAATACCTGAGCTAAAAGTAACTGCTGTAAAAATAGAAAAAGTAGAATAAGAAATAAAGGTGGCTAAAATATGAATGCAATATTATTGGCTGGAGGAGAAAGTAGTCGTTTTGGTAGTAATAAAGCCTTTGTTGAAATAAATAACCAATTGATGGTTGAAAAAATAGTAAAAAAACTTAAAGTAAATTTTGATAAAATATATTTAGTTGTTCAAAATAAGGATGATTATTCTTTTTTAAAAGAGATAGTAATACTTGAAGATGTTGTACCAGCTATAGGGCCCTTAGGTGGGCTCTATACAGGTCTTAAATATTCTGATCAAGAAAAAAATTATCTTACAGCCTGTGATATGCCATTTTTGGAAGAAAATTATATAAAATATTTAAAAAGTTATAATAAAGATTATGATGTATTAGTTGCTAAGTATAATGGTTATTTTGAGCCATTTGCAGGAGTTTATAAAAAGAGCAGTTTGAAAGCTATTCAAAAGCTTTTAATTGAAGAAAAATATAAAATTAAAGATTTTTATGACATTATAAATCTAAAAATTATTTCTGAGAAAAAAATAAAGGAAATTGCTGATCCTAAAAAAATATATTTTAATATCAATTACAAGTCTGATTTAGAAAAGATGAATAAGTTTTGTAGTTAATTAATTAAATTTTGGAGTGAAAAAATGACTGACTTTTATAAAAAAAGGGAAATAATTCGTATAGAAAATGGGAAAATAAAAAAAACTAAAGATTATATAGTAATAGAAGATTTTTATAAGATAGTTTTTAATGGAGAAGAAATTTTTGATATTGCTGTTAGTCCCTATAAATTAGAGGAAATGGCCCTGGGAAGAGTATATGTTGAAGGTTTAATAAGCAGTTTTTCTGAAATTGAAGAAATTGAAATAGATAGGGAAAAACAGTTAATTAAAATAAAAAGTTTAAATAGAAAAAAGGATAATAAACTAAATAATGTTGATAGGGATTATTTTTATAAAAACAAACTAGAAAGTGATAAAATATTTAAAGCTGTTAATCAACTTTCAACAAATTCAACTATCTTTAAAAAGACTGGCGGAGTTCATAATGGACTTCTTATGGATAAAGATTTGAATGAATTAGCTTTTAGAGAAGATATTGCAAGACATAATGTAGTAGATAAAATTATTGGTTATATTTTACAAAAAGATCTAAGAGTTGATGACAAAATTTTAGTTCTTAGTTGTAGAATTTCTACCAAAATAATTAATAAAATAAATTCTATAGGATTAAAAGTTGTATTATCTCAATCACCACCATCTCTTAAAGCAGTGCAGATAGCTGAAGATGAAAATATCACATTAATTGGTTTTGTTCGTAATAAAAGAATGAATATATATTCTGAAGTAAGTAGGGTTATAGCAAATAATTAGGAAAATATATTTGTTAGAATTTTAAAACTATTATATTTTTCTTGACAAATCACGAATAAAAGTATATTATATTTAATAAATATAAATAACTAAAAAAACTGTGAACAGGAAGAGTAGTTTCAAGATACTGACAGAGAATGGAGTTCAATGGCTGGAAAACTCCTCAGTTAAATGAAATGAATGTCGCCTGGGAGTTGCTTGAATGAATATTTAGTAGTTCAGGCCGGATTAACCGTTATGTTAATTGAGTATCATCTACAATGTTTATAGTTGTAGGTGAAATTAAGGTGGTACCTACGAAAAAAGGTCCTTTTTCGTCCTTAAGTGGACGGGGGAGGACTTTTTCTTATTTAAGTGGTAAATAAATTATAAAATATTTAAATAAACAGGAGGAATGAAGATGGCAAAATTAGATAAAAGATATGATCCAGATCAGGTTGAAGATAAGTGGTATGAAAGGTGGGAAAATCGAGGATATTTTGAAGCAGAACTAGATGATAATAAAGAAACTTACAGTATTATGATGCCACCCCCTAATATAACAGGACAATTACATTTAGGTCATGCTTTAGATAATACTTTACAGGATATTTATGCGAGATATAAAAGAATGCAAGGTTTTGATACTCTCTGGTTACCAGGAACTGATCATGCAAGTATTGCAACTGAAGTAAAGGTAGTTGACAAACTGCGCAAAGAAGGCAAAGAAAAAGCTGAGATTGGTAGAGAAGGATTTTTAAAAGAAGCCTGGAAATGGAAAGATGAATATGGAGAAAGAATTACAAATCAGCTTAGAAAGATGGGTTCATCCTGTGATTGGACTAGAGAGCGTTTTACAATGGATGCAGGGTGTAATAAAGCAGTAAAAGAGGTTTTTGTTGACCTTTATGAAAAAGGACTAATTTATCAAGGAGATTATATTGTAAATTGGTGTCCTGATTGTCATACAACTCTTTCTAATGTTGAAGTTGAACATGAGGAAAAAGAAGGGAAAATTTATCATATAAACTATCCTTTTAAAAATAAAGATGGTCACATTACTGTGGCTACTACTCGTCCAGAAACTATGTTAGGTGATACTGCAATTGCTGTAGATCCTGATGATGAAAGATATAAAGATTTAGTTGGGGAAAAAGTAATATTACCTTTAATGAATAGAGAAATTCCAATCATTGAAGATGAATATGTAGATAGTGATTTTGGAACAGGAATGGTAAAGGTAACTCCTGCTCATGATCCTAATGATTTTGAAATTGGTCAAAGACATGATTTAAAATTAATTAAGGTAATAGATGAAGATGCAAATATGACTGATAAAGCTGGTGAATATGTTGGACTTAATCGTTATGAATGCCGCGAGAAAATAATTAATGATCTCGATGAAAAAGCTTTATTAGAAAAAATTGAGGAGCATGAACATTCTGTAGGACAGTGTTATCGTTGTGATACTGTTATTGAGCCTATGGTTTCTAAACAATGGTTTGTGAAAATGGAGCCACTGGCTAAACCGGCTATAAATGCTGTAAAAGATGGTGAAATTGAGTTTATTCCTCAAAGATTTACTAAGGTTTATTTAAATTGGTTGGAAAATATTGAAGATTGGTGTATTTCAAGACAGCTTTGGTGGGGCCACCGCATACCGGTTTGGTATTGTGAAGATTGTGGAGAAGTAATTGTTGATAAAGAAGTCCCAGAGACTTGCCCAGCCTGTGGAAGTGAGAATTTAAAACAAGATGAGGATGTTTTAGATACCTGGTTTAGTTCAGCGCTTTGGCCTTTTTCAACTTTAGGTTGGCCAGAAAACACAAAAGAGCTTGAAAGATTTTATCCAACAGATATGCTTGTTACTGGTAGAGACATTATCTTTTTCTGGGTAGCACGTATGATTTTTATGGGTATTGAATTTATGGATGAAATACCATTTTCAGATGTATATATTCATGGTTTGATTCGTGATGCGCAAGGAAGAAAAATGAGTAAATCTTTAGGAAATGGTATAGATCCTTTAGAAGTAATAGATAAGTTTGGAGCAGATGCTTTAAGATTTACTTTAATTACAGGTAATACTCCAGGAAATGATATGAGATTTAGAGAAGAAAGATTAGAAGCAAGTAGAAATTTTGCAAATAAAATTTGGAACGCTTCTCGCTTTATTTTAATGAATGTAGAAGATTTAAATTGGGATGAAATAGATGAAGATGAATTAGATTATACCCTTGCAGATAAGTGGATGATCAGTCGTTTTAATAAGATTACCGAAAAAATTGAAAAGGCTTTATCAAATTATAATGTTGGCCTTGTAAGTGAAACTTTATATGACTTTATCTGGAGTGAATTCTGTGATTGGTATATTGAATTAATTAAACCTCGCTTATATCAGGATGAAGATTTAAGAGCTAAAAGAACTGCCCAATATGTTGGTACTAATATTTTAGAAGGAATTTTAAGATTGCTTCACCCAGTAATGCCTTTTATTACAGAAGAAATTTGGCAGAAATTACCTGCAGCTAAGGGAGAAAGTATTATGTTAGCAAAGTGGCCAGAAATTGAGGAAGAAAAAATAGACAAAAATATAGAAAGTAAGATGAATTTGATTATGGATGTAATTACTTCAATTAGAAATATAAGAAATGAAATGAAAGTAAATCCTGGTAAAGAAATTAAAGCAATTTTATTTGCAGAAAATAAAGCTGACGTATTAGAAAGTGGAAAAGAATATATTAAAGATTTAGCTAAAATTGAAGATTTAACAATTACAAGTGAGTTAGAATCTACTCCAGACAAAGCATCTACCACAATAGTAAGTGGTGTAGAAGTGATTTTACCATTAGCAGGTATGGTTGATATAGATAAAGAGATAAAACGACTTAAAGATGATTTAGATGAGATAAATTCAGAAATTAATAGAGCTGAATCAAAATTAAATACTGATGGCTTTGTAAATAAAGCACCGGAAAAGGTAGTACAAAAAGAGAGAGATAAGCTTAAAGAATATAAAGATAAAAAGGAAAAGCTAAAAAATAGATTAAAAGAATTAAGCGAATAAGAAATTTCGACAAATATCGGGAGGTACCCGGTACCATACCGGGTACCTTTTAAAAGAAGGGAGGAAAATTTTGCGAGATTTTCATTATAAAAAGCTAATTGCAGATTCTTTATATGATTATGAACCCTGGAATATTACTGAAGATAATTTTCAAATAGAAAATAATCATCATAATGAATCTATCTTTGCTCTAGGAAATGGCTATATGGGACTTAGAGGTACATTAGAAGAAGATTATCCTGGAGATGAAGGTACAACTACCCCAGGCTTCTATATAAATGGTATATATGGCTCAGAAAAAATAATTTATGGAGAAGAAGCTCCTAATCAGCCAGAAAATAGCCAAACTATAGTTAATTTAGCTGACTGGACTTCAATAAATTTTTATATTGCTGGAGAAAAGTTTAATATGAGTGATGGTGAAATAAAAGATTATACAAGAACTTTAAATATGAAAGAAGGTTAT
>JBNJDL010000120.1:0-6944 GCA_051744825.1 Bacillota bacterium | reverse complement strand
ATATTTTAGCGAAATTTCTTATTAATTATGTTTTTTATCAATCATATCTATTATTGTTTTCATAAACACTGGTAGATCCTGAGGTGCACGGGAAGTTACAAGATTTCCATCAACTACCACTTCTTCATTAACCCATTCGGCACCAGCATTTATTAGATCATCTTTTATGGCAGGAGTAGAAGTCATTTTTACACCATCTAAAATATCAGCTGAAACTAATACCCAGCCACCATGACAAATAGATGCTATTACTTTATTAGCTTCATTCATTTCTTTGACTATTCTTTGCACATTTTTACACCGTCTTAATCTATCTGGAGCATAACCTCCTGGAACAATAGCAGCATCATAATTATCTGTATCAATATCTTTTGCTTTTTTATCAATTTTGATTGGATAACCATGCTTACTTTCACATTCAGTACATCCATTATCCCAACCAACAATTGTCACTTCTGCCCCTTCTTCTTTCAAACGAAGAATTGGATACCAGGCCTCAAGGTCTTCATATTCATTAGCAGCAAAAACAATAACTTTTTTACCTTCTAATTTCATATTAATAACCCTCCTTTTAGTGTCATGGAGCCAGATTGAATCTACATTAAGACAGTATAGCACATTTTTTATTTGTTAAACGCATCTTTTCCAGCATACTTAGCAGCTTCACCTAAAGCTTCTTCTATTCTAAGTAATTGATTATATTTAGCTACTCTTTCTGAACGGGCAGGTGCCCCAGTTTTTATTTGACCTGTATTCATAGCAACAACTAAATCAGAAATAACTACATCTTCTGTCTCTCCAGAGCGGTGAGAAACTACAGAAGTAAATCCTGCTTTAGAAGCCATTTCAATAGTTTCTAAAGTTTCAGTTAAAGTTCCAATTTGATTAACCTTAATTAAAATTGAATTACTTGCTTTTTCTTCAATACCTTTTTTCAATCTTTCTGTATTTGTTACATAGAGATCATCTCCAACAATTTGGATTTTATCTCCAAGTCTTTCAGTCATCATTTTCCAGCCTTCCCAATCATCTTCAGCATGACCATCTTCAATTGAAATGATTGGATATTTTTCTACAAGCTTTTCATAGAAATCTACCATTTCTTCAGAGCTTCTTACTACTCCTTCACCTTTAAAATTATATTTTTCATCTTCATAAATTTCAGTGGCAGCGGCATCAATTGCTAACATAATATCTTCTTCTGGAACATAACCAGCTTTTTCAATTGCTTCAATAATAACTTTTAAAGCCTCTTCATTAGAATCAAGGTCAGGAGCAAATCCACCTTCATCTCCAACACCAGTGGAAAGACCTTTATCTTTAAGTACATCTTTTAAATTATGATAAATTTCTGATCCCATTCTAAGAGCTTCAGCAAAACTATTAGCTCCAACAGGCATAATCATAAATTCTTGGAGGTCAACATTGTTATCTGCATGTTCTCCACCATTAAGAATATTCATCATAGGAACGGGAAGAGTTCTAGCATTAACTCCACCTAAGTAATTAAAGAGATAACTATCAACTGAAGCAGCAGAAGCCTTTGCTAAAGCTAATGAAACTCCTAAAATTGCATTAGCTCCTAATTCACCCTTGTTATCTGTTCCATCTAATTCTAACATTTTTTTATCTAACATTACTTGATCACGTGCATCAAAACCTACTAATTCAGGAGCAATAACTTCATTTACATTATATACAGCTTCTTTTACTCCTTTTCCCATGTAACGGTTTTCATTTCCATCTCTTAATTCAACTGCTTCATAAGCACCAGTTGAAGCACCAGAAGGTACAGCAGCTCTACCACGTGAGCCATCACCTAAGGTCACCTCAACTTCTACAGTAGGATTACCACGAGAATCAAGTATTTCTCTTCCAAAAATATCAATTATTGTTGCATCACTCATAATTTATTCCTCCTTTGCAATTAATGAATTTCCAGTCATTTCTTCCGGTTTACTAATATTTAATAAATCAAGCATTGTTGGCGCAATATCTGCCAATTTGCCATCTTTAATTTTAGAATCTTTTTGACCACCTATATAAATCAAAGGAACTCTATTATTTGTATGAGCAGTAAAAGGTTCACCATCTTCATCATACATTTTTTCACTATTTCCATGGTCAGCAGTTAATAAAACCTGTCCTCCCATTTCTTCTATTTTAGGAATAACTTTACTCAAACAATCATCCACTGTTTCTACTGCTTTTACAGCAGCATCAAAATCACCAGTATGGCCAACCATATCTGGATTAGCATAATTTAAAATTATTACATCTAAATCTTCATTATCTAATTTCTTCAAAAGCGTATCAGTAACTTCATAAGCACTCATTTCTGGTATTTCATCATAAGTATCAACTTCTTGAGGAGAAGGAATTAATTTTCTTTCTTCTCCAGGATTTGCTTTTTCAACTCCTCCATTGAAAAAGAAAGTAACATGAGCATATTTTTCAGTTTCAGCTATTCTCAATTGAGTTAAACCTTCTTCACTGAGAACTTCACCTAAACCATTTTTAATATCACTAGGAGGAAATGCTACTGGTAAATCAAAATTTTTATCATATTGAGTCATACAAACATAATATAAATTTTCTGGATGTTCATCAGGTCTTTCAAATTCAGTGAAATTTTCTAAAGCTAAGGCTCTTGTGATTTGTCTGGCTCTATCTGCTCGGAAATTATAAAAAATAACACTGTCATTATCCTTTATAGTACCTTCTTTATTTACAACTGTAGGTAAAACAAATTCATCATTATCACCATTATCATAAGAATTTTCTACAGCAGCAATTGCATCAGGAGCTTCTTTACCTTTTCCTAAAACCATAGCATTATAGGATTTTTTAGTTCTTTCCCATCTATTATCTCTATCCATAGTATAGTAGCGTCCACTAACAGTTACTATTTCTCCTACACCTAATTCATCCATTTTTTCCTCAAGTTCTTTAATATATTTTTTACCACTTTTAGGCGGTGTATCTCTTCCATCAAGTATGGCATGAATATAAACTTTTTTGAGATTAGCTTTTTTAGCCATTCTAAGTAAGCCAAAAAGATGTCTTATATGACTATGAACTCCTCCATCTGATAAAAGCCCCATCAAATGCAAGGCACTATCATTTTTTTGCACATTTTCAATAGCTGCTTTTAACTCTTCATTTTCTTTCAAAGTTTCTTCTTCAACAGCTTTATTTATACGGGTATAATCCTGATAAACTATTCTGCCTGCACCAAGATTTAGGTGACCAACTTCAGAATTGCCCATTTGTCCTTCAGGAAGTCCTACATCTTCTCCTGAAGCTCCAAGAGTTGAATTTGGATATTTTTCAAATAATTTATCTAAAAATGGTGTATTAGCTGCCTTTGCAGCATTACCACTTTCTTCTTGTGATAAACCAAGTCCATCCATTATAATCAAAGCCAAAGGTTTTGCTCTAGTCATTTCTATCCCTCCTTGAGATAAAAGTTTTTATGTACTAGTCTAATTTTTCTCCATTATTTACTAAGTTTATTATAGCAATTAAAAATTAATAATAATAGTTATTGTTTAACATAATAATTTAGTTAGTTAAAAGTTTTTAACTACTCCAGCAAAGTCCTTAGCTTTTAGGCTTGCTCCTCCAACTAAGGCTCCATCAATATTTTTTTGACTCATAAACTCATCTACATTATGGGGTTTTACACTACCTCCATATTGAATTCTACATTCTTTTGCAGCTTCAAAATAATTTTTTTCAATAATTTTTCTAATATAAGCTATCATTTCTTCTGCTTCCTCAGCTGAAGCTGATTCTCCAGTTCCGATTGCCCAGAGTGGTTCATAAGCAATTACTAAATTTTTAACTTTTTCTTTATCTAGCCCTTCTAAAGCTTTTTCAACTTGTGTTTTAACTTTTTCTTTAGCCTTGCCTTCTTTTCTTTCTTTTAAACTTTCTCCAACACAGATAATAGGTTTTAAATTGTGCTCAAAGGCTGATTTAACCTTTTTATTCACATCTTCATCTGTTTCAGCAAAGTATTCTCTTCTTTCTGAATGACCAAGTATAACATAATCTAAATTTATTTCTTCTAACATAGGGCCAGAAAGCTCACCAGTATAGGCTCCACTTTCTTCCCAGTGCATATTTTGAGCTCCAACTTTGATATCACTATTTTCTAAAATTTCTTTAACTGCTACTAAATCTATAGCTGGAGGGCAAACTCCAACTTCCACCTCATCTACATCTGCTACTAAATCTTTTAACTCACTTACTAAATCTTTTGCTTCACTCACTGTTTTATTCATTTTCCAATTACCACAAATAAAAGGTTTACGCATAAAAATCCCTCCTCTAATATATGGATATACCCCATCGTCAAAATGAGATGGGGTTATTTTCTTTATTTTATTCTAATTCTTCAAAATCTGTAGGTTCAACTTCATCAAGGGCTTCTACACCTGGAAGTTTTTTACCAGCAAGGAAATCTAAAGAAGCTCCTCCACCAGTTGAAATATGATCCATTTTATCTGCTAAGCCAGATTTTTTAATAGCAGCTGCAGAATCACCACCACCAATAACAGTTACAGCATCTGCCTCAGCTAAAGCCTTTGCTAATTCATTTGTACCTTTAGCAAATTTATCCATTTCAAAAACACCAATAGGGCCATTCCAGGTTATAGTTTTAGCTTTAGCAATTATTTCTTTGTATTTTTCTAAAGTTTTTATTCCACCACTATCGAGAGATTGCCATCCTTCAGGAATTTTATCTACATCTACAACTTGAGAATTAGCATCTTCTTTAAAGTCATCGGCAATAACTACATCAATAGGAAGTACTATTTCTACACCTTTTTTCTCTGCTTCTTCCATAAGCTCTTTAGCTAAGTCTATCATATCTTCTTCCACTAAAGAATCTGCCATATCATAGCCTTTAGCTAAAAGGAAGGTATTAGCTATTCCACCACCAACTATTAGATGATCTACTCTATCTAATAGACTGCGGATAGCTTCCATTTTATCTGAAATTTTTGCTCCACCCATAATTGCTACATATGGAGATTCAGGATTATCTGTTGCCTTAGATAGGGCATTTAATTCCTGTTGCATTAAAAATCCTGCTCCAGCTTCCAAGTGTTTTGCAACTCCAGTTGTAGAAGCATGAGCTCTATGAGCTGCTCCAAAAGCATCATTTACATAAAGGTCAGCTAATTCAGCTAAACTTTTTGCAAAATCATCATCATTTTTCTTTTCACCAGGATAAAATCTAGTATTTTCTAATACTAATACATCGCCATCTTCCATTTTAGAAATTGCTTTTTTCGCTTCATCACCTATGCAATCATCCACCTTAGAAACTTCTTTTCCGAGTAAATCTGCTAACTTTTCAGCTACAGGGTCCATTCGAAGCGATTCATCAACTTCTCCTCCAGGACGTCCAAGGTGAGACATTAATATAACCTTAGCCTTTTCTTTTATTAAATATTTTATAGTAGGAAGAGCAGCTTCTATTCTGGTATCATCTGTTACTTCTCCATCTTTTAGAGGTACATTAAAATCCACTCTTACTAAAGTTTTCTTTCCTTCAAATTCCATATCTTTAAGCTTTTTTTTCATCACAACACCTCCAACTTAGTGTTAATTTTAAAGTAGCAGATGTTCCAATCAATATCATTCAGGCTTAATTGCCTTAAAAGATATGATTGGAACACCTTGATGAGATTTATTTATTATAGTCCCATTTCTTTCATTTTAATTGCTAAATCAACTAATCTTGAAGAATAACCCCATTCGTTATCATACCAGGATAATACTTTTACTTGATTACCCTGAACTATACGAGTATGGTTAGGGTCATATATTGAAGAACGAGGATCTCCAATATAGTCACGAGATACTAATGGTTCTTCACCATAACCTAAAATACCTTCAAGTTCACCTTCAGCTGCTTCTTTCATTGCCTTATTAATATCTTCTTCAGTCACATCTTCTTTTAAGTCAACAACTAAGTCAACGATTGATCCAGTAGGAGTAGGAACACGCATAGCCATTCCATCAAGTTTACCTTCTAATTCTGGAAGTACGAGGGTTACAGCTTTTGCAGCACCAGTTGTTGTTGGTACAATGTTTTCAGCTGCTGCTCTACCTCTAGTAATTTTCTTCCACTTATATGGGCCATCTAATAAATTCTGACTTGTTGTATAAGAGTGAACTGTAGTCATAAGACCTTTTTCAATACCAAAGTTATCATTAAGTACTTTTGCTATAGGAGCAAGGCAATTAGTTGTACAAGAAGCATTTGAAACTATATCATGTTTATCAGGGTCATATTCATTATCATTTACCCCCATAACTAAAGTTACATCTTCATTATCTGCAGGTGCAGAAATTATTACCTTTTTAGCTCCTGCTTCTATATGTTTTTTAGCATCTTCACCATCACGGAAAAGTCCTGTTGATTCAATAACAACCTCAACATCATTTTCTTCCCATGGTAAATCTGCTGGATCCTTTTCAGCAAAAATCTTTACTTCTTCTCCATCTACAATAATGCTATTATCTGTATGGTCTACATCATGATCAAAAGTTCCCTGACTACTATCATATTTTAAAAGATAAGCCAAAGTCTTTGGATCTACTAAATCATTAATTGCTACAAATTCTACTTCAGGATTATCAAATGCACTCCTGAAAACAGCACGTCCTATACGACCAAAACCATTAATTCCTATTTTTACACTCACAATATCAACCTCCATTTTATTTTTTGTTTATTTTAAAGCCAAATTTTTAGGCTTTATCAACTATTTAAATTAAGCATCAGCTATTTTAATAATTTCTTTAGCTGCCTTTTCATCAGTTATTAATACATCTTGATATTTTGGAGAAACAGCAGAAATTATAGCTTTTGCCTTTTCTTTGCCAGCAGCAACTGCAATAACTTTTGGAATCTTTTCTAAATC
>JBNJDL010000119.1:0-6968 GCA_051744825.1 Bacillota bacterium | reverse complement strand
GGAAAGTATCAAATACTTTTAGAACACGAAAATGAAAGTTATATTTTAAGTGTTGGAGATAAATTAAATGGCTATAAAGTAATTAATATTGATTCTGCTAAAGTAACCTTGGCAAAAGATAATTATATATATTACTTAAATATGAGGGGGGAGTAGAGTGAAAAAACTAATTAATAAATATTATATTATTACTTTTTTAGTTTTGTTATTACCATTCTTTTTTAGTAGTGCTGTGAGTGCAGAAACAGCACAAATAGATGATATTAATTTCAAAAATGCAGATGTACAGGAAGTATTACGTTCAATTGCAAAAATCTTTGATAAAAATGTAGTTTTAGATAATTCAGTATCTGGAGATATTACTATTACACTTGAAAAGGTAGGTTTTGAAGAAGCCCTAAAATTAATAACTAATGCAAAAGGATTAAGTTATAAGGTAGATAAAAATACTATTTTTGTTGCCAGTCCAGAAAGAATTGAAAGCTTATATGATTCTCAAGAAACAAATGTTATAAATTTAAAATTTTTAAATTCATCAGAAACCAAAGAAATAATTAATAGTATATATGATAATTTAAGAGTGTCTACTCTCCCAAATGAAGACCAATTATTAATAAAGGGAAATAAAGAAGAAATAAATAAAGCTATTGATTTAATTAAAAAAATCGATAAAGAAAATGACGAACAAAGTGAAAGCAAAAAAAATTATGAAATAATAGATATAGAATCAAATAATTATTCGTTGATATCAGGTAGTTTAAAATCTATTTATCCTGATTTGGAATTAATTACTGGAGATAATAAAAATAAAATCGTATTATATGGAGAAAAAGCTAAAGTGAGTGAGGCTAAAGAAATAATAGATAGATTAGATGTAAAAAAAGTTAGTGAAAGTGAAGATGAAGAAAAAGAAAGTGAGGATATGGAAATTAATGTTACTAAAAGAGATATAATAGATTATATACCATTAGAAGATATAGAAAATATTATAGAAAATAATTTTTCTGATTTAAATATTTCTACAAATCCTCAATTTAGAGAAGTTATTTTAAAAGGTGAATCTTCTATAGTAAACGAAGCAATTTCCTTTTTAGAAGAAATTGATAGACCGCAAAGACAGGTTATGATTGAAGTACGAGTTGAAGAAATTTCACGTTCAGATGTAGAGGAATTGGGTCTTAATTCATTAAACGAAGAAAACGATGAAAGTGATTCATCTTTTCCAAAAATCAGTTTTATTAAAGAAGAGGAAATTTTAGAAGCTGTAAATCTAGAGTGGTCTGGAGTTTTTGACTATTTAAATAGAAATAGTAAATCAGAAACTTTAGCTAATCCTCATTTAATAACATTAAATGGAAAAGAAGGTAGGCTTCTTATAGGTGATAGAATACCTGTAAAAACAAGCGAAGGAGAAGGTGAAGAATCAATAAATTATATTGAAGCCGGAATAAACCTTAGCTTTGAACCTTGGATAAGTCAGGACGATATTATTCGCCTGGAAGTTCAACCTGAAGTAAGTAGTTTAGGTGAAGAAAAATATGAAGGCTATCCAGTAATTCAAACAAGAGAAGTAGAAACTACTTTAAATTTAAAAAATGGAGAAACTTTTGTGATAGGAGGACTTATTCAAGAAGAAGATAAAATGAGTGAATCAAAAATACCTTATCTATCAGAAATGCCTATTTTAGGAAAATTATTTAGTAGAGAAAATGAAGACAAAAGTAGAACAGAATTACTTATTTTTATCACTCCTAAAATTATAAACAATTATGAAAATGAAGATACTGAAGTTGAATTTGATTATTTAAACAATTAATATTTAAATTATTATAACAAGAAAATCCCCTTATGTTAACAGATTAAATAAAAATCTGTTTAACAGAAAGGGGATTTTTTAGCGTTGATTTTTTGCTGAATCTTTTAGATCCATAAGTTCTTCAGGATAAGGATTAAAAAATCTTTGTCTTTTTAAATATTTTTCATCATATTTAATTATCCATGATTTTATTATATTTAAAGGAACTTTTAAGTGGACTTTATTTTCCCTATATTTTTCTAATTGATCAAGGAAAAAACTTTTTTCTTCACTACTTAATTTGTCTTTAAAATACCCTAAGGTATGCATAAGTACATTAATATTTTTAGTATAACTACTTTCATTAGCAAGGGCTTTATTTAAATGTATTTCATAATTATTAAATATTTTTTTGACATTATCTTTATTATGATTTGCTACTATTTTTCCTAACTTTCTCATATTATTTTCATCAAAAGTTAAAAGCAAATATTTATTGCGACTATGAAAATCAATTAATTCTTTTATATCTAATGAGGATTTAATATTATTAAAATCTGCTTTTAAAAATATTTTGCTTAAAAAATCTTCTCTAATTTTTAAGTTTGTTAATCTGCCCTCATCTTCCATAATCATATAGGGAAATTCTTTTTTTAGTTCATTTGTAAAAAATCCACTATCAGTTTTAAATGGACTTCCATTTTTACTATTATATATTTTGGCATCATTTATTGCACAAGAAGGAGACCTGTTTTTTAATATAAATCCATCAACTTTTTTTAAAGTTTTTAGAAAATTTTTGCTGTAATTTTTCATTTCAGAACTATAATCTTTATCAGCTTTTTTATCTATGATTTTTAAATTTTCATCTTCTACTACCAATCTTAAAGAATTTCTTGGAACTTCAAGTCCTATATCTCTTTCTGGACAAACAGTAATAATTTTTGTATATTTTTTTAAACTTTCAATAAAGTCATTTTTTAGTATTTGACCATTATAGCGACAGTTATCAAAACCTAAACATCTACTAATTACTAATTTAGCTTTAATAAATTCTTTCAAATTTTTCCCTCCATAAATAAGGTTTTTTAAATTATAACATATTTAATCTATAAAATCTAAAAAGGATTTTTTAAATTCATCTAGAATAAAATAATAGAAAATTTTTAAGGAGTGATGTATATTAATAGTGAAGAAATAATTGATAGAAATGAAGAGACTGCTGTAAAAGAAAAAATATTTGAATTAGGAGAAATTTTAAATTTTAATAAAGAAGAAAATCTTTTAAAACTTAATTTCAATAAAAGAAAAGTAATTTTAGATTTTGTAAAAAGTGATATTATTCGAGTAATAATGGATAAAAAAGAAGAAATTAATTTAAAAACTACATATGCAGTTGTTAATAAAGACAAATATAGTAATTTCAAAATAAATGAAAGTGAAGAATTTTTGCAAGTAAATACAAATGACTTAAAAATAATAATTAATAAATCTCCTTTTTCTCTAAAATTTTATAATAAAAAGGGAGAATTACTTCATGAAGATGCTATTCCTGCTTTATCTTGGAGTAAAAATAAGATTAAGGCGATTAAAAAAACAAGTGATAATGAGTATTTTTATGGTTTAGGAGAAAAAACAGCTTTTTTAGATAAAAAAGGTAAAAAATATACTATGTGGAATACTGATGTATTTGAATCTCATATAGAAAACACAGATCCTCTTTATGCTTCAATTCCTTTTTATTTAGTTGCTAGTAAGAAAAATAATTATGGAATATATTTTGATAATAGTTACAAAAGCCATTTTGATTTTAGAATTGATGAGGATGATAAATATTCATTTTGGGCTGAAGGTGGAAAAATGGACTATTATTTTATAAATGGTCCAGAGGCCAAAGATGTAATAGATAAATATACTGATCTTACAGGAAAAATGCCACTTCCTCCAAAATGGTCTTTAGGCTATCACCAATCTCGTTATAGTTATAAAAATGAAAAAGAAGTAAAAAATCTAGCTAATAAATTTAGAGAAAAAGAAATTCCCTGTGATGTAATTCATCTAGATATTCATTATATGGATGGTTATAGAATTTTTACCTGGGATAATAATCGCTTTTCTGAACCAGAAAATATGATAAACGAATTAAAAGAAGATGGATATAATATTGTAAATATTATAGACCCCAGTGTAAAAAAAGATGCAGATTATGATGTATATAAAGAAGGAGTAAAAAATGATTATTTCTGTAAATATTTAGATGGTGAAATATATAGTGGGGATGTTTGGCCAGGTGAATCTGTCTTTCCTGATTTTACAAAAAAAGAAGTTAGAAATTGGTGGGCCGATTTGCATAAAAATATTTTAAAAAAAGGAACACGTGGTATTTGGAATGACATGAATGAGCCCGCTGTATTTAATGAAAGCTCAACAATGGATGTAGATGTATTACATAAAAATGATGGAGATTCAGGTTTACACAAACGTTTTCATAACCAATATGCTTTATTGGAAGCTATGGGTACTTATAAAGGAATCAAAGAATTCAATCAAGAAAGGCCTTTTGTGTTATCTAGAGCTGCATTTTCAGGAATGCAAAGATATGCTGCTGTTTGGACTGGAGATAATAGAAGTATCTGGCAACATTTAAAAATGGCGATTCCAATGCTTTTAAATATGGGTCTTTCCGGAATTAATTTTTCCGGTACAGATGTTGGTGGATTTTCTGAAGATAGTAATGGAGAATTATTAACTAGATGGACACAATTAGGAATTTTTATGCCTTTATTTAGAAATCATTCTTCTATTTATACTACATCACAGGAGCCATGGGTTTTTGGTGAAAAATATGAAAAAATCATAAAGAAATTTATAAAGCTAAGATATAAATTTTTACCATATCTATATAATTTGTTTTACGAAACAAATAAAACTGGTACACCTATACTTAGACCACTATTTTTAGAGTTTCCTGAGGATGAAAAAGTGTATAACAAATCTTATGAATTTATGTTCGGAAAAAGTATTTTAGTTGCTCCTGTTTATGAAGCAAAACAAGATAAAAAATTAATTTATCTCCCTGAAGGTAATTGGATTAATTTCTTTAGTGAAAAAAGATTTGACGGTAAGCAATATATAATAGAAGATACTCCTTTAGAAACTATGCCATTATATATTAAAGAGGGTTCTATTATACCTATAGGAGAAGAAAAAAATTATATAAATGAAAAAGAAAAAGAAAATATAAAAATTGTTATCTATTTTAATGAAAATATCAATAAAAACGAATATACTTTATATGAAGATGATGGAATTAGCTTTTCTTATGAGAATAATGAATATAAGAAAACTAAATTTTCTTATGAAAATAAAAAAGATAGCTTTGAATTGAATATTGAAGATATTTATAATAATTATTCAAGTAAATATACTCAATATGAGATAGTAATTAAGAATTATAATAAAAGTATTTCTAATATATCTTCCAAAAATAAAGAGATATTAAATTGGAATTTTGATAACAAAAATGATATTATATATATTACAACAGACACAAATATAGGAAATATTGTCATTAAATAAATATTTTAAATTAATTTAGATTAAAAAAGAGGGATTTTATCATTTATCTAGAAAATATATAATAATGCAAACGTTTGAATGATAGGAGGAAATTATGAAAAAAACAACTATAAAAGATGTCGCAAAAAAAGCAGATGTTTCTCCTTCAACAGTTTCTAGAGTAATTAGTGATAACCCTAATATTAGTGATTTAACTAAGGAAAAAGTAAAAAAAATAATGAATGAAATGAATTATCATCCTAATGAAATTGCCAGAAGTTTAGTTACCCAGAAAACACATACTTTAGGCTTAGTTATGGCCAGACAAACTGAAATGGCGTTTGCTAATCCCTTTTTCTCAGAGATTATTCAGGGTATTTCTAGAAGTGCCCAAAAAGAACACTATCATCTTATGATTTCTGCCGCTCAAAATTATAAATATGAATATGAGGAAACTATAAAACTCTATAAAGATGGTAGAGTGGAAGGTTTAATCTTGATGGCTTCTAGAGTTAATGATAAATTAATATCATCTTTAAAAGATATTAATTGCCCTTTTGTTTTAATTGGGAGATGTCCAGAATATAATGACATTCCAAGAGTTGATAACAACAATATAAAAGCTGCCTATAAAATGACAGAATTTTTAATCAAGAATGGAAGTAAAAATATTGCATTATTATCTGGTCCAGCAGAATATATAGTTAGTAGAGATCGACTTAAGGGTTATAAAAAAGCATTAAAAGATTATGGAATAAAGTATTCTGATAATTTAATTAAATATACTCAATTTGATTATGATTCAGCTTTACAAACAAGTGCTGAATTAATAAATGAAAATATTAAAAATATTGATCATATTTTTGCTTTAGATGATTTGTTAGCAGTTGCAGCTATGAATTCTTTAATTGAAAAAGGACTAAAAATTCCTGATGATGTAGGAATAGTTGGATTTAATAATCAACCAATTTCCAGATATATAAATCCAAAATTAACTACTATTAAGATACCAATTCAAGAAATGGGGATAAAGGCAACTAAAATGTTAATTAAAATCATTAATGATTCAAGTTATGAGGGGGAAGAAATTATTATACCAACAGAAATCATTCCTCGTCAAACTCATCGTGGTTAAGACAACCTCTAAATATTATTAATCTAGAGGTTGTATTAATATAATCAAAATAAAATTGGGAGGTAATATTAAATGAAAAAGTTTTTAGTTTTATCTTTAGCTTTAGTAATGTTGTTAGGATTTACTTCATTTGCCTCAGCTTCTGAGCCAGGAAAATTACTTATTTGGGCAGATGAAAACAGACTTGAGGTTTTAAAAGACCTTGAAACAGAATTTGAAGATGAATTTGGAATTCCTGTAGAAATTCAAGAAAAAGCTTTTGGTGATATCAGAGATAGTATGAGAGTTGAAGCTCCATCTGGTGAAGGACCTGATATTATAATTGGTGCTCATGATTGGTTAGGTGAGTTAGTTACTAATGGATTGATTTCTCCAATTGATTTATCAGGTATAGAGGATCAAATAATAGATACAGCAGTTGAAGCATTTACTTGGAAGGGTGAAACTTATTCCTTACCATATGCTATTGAATCTGTAGGA
>JBNJDL010000118.1:0-6976 GCA_051744825.1 Bacillota bacterium | reverse complement strand
ACCTTTATAAATATGCATTTTTCATTCCAATATAAGGTAAATATAGTTAAAAAGTTTTCAAGCGCTTATACTCAGTAAACCTAAAATAATATTATAAAAATCTTATTAAAAAAATAACTGAAAAGTTCGGAAAACCGGAATAGTTTTCCTGATTTTTGAACTTTATAATTTTATATTTTTATTTAAATGTGAAATTTATTTAATTATCTAAAACAACTTTTTTAGCTATAATTTTTTCATTTAAAATATCACTACTTATCTTTTCAAATTTTTTTAGATTTCCAGTGGTATAAAACTTATATACTGATGATTGACTTTTTTCATTATTATATTTACTTAAATTAAGAGTTTTTTTCATACATTTAACCGCTTCTACTGCAGGATCTATTAACTCTGTTTTAGAATCAATGTAATATTTTATATATTCCCAAAATATAGGCAGATGAGTACATCCCAAAACCAAAGTATCAATTTCTTCTTTCTCTATATCTAATAAACATTCTTCAACTGTTTTCTTAGGTTTTTCTCCACTTATTTCTCCTTTCTCTGCCAGAGAAACCAGGTGGGGACAAGCTTTTCCGATTACATTTATTTTTGAATCCAAATTATTAATACTTTTATGGTAAGCTAAACTATTAATTGTATAATTTGTTCCAATTACTCCTATATTCTTATTTTTGCTCTTTTTTACAGCAGTTTTAGCTCCTGACTCAATCATTCCAACTATAGGAAAAGAAAATTTTCTAGTTATTTCTGGTAATATAACTGCTGAAGCAGTATTACAGGCCACAATAACTCCATCAACATTTTTATTATCTAAAAAATTTAATATTTGTTTAGAATAATTATAAATTTTTTCAGAAGTTAAATTTCCATATGGATTATGTTTTGTATCTCCAAAATATTCTATATTTACTTTAGGTATTTGTTTTTTTATTTCATTCATAACTGTAAGTCCCCCAACTCCAGAATCAAACAATCCTATTTTAGTCACTATTTGCCCCCTTTTTTTATTTAAAAATATATTTTCAGAAGATCTATAAATATTTTTAAAATATAACCTCATTTATTATCATTATCAAATATGTGTTTAAACTTAAATTCTTTCTGACAGGAAAAAATGTATTTTATCTAAATATTATAAATAAATTGAACTGTTATTAATTTTGCTAGTCATAATCAACATAAACACCCCTATCTTCTAATGTTTTTATATCATTCATATCATCTGATCCAACTGTTAAATCAAGATTATTTTGATCTACAAATACTTGATCACCAGAATTTATTCCTGGATTATCGACAAGAGCAGAAATATCATCTATTTGATTTCTATAAATATAAAGATATTTTAAATTGGTTAGTCCAGATAATGAAGTAATATCAATTACATTATTAATACCAAAATGAAGAATTGTTAAATTTATCAAATCAGATAATGGGTTAATATTTTGTACTCCGTTATTACCAAAATAAAGTGTATTTAAATTGGTTAAGTCAGCTATTGGGCTAATGTCACTTACTTCATTATAACTAAAATAAAGATATTCCAAATTGGTTAAATCAGAAATTGGACTAATATCACTTAAAAAGTTATAACTTACATTAAGTTTTATTAGATTAGTTAATGTTGACAATGAATCAATTTCATTAACTTGGTTATCACGAATTTCAAGCCCTTCTAAATTAATTAGTCCAGATAATGAAGTAATATCAATCACATTATTATAAGAAAAGATAAGTTTTTCTAAATTGGTTAAATCAGAAACCGGACTAATATCACTTACTTCATTATTATGAAAATTAAGAGTTTTTAAACTGGTTAATCCAGATACTGAACTAATATCATCTACATCGTTATAGCCAAAATGAAGATAAACTAAATTTATTAAACTGGATACAGGGCTGATATCATTTATTTGATTTTCACTAATTGTAAGAGTTTCTAGATTTTCTAAATACTGAATACCTCCAATTGATTCAATAGATTCGTCAGAAGCAGAAATAACTTTTATATTAATTACATCACTTTGATAAATATCACCAGTGGGTTTACCTATCTTATTTCTTATAACATCTTCAAACTTTTGATCATCAAAAGTTATAACAAAATCATCCTTTAAAACACAATCAACAGATATATCGTCAGAATCATCGACAATAAATATTATAGTTTTTTCATCATAGTCTTCGTGGCTAGCAGTAATATTATAACTCTCTCCTTCAATAAATTGAGCTTCAACTGAATATATTCCATTTAAATCTGTCTTCCCCTCAATTTCTTCAGCTTCTGATTGGATTGTTAAATCGACATTTGCTATATTATTATTAGACACATTATCAATGGCTGTTATAATTAATGTCTTATTTATTGGTATATTATTATTTTCATTAAAACTTGCAGGATTATTACTACAACCAGTAATAGAAAATATTAAAACAACAATAATATAAGAGACAAATAATCCTCTATTTTTTGTCATTTTTTCACCTTCCTTTTAACACTAGATTCATATAACTTCTTTTAAAACTCTGAAAACTTTCAAACTATTCATATCCATTTTCTTTTTCAACATAATTAAACATTATTTTATAACTTTGTGTAATTATCCAGCCAAAAAATGAATTTAAAATTCACCTACTATTAATACAATGTCATATATTCACTCTGATCAAGTATTGTAATTATTAAATCCAATTTTACTCTAAAGATAATACTGTCACTTTCACCTGGTTCATAATCATAAGCTATATTATTCGTAGATACAGAAGGATCCAGGATTACCGATTCACCAGCAACAGGAACATCTCCGAGTATTGCCAATAATAATTCACCCTCATCAGCACCAGGACCATAATAAGGTACTGATAAAACTATCAGTAAACATGGGAACCACAAAGCTTACAATCATATCACCATTTGTATCTATATACCATAAATGATAATATGGTAAAATAACTCCTTCATGATTATCTTCAGTGGTAACCTCAAAATAGTATTCATCATCAAAAATATTATTAAAAGAAAGTGGACCACTTACATCAGTTGCTCCTGTCTAAATTTGTTCACTACTCTTACGTACAGACTAATGAAGCACCTCCTTTTTTAAAAAATTTTTAACTTAATACTAATTAATTTTTCTACTATAGATAATTAATTAAAATAATTATTTATCTTATAAAACATAATTAGACAATGATAATAAAATACCTTTTTTATGCAACTTTTATATTTAAGTAAAATAAATTTCAAATCATAATTTTTCTGGAAGAATTGCTGCTTGATATAGGTTAACGCTAACAAATAGCAGGTATTCTGAAAGGAAGCTTTCCTTTAATACTTAGCCTTGTTGATATGTGGTTTTTACATTTTATCAAGACTTTACTAGCAAAGGAATGACTGGCTGGTATAGTTATAATTAAGTGTGCCAGTGATTCCTGGCTCTAACAAAAACTTAGCCTTACTTATGCTGTGCTCATCCACAGCTTTAGTAAGGCGGAAATACATATTGGTCTTGATATTATTATTTATATAAGTTAATCCAAAATTTTAATCTATTTTGATTTCTTACATTAAAAAACATTCCCCATTATATATAAATCTAAAAACAAATCACCTAAAAAATATATTAAATTCAATTTATATTATTAATTTTATATTGTTAATTTTTTTGATTTAAAACACATGCAGAAAAATGCCCAGGTTCTATTTCACTCAACGAGGGGTTATCTTCAGAACAATCTTTACTTGCGTAAGGACATCTTGATTGAAAGTTACAACCCTTTGGTAAATCAGTTAAACTTGGAATTTCCCCTTTAATGTTTATTTCTTGCATATCTTCATTTGGGTTAGGCTCTGGAATAGCATCTAATAAAATATTAGTGTAAGGATGTAATGGATTATCAAAAATTTGATCTACAGAACCTAGCTCAACCATCTTTCCCATATACATAACTGCAATTCTATCTGAAATATATTCAATTACAGATAAATCATGAGTAATAAACAACATAGTTAAATCCATTTTTTGCTGTAAATCTTGTAATAAATTCAATATTTGGGCTTGAACTGAAACATCTAAAGCTGATGTTGGTTCATCCAAAACTAAAAAATTAGGATTAAGAGAAATAGCTCTAGCAATTCCAATTCGTTGTTTTTGACCCCCACTAAATTCATGCGGAAAACGATATAAATGTTCTTCTTTTAATCCTACTATATTTAGTAATTCTAAAACCCTATTCTTTAGCTTTTGACCAGAAAGAACATTATGAATTACAAATGGTTCTTTTAAAGTTTTTATAATTGATCTTCTAGGACTAAGTGAGGAATGAGGATCTTGAAACACAATTGCCATTTCTTTCCTTAATTTTGTTTTATCTATATCTGAAATATTTTCACCTTTAAAAATAATATCTCCATCTGTTGGTTGTATAAGTAACATTAAAGTTCTTGCTAATGTAGACTTTCCACATCCAGATTCCCCTACAACTCCAAAAGTTTCTCCATTAAGAATATTAAGTGAAACATTATTTACTGCTTTAATAGATGTTCTTGTTTTATTAATTAAACCTTTCTCTTTTATAAAGTATTTTTTTAAATTTTTAATTTCCATTATATTATTTTTCATACTCTACCCCCTAATTTAATGGAAAATGACAATTTACATAATGAGTGGAATTTATTTTTTGTCTTTCCGGTTTTATTTTACTACATTTTGATTCAGCATATTTGCATCTAGGATGGAAGCGGCAACCAGAAGGTGGGTTTATTAAATTTGGCACTTTCCCTTTAATTATTTCTAATTTTTTACCACGATTTTCTTTTTTAGGAATTGCTTTTATTAACCCTTTAGTATAAGGATGAGATGGACTATTAAAAATTTCTTTGACTGTTCCCAATTCAATAATATTTCCAGCATACATTACTGCCACATTATCACATACTTTAGCTACAACTCCTAAATCATGAGTTATTAACAACACAGAAGATCCAAGTTCTTTTTTTAAATTATTAATTAACTTAAGAATTTGCGCCTGAATAGTAACATCTAAAGCAGTTGTTGGTTCATCAGCTATAAGTAGATCTGGATTACAAGAAAGAGCAGTTGCAATCATTACTCTTTGTTGCATACCTCCACTTAGTTCATGAGAATATTTGCTCATAGTATGTTCTGGATCTGGTAGTCCAACTTTTTCAAACATAGTAATTGCTTTTCTTTCAGCTTCTTTTTTATTTTTTGATTGATGAACTTTAATTACTTGAGAAATTTGATCTCCTACTGTAAAAACTGGATTTAATGAACTCATAGGATCTTGAAAAATCATAGATATTTTGTTTCCTCTTATCTTTCTCATTTCTTTATCTGTTTTTGTGACTAAGTTTTCTCCTTTAAACATAACTTCCCCATTTAATATTTCTCCAGGAGGTGAAGGAATTAATTTAATAATTGATAACGCAGTAACCGATTTCCCACTTCCAGTTTCACCCACAAGCCCCATTGTTTCTCCTTCTGATATATCAAAAGATATATTTTCTAATGCTTTTACTTCTCCTTCATAGGTGAAAAATGATGTCTTTAAATTATTTACTGCTAATAGTGTTTCTTTCATTTTAACTACCTCCTAAGTCTTGGGTCTAATACATCTCTTAGTCCATCTCCTAGTAAGTTAAACCCCATAACTACTATTAAAATTGCTAATCCAGGAAATGTTGCTATCCACCATTCCGAAATAATATATTGGCGTCCAATACTTACCATTGCACCCCACTCAGGTGTTGGTGGTTGTGCTCCAAATCCTATAAAACTTAAACTAGCTGCAGCTAATATGGCAGTCCCTAAATCCAAAGTTGCCCTCACAATAATCGGAGCAAGACAATTAGGTAAAATATGGATGAATAATCTTCTAAATTTACTTCCACCGATAGATTTTATTGATTCAACAAATTGTGTATTTTTTAAAGATAAAACTTGACTTCTTACTAATCTAGCATATACTGGCCATCTTGTCATAGCTATGGCTATTATAGTGTTTCTTAAATTTGGTCCAAGAGAAGCAGCAATAGCCATAGCTAATATAATAGGAGGAAAAGAAAGAAACATATCTGCAATTCTCATTAATATATTATCTAAAACACCGGTGGTATATCCACTTATAGCACCTACTGTAATTCCTATGGAAGCAGCTACTACTATAACAATTAAACCAAGCATTACAGAAATTCTTGTACCATAAATTATTCTACTCAAAATATCTCTTCCCATATTATCAGTACCTAATATATGTTCAGATGATGGTGATTGTAGCCTCTCTTCAATTTGTTGTTTTAGAGGATCATAAGGAGCTATATAAGGTGCAAATAGAGCAACTATCAAAAACATTAAAATTATTAAAGCTCCTACTATTGAAAGAGGACTTTTTAAAAATTTATGAAATGTATATTTAATCTCTTTAATCTTAGATTCGTTTTTGTTTATCCACTTTTTTATATTCATTTTTCTCCCCCTAACTTTAAGTTTTTATAATTATTTATATTATTCTTTTACATCATCATACCTAATCCGGGGGTCAATTGCAGCATAGAGTAAATCAACTATTAAATTAGCCAATGAATAAACCAACGCAATTAATAAAGTAACTCCCATAACAGCAGGGAAATCTAAAAATTTCATTGACTTGACAATATATCTACCAATACCCGGCCAAGAAAAAATAGTTTCTGTTAATACTGCTCCAGAAAGCAAACTTCCAAACGATAAACCAATAATGGTTAAAGTGGGGATAAAAGCATTTTTAAATGCATATTTATATATTACTATTTTTTTTGCAAGCCCAAAAGCATAATGGCTTCTTATATAATCTTGATTCATAACCTCTAACATACTGGATCTCATCATACGTACAATTTGAGCTGTAGAAAGATATCCAAGACAAAATGAAGGCAAAATCAAATGTTTAATACTACTCCATAAAGCTT
>JBNJDL010000117.1:0-7060 GCA_051744825.1 Bacillota bacterium | reverse complement strand
CTTTTGGGTATATTTTTAAATATAATATTTTTTCCATATTTTTGGAAATCAGTTAGAGAAGAGATAACTGAAGATAAACCTCATTTATTTATTTGGGAAACATTATTATCTCACAATAGTTTTTTAAAGGTGGTGGATAAAGTGAGTGATAAAACAGGTAAAACTGAAAAATTCAGTTTAACGTTTATAGGATTAATGTATATTATTGTAGGTGTTTTAATAATTTTAAAACCAAAATTTGTATATTATTGGATATCTGGAGTTTTTATTTTACAAGGTATATCCTCCTTAGTTCGGGCCTGGATTAAAGATAATAATTTTTGACAAGAATAAAATTTTATGTTATAGTTATAATCGAGCTTGAAAAAGCAACACTTTTAAATAGGAGGAATTTTTAAATGATTTATACTGGTAATGTAAAATGGTTTGACAACAAAAAAGGTTATGGTTTTATTGAACGTGAAGATGGAGAAGACGTATTCGTACATTTCTCAGCTATTGAGGAAGAAGGTTTCAAGAGTCTTGAAGACGGTCAAGAAGTAGAATTTGAGATTGTTGAAGGCGACCGTGGACCACAAGCTGAAAATGTTACTAAATTATAAAAAACTGTACTTGTAACAGGTTATTTTCCCCACCTACTCTGATGAGAGGTGGGGTTTTTATATTAAGAATTTTTCAGAATAATAAAAAAATAACAAATTTTAGCTAAGAAAATGCAGGAATTTTAATATTTTTCTTTAAATTTATTAAATAAGAATAAGAATAAAAAAGGAGGGATTATTTTGGATAAGGCGGAAAAAGAAATCATCAAAAAAGCTTTGATTAATGAAAACGAGGGATATCAGTTTTATAAAATGGCTGCATCTCAAAGTGATACTGAAGAAGAGAAAGATTCTTTTATGAAATTAGCTGAAGAAGAGTTGAAACACATTGAATATTTAAAAGAATTATATGAAAAAATGAAAAATAATACAAACGATGAACTTAGTATTTTTGATATTACACCTCCTGATTCCCCACAAATTTTTAGTTGGGAAAATGTTTCAAAAGAAAAAGGTGATATGGCTTTATCAGTTTTTAGTATTGGTATAAAGATGGAAAAAGAATCAGTAGATTTTTATAAAGAAGCTGCTAAAAAAACTGAGAATGAAGAGGCTAAAAAGCTATATGAAACTTTGATTGATTGGGAATATCAACATTTAAGAGATTTTGAAAAACAATATGACATGTTAAAAGATGATTGGTGGAATGAGCAAGGATTTGCACCATTTTAATATATGAAAAAAGTCGGCAGTTTATAGCTGTCGACTTTAAGTATTTAAATAATAAACTATAGGAGTTGATTAGCTTGGATTATAATATTTTAATTGGTGGTGAAGCAGGACAAGGTTTAAAAACAACAACTTTTTTATTAGGAAAAATTTTGTTTAGAGAAGGTTATCATGTCTATAGTACAAAAAATTATATGTCCAGAGTTAGAGGTGGGCATAATTTTATTAAAATAAGATTTGCAGATAAAGAGCTTAATGGCCCTAAAGATGAAGTTGATATGATAATTGCCTTAAATGAAGAAACAATAACTAAACATTTAAGTTCTCTTAATGAAAATGGCTTTATTTTAGCTGATAGTTATAATGAAAAATTGAATAACTTAATTGAAATAAAAGCTAAAGAAATTGCAAAAGAGATAAATCCTAAAGGTGTTAACACTGTTTTTATAGCATCATTTTTAAAAGCTTTTGGATTTGATTTAAAAATTGCAAAAGATCTTATAAGAGAATATTTTGATAAAGATAGTAAAAAAGCTGAAGATAATTTAGAATTGTTAAAAAAAGGTTATGAAAGTGCTAAAACTTTAAGTGATAATTATAGTTTAGCTAAAAAAGTTGATAAAAATAATAGGATTTATTTAGATGGTAATCAAGCAATTGGAATGGGAGCAGCTGTAGCTGGTGTTGGATTTTATACTGCTTATCCTATGTCTCCATCTACAGGAATTTTGAATTATCTAGGCAAAAGACAAAAAGAACTTAAAATAGCAGTTGAGCAGGCTGAAGATGAAATTGGAGCTATAAATATGGCTTTAGGAGCAGCCTATGGTGGAACTAGAGCTATGGTAGGCACCTCTGGTGGGGGATTCGCTCTGATGAATGAAGGATTAGGAATGTCTGCTATTGGAGAGATTCCTCTAGTAATAGCTGAAGTACAAAGACCAGGGCCAGCAACTGGTTTGCCTACTCGAACTTCACAAGGAGACTTGCAATTTGTTATAAACTCATCACAAGGTGAATTTCCACTTATGGTTATTGCTCCTAGAAATCAAGAAGACGCTTTTTATCAAAGTTTTAGAGCTCATAATTTAGCAGAAAAATACCAAATTCCTGTGATAATTTTATCTGATCAGTTTTTAGCTGATTCAAGTAGTGATTTTGAAAACTTTGATTTAGATAAATTGAAAGTAAAAAGAGATATTTATTCAGCTAATAGAGAAAATGTTGATGATGAATATAAAAGATATGAGCTTAATGAAGATGGAATTTCTCCACGCGCTTATCCATCATCATTAAAAGGGGACACTATTCTTGTGGATAGCCATGAACATAATGAATATGGAAGAGTTACTGAAGATATAGAATTAAGAAATTCTATGATAAAAAAGCGAAAAAATAAAATAGATAAGTTGATAGAAGAAGATTTAGAGGAAGCTAAGTATTATGGCAAAGAAGAAATTGATTATTTAATTTTGAGTTGGGGTTCAACTTATGGCCCTGTTTTAGAAGCAGTGGAAAATTTAAATGATAAAGGTCATAATTTTGGATTTTTGTCTTTTAGTGATATTTGGCCTTTAGCAAAAAAATCTTTAAAGAAACACCTAACTAAAGAAGTAAAAACAATAGTTATAGAAAACAATTCAACATCTCAGTTTTCAAAATTGCTTGGTAGTGAGTTACAATTAAAGATAGATTATAAAATACTAAAATATGATGGAAGACCTTTTAGCTATGAAGAAATTGCAGCTAGAATTAGAGAAGAGGTGATTGCTAATGTTTGAGGAAAGAGAAATAACAAGTTGGTGTCCAGGTTGTGGGAATTTTCCTTTAAGAAGTGCTCTTAAAGACACTTTAAATGAAATGAACTTAGATTATGAAGATGTTGTTATGTTTACTGGAATTGGTCAGGCAGCAAAAATGCCTCATTTTCTTAAAATAAATGGGTATAATGGCCTCCATGGAAGGGCTATTCCTCCTGCAGTGGGAATGAGAATCGCTAATCCTAATATGAAAATAATTGTAGAGTCAGGTGATGGTTGTAGTTATGGTGAAGGGGGAAATCACTTTATTCATAATATGAGAAGGAATGTAGATTTGGTCCATTTTGTCCATAATAATCAGATTTATGGTTTAACTAAGGGACAAGCTTCTCCAACTAGTGGAGAAGATATGAAAACTGAGATACAGATAGAAGGAGTAACTGCTAAGCCTCTAAATCCATTACGATTGGCTTTATCTTCAGGGGCAACTTTTGTAGCTCGCTCTTTTGTAGGGGATAAAGAGCATTTGAGTTCTATAATGAAAAAGGCTTTTAAACATAAAGGATATGCTTTAGTAGATATTTTACAACCCTGTGTTTCTTTTAATAAGATTAATACTTATCAATGGTATAGTAAAAGAGTATATAAACTAAAAGATCATAATAAAAAAGATATAAATAAGGCTTTTATTAAAGCGGGAGAATGGGGAGATAAAATACCTATTGGTGTAATTTATGAAAATAATAGAAAAACTTTTAGAGAAAATTTTCCCTGGTTAGATGATAAAGAGATTATTAGTGAAAGAAATATAAATCCTGCTGAAAATAAAGAACTTTTAAATGAATTGCAATAATTTATTAATTTAAGAAGGAGATAAGGTTTTTTTGCAAAATAATAAAATATAGAGTAATATATATAGAAATAGATTTCAGGAGGTAATTTTATGGAAATTGAATATAGTTATAAAAAAATTTTTGTGCTAAAAAAACTAATAAGAACAATATTATTAATTATTGCAAGTATTATGTTTCAATATCTCATGGGAGCAGATACATTAATTCAATCTATATTAATTTGGTTAGTATATATTTCTGTAGCTGCTTTATTTATTCTTGATTCTTTGCCAGGTTTAATTCATTTATTTAAGGCAAAATATAAAAAAATTATTATAGAAAATTTAAGTTTATATTTTGTTATTACTGAAGAAGAAAAAGAAGTTATGGTTGAAAAATTTAATATTAAAGAAGTTAGATTTGAAGCTTTTTTAACAAAAGATATAATAATTCCAGCAGCAAAACCAATTGAAAAAATCGATGATAGTACCTATAATTTGCCTGGTAGAAAATTTGTAATAGTAACTGAAGATAATGAAGAATATAATATTTATCTTGAACTTCTAAATGATGATTTTATTGAAGATTTTATAGATTGGTATCAGGGTAATGAGGTTTTTTAAGATAAATTTATAAGAAATATTTTAACGACAGGTTTTATGGCCTGTCGTTTTTGTGTTGATATATGGGTATATATCCCCTATAATGGTAAAAGGATAATTTAATATTCAAAATAATGAATATGGAGGTGTTATGGATATGAAAACAGCTCAAAAATCAGATAGATTAGGTAAAGAAAAAATTACTTCTTTATTATTCAAATTATCTTTACCTTCAATAATTGGAATGTTAACTCAAGCTCTTTATAATATTATAGATAGCATTTTTGTAGGAAGATTAAGTACAGAAGCACTTTCAGCATTGTCACTTTCTTTTCCTATACAGATGATTTTGATTTCTTTAGGAGTTGGTACTGGAGTTGGAGCTAGTTCACTTATTTCAAGACTTTTAGGTGAAGGAAACAAAAAAAGAGCAAGTAATGCTGCTGAGCATGTATTTTTTATAGCAATTTTTTATGGTATTATTGTAGGTATTTTTGGTTTTTTTGCTTCAGATAAAATTATTCAACTTTTTACTAATGACCTAGAATTAATTAATTTGGCTGAGCAATATATTAGAGTAATTATGATTGGTTCTATTGCTATTTTTCTTCCTTCTATTTTTAATTATATATTAAGAGGAGAAGGAAATACTTTTATGCCGATGCTTACAATGGTCATTGGTGGAGTAATAAATATTATTTTAGATCCCTTTCTTATTTTTGGTTTAGGACCTTTTCCTCGTTTAGGAATACAAGGAGCAGCAATTGCTACAATTACTGCGAGGTTAATAGGTGGAATTTTTATAACTTTTATTTTATTTAGTGATAAAAATGAATTAAAACTAAAAATCAAAGAATTTGTATTTGATTGGGAAATAGTTAAAGAAATTTATCAAGTTGGATTACCAGCTGTAGTTAATAGATTGATTTTTAGTGTAGCTGTTATGTTTATAAATAAATTGCTTGGTACCTTTAATGCAACTGCTGTAGCAGTTATGGGAGTTATTTTTAGATTGCAATCTTTCTTTTTAATGGCAGTTTTTGGTTTAAATCAAGGTTATCTACCATTAGTAGGTTATAATTTTGGTTATAATAAACCTGATAGGTTAAAAAGAACTGTTCTTTTAGGATGGGGAACTGCATTAACTTTTGGCACTATAGGATTTATTGTTTTTCAGTTTTTTCCAGAATTTATGTTAAGTTTATTTAATGATGATCCTAAATTGTTAAATATTGGTATCCCTGCCCTAAAAAGAGTAAGTTTATCATACTTTTTTATGGTATTAAATATAATAGGAGTTGCAACTTTTCAGGCCATTGGTCAAGGTTTACCAAGTTTAATAATAACAATTTTGAGACAAGCAATATTTTTAGTACCTGGTATGTATTTAATTGGAAATTTTGTTGGTTTAAATGCAAGTTGGTTTGCCTTTCCAATAGCTGAGTCATTAGCATTTATAATTATGTCCACCTGGCTATATAGAAATTTAAAATTATCTATGGCTGAAATGAAAGGATTAAATTAGAATTATTTACTTTGATAATTATAATTTATAGTGCTATAATAAATAATAAGAATTAAAATATATATAAAATAAAGTTAATATAATTGTAAAAAGACAAGGGGTGATTATTTATGCATAGAATGAAAACTTTTATATTAATGGTTCTTATGACTGTGCTTTTGATAGTTTTAGGTCAAGCAATAGCCGGTCAACAAGGACTTATTTTTGCTTTTGTTATAGCTTTAGGAATGAACTTTATTAGCTATTGGTATAGTGATAAAATTTCAATTAAAATGACGAAATCAAGGCCATTATCGGAAGATGAAGCACCTGAAGTGTATGAAATTGTAAGGAGATTAAGTAATAGAGCTAAAATTCCTATGCCAGATATTTATTTAACTCCTTCAGAGCAACCTAATGCCTTTGCAACAGGAAGAAATCCTAATAATGCTGCAATAGCAGTTACTCAAGGTATTAGAAAATTATTAAGCAAAGAAGAGTTAGAAGGAGTTATTGCCCATGAAATGGCGCATATAAAAAATCGTGATACATTGATTAGTACAATAGTAGCGGTTATGGCTGGAGTTTTAACATTTCTTTCTAGAATTGGGCGTTTTAGAATGATTTTTGGTGGAAGAAGTAGAAATAATGAAGGAGGAGCTGCAGCTATTTTAAGAATTGTTGCCATAATATTAGCTCCCATTGCTGCTATATTAATAAAATTAGCTGTTTCACGATCACGTGAATATGTAGCAGATGAAACTGGTGCAAGAATAAGTGGAGATCCCAAAAAATTAGCTAGTGCTTTACAGAAAATGCAAAATCAAGTAAAGGCAAAGCCAATGGAAGTAAATGAAGCTACTTCACATATGTTTATTCTCAACCCATTATCAGGTGAAGGATTAACAAAATTATTTAGTACTCATCCACCACTTGAAGAAAGAATTGAAAAGTTAAATAAAATGAGAGTATAATTTAAATTAAAGATTTAGATTGAAAGTATGTAGCTTTGAGAAAAGTTAAAAAAATATAATGCATAAAAAAAGCCCTCCAAATTTGGAGGGCTTAATAATTTTAGACATAAAAAAAT
>JBNJDL010000116.1:0-7146 GCA_051744825.1 Bacillota bacterium | reverse complement strand
AAGTGGAAAGAAAGAAGTAGTAAAAACCTGGTCAAGGGCTTCCATGGTGATTCCAGAAATGGTTGGACACACTATTGCTGTTCATGATGGTCGTAAACACGTACCGGTTTTTATTGCTGAAGAGATGGTTGGACATAAATTAGGTGAATTTGCACCTACACGTATTTTTAGAGGGCACAGTCGTCACACTGAGCGCTCTACAGCTTTAAAGTAATAGGGTTATAAAGGAGGTTTATCTATGGAAGCTAAAGCTGTTGCTAAGTATATTCGAATCAGTCCTAGAAAAGCTAGACAAGTAATAGATTTGATTCGTGGTAAAGATGCACAAGAAGCAAAAGCTATTTTAAGAAATACACCGAAAAAGGCTTCAGAGCCTATTTCTAAGGTGTTAAAATCTGCTATGGCTAATGCAGAAAATAATCATGATATGTTTGTTGATGACTTAACTGTTTCAGAGGCCTATGTTGATGAAGGGCCAACAATGAAACGTTTTAGAGCAAGAGCACAAGGACAGGCAAGTCCTATTAATAAAAGAAGTAGTCACATAACAGTTGTTGTAACTGATAAAAAGGAGGGGTAGATTTTGGGTCAAAAAGTAAATCCACATGGTTTACGTGTAGGAGTTATTAAAGATTGGGATGCTAAATGGTATGCTGATAAAAATAATTACTCTGAAATACTACACGAAGACCTTGAAATACGCGAGCATATTAAAGAAAAGATGTATGAGGCTGGAATTGCTAGAATAGTTATTGAAAGAGCTGCCAGTAGACTAAAGATAGACGTTCATACCGCTAGACCTGGTATGGTAATTGGTAAAGGTGGTTCTGAAGTAGATGCACTTCGCCAGGAAGTTGAAGAAATCTCTGGTAAAAATGTGCAGATTAATGTTGTAGAAGTTGAAGATCCTGAATTGAATGCTCAGCTAGTTGCTGAAAATATTGCTCAACAGCTTTTAAAAAGAGTTTCTTTTAGAAGAGCTATGAAGCAAGCAATGAATAAGGCAATGCGCATGGGAGCAGAAGGATTTAGAGTTCAGAGTAGTGGACGTTTAGGTGGAGCAGAAATGGCAAGACGTGAAGGTTATAACGAAGGTAGTGTTCCACTTCACACTCTTAGAGCGGATATAGATTATGGCTTTGCTGAAGCTAAAACAACTTATGGAACTATAGGAGTAAAAGTTTGGATTAACAAAGGCGAAGTCCTTCCAGAATTAGATGAAACAAACTAGAATATTAGGAAAGGGGGCACTTTGATGTTAGTACCTAAACGAGTTAAGCATCGTAAACAACAGAGAGGTAGACTAAAAGGTAAGGCAGTTAAAGGAACAAAAATTACATTTGGTGAATTTGGTCTTCAAGCTTTAGAACCTGCCTGGATTACAAATCGTCAGATAGAAGCAGCCCGTATCGCCTTAACTAGATACATTAAAAGAGGTGGTAAAGTTTGGGTTAAGATTTTCTCTGACAAACCAGTAACTGCAAAACCTGCAGAAACCCGTATGGGTAGTGGAAAAGGTGCAGTTGAAAAATGGGTAGCTGTAGTTAAACCAGGAAGAATAATGTTTGAAGTTGCTGGTATTGAAGAAGATGTAGCCAGAGAAGCAATGAGGCTTGCATCACATAAATTACCCATCAAAACAAAATTTGTTAAACGAGAAGGAATGGATGGTGAGTCTGATGAGAGCTGATGAATTAAGAAATTTAACAGATGAAGAATTAGATCAAAAATTAAAAGAATTTAAGGAAGAATTGTTTAACCTTAGGTTTCAACATGCGACAGCTCAACTTAATAATCCAATGCGTATAAAAGAAGTACGTCGTATTATAGCTCGTATCAAAACTATTATGCGTGAACGCGAGTTGGGCCTTGAGAAGCAAGCTTAGAGTTGGAAGGAGGTAAATTATGGAAGAACGCAGCAAGCGTAAAGAAAGAGTTGGATTTGTAGTAAGTAATAAAATGGATAAAACAGTTTCTGTTGAAGTCGAGCGGAAGACTCAACACCCATTATATAAAAGAGTTATTTCTCAAACTAAAAAATATAAAGCACATGATGAAAATAATGAATGTAATGAAGGTGACAAAGTATTAATCACAGAAACTAGACCACTTAGCAAAACTAAAAGATGGCGAGTAAAAGAGATTATAAGAAAAGCCAAATAATTGAGAAACTAAGAAAGGAGGCAGAGCAATGATACAACCTGAAAGCAGGTTAAGAGTTGCAGATAACTCCGGAGCAAGAGAACTTCTTTGTTTAAAAGTACTTGGAAGTTCCCGTAAACGTTATGCTCATGTTGGAGATGAAATTATTGCTACTGTAAAAGAAGCAATCCCTGATGGAATGGTAAAAAAGGGAGAGGTAGTTAAAGCGATTGTTGTTAGAACAAAAAAAGAGCTGCGTCGTGAAGATGGAACATATATTAAATTTGACGAAAATGCAGCTGTTATAATAGATGAGACTGATAATCCAAAGGGTACTCGTATATTTGGCCCTGTAACGAGAGAACTAAGAGATAAAAATCATATGAAAATTATCTCCTTAGCACCTGAGGTATTATAGAGGGGGGATTTACTGTGAGAATAAAAAAAGGTGATCAAGTAGAAGTTATATCAGGAAAAGATAGAGGTAAAAGAGGGGAAGTCTTGAAAGTAATCCCTGATGATGATCGAGTAGTAGTTGAAGATGTAAATATTGTTCATCGTCATCAAAGACCTACTCAAGATATGCCACAAGGTGGTATAATTGAAAACGAAGCCCCTATTCATATATCAAATGTACAGTTAGTATGTCCACATTGTGATAAAAAAACAAGATTTGGGGTAGATGTACTGGATAACGGAAAAAAAGTTAGAGTTTGTAAAAAATGTGATGAAGATATAGATAAATAAGTGAATAAAAGGAGGTTTAGTAGGAATGGCCGTATTAGAAGAAACTTATAAAGAGGAAATAATGCCTAAGTTAAAAGAAAAATTTGATTATAATAATGTAATGGAAATTCCTGAAGTTGAAAAAATTTCAATTAATGTCGGCCTTGGTGAAGCAAAAGAAGATCCAAAACTACTTGATTCAGTAGTGGAAGATATCGCCAAGATTACAGGTCAACAACCTACAGTAACTCGTGCTAAAACATCAATTGCTAATTTTAAAATTCGTGAAGGAATGCCAATTGGTGTAAAAGTTACATTGCGCGGCGAATTAATGTATGAGTTTTTATATAAATTAATTTCCGTTACTTTACCTAGAATTAGAGATTTTAGAGGTGTTTCCTCTGAAGCTTTTGATGGACGCGGAAACTATAGTTTAGGTATAAAAGAGCATACAGTTTTTCCGGAAATTGTAGTTGATGAAGTAAATAAAGTTCATGGTTTAGAAGTTACTATTGTTACTTCAGCAGAGAGTGATGAAGAAGCATATGAATTATTAGATTTAATGGGAATGCCTTTTCGTAAATAGTAATATCCTAAGGAGGGATAATTAGTGGCACGTAAAGCTTTAGTGGAAAAAGCAAAAAAAGAGCCTAAATATTCTACACGAAAAAATAATAGATGTAGTCGCTGTGGAAGATCTAGAGGCTATATGCGTAAGTTTGATCTTTGTAGAATTTGTTTTAGAGAATTAGCTCATAAAGGAGAAATACCTGGAGTTAAAAAAGCAAGCTGGTAAATTTGAAAGGAGGTTTTAAAGTGCATACAGATACAATTGCTGATATGCTAACTAGGATTCGCAATGCGAATAATACAAATAAAAAGACTGTAAATATACCGATGTCAAATCTTAAATTTAATATTGCCCAGGTTTTGAAAGAAGAAGGTTTTGTAAATGATGTAAAAGTTATTGAAAAATATCCTCAAAATGATGTGCGAGTTTATTTAAAATATGGGGATGAAGGTGAAAAAGTTATTTCTGGTATAAAAAGAATAAGTAAGCCTGGTTTAAGAGTTTATGTGGATAAAGATGAAATTCCAAAAGTACTTGGTGGATTAGGAATAGCTATTTTATCTACTTCCAATGGAGTTATTACTGGAAAAGAAGCACGTAATAAAGGTGTTGGAGGAGAAGTCCTTTGCTATGTTTGGTAATTAAGTAAAGTATTGATTTTAATTGTAAAAATACTGGAGGTGAAATAAATGTCCCGTATCGGAAAAAAACCTATTGAAATTCCAGAAAATGTTGAAATTACTTTAGATGATGATAGTATAAAAGTAAAGGGACCTAAGGGTGAATTGAGCAAAGATTTACCTCAGAGATTGGAGTTTAATCTTGAAGATGATGAATTAATAGTAACTCGCAAAGGTAATGATAAAAAAGATCGCTCATTTCACGGTTTAATTAGAAGTCTTATTGAAAATATGATAATTGGTGTAGTAGATGGTTATAAAAAGGAATTAGAAATGGTTGGAGTTGGGTATAATGCTCAACTAAAGGGAAAAGACCTTCAAATTGAAGTAGGTTTTTCTCACCCTGTAAAAATTGAAGCACCAGAGAATATTGAATTTGAAGTTGAAAAGAAAAATAAAATTACCGTAAAAGGAATAGATAAGCAACAAGTTGGTGAAGTTGCTGCTCAAATTAGATCAATTAGAAAACCAGAGCCTTATAAAGGTAAAGGAATTAAATATGTTGGCGAACACATTAGAAGAAAAGTTGGTAAAACTGGATAAGAGAGGGAGTGATTAACTATGAATAAGAGATCAGCCAAAAGACAGAGACATCTGCGTATAAGAAATAAAATTGAGGGAACACCAAATCGCCCTAGAATGTGTGTGAATCGCAGTTTAAAAAACATTTCTGTGCAAATCATTGATGATCTAGCCGGCCATACTCTCGTATCTGCTTCCAGTTTAGATCCTGAAATTAGAGATTCTATTGAAAATGGAGGGAATAAAGAAGCAGCAAAAAAGGTCGGTAAGCTTGCAGCAAAACGAGCTTTAGAAAATGATATAACAAAAGTAGTATTTGATAGAGCAGGAAATAAATATCACGGTAGAGTTCAAGCATTAGCTGAAGCTGCCCGTGAAGAAGGATTGGAATTTTAAAGAAGGAGGGGAATTTATGAATAAAATCGATCCAGGAAAGCTGGATTTAGACGAGCGTGTTGTTAATATAAACCGGGTATCAAAAGTTGTAAAAGGTGGAAGACGTTTTAGTTTTAGTGCCTTAGTAGTCGTCGGTGACGGAGAAGGGCATGTTGGTTCAGGTATAGGAAAAGCTAATGAAGTGCCTGAAGCTATTAGAAAGGGTATTGATGAAGCAAAGAAAAATTTAATTAATGTACCTATAATTGAAACAACTATTCCACATGAAATTACAGGTGTATTTGGTGCAGGAAGAGTATTATTAAAACCTGCTGCTCCAGGTACAGGTGTTATTGCCGGTGGACCCGTTCGTGCAGTTGTGGAACTTGCTGGTATTGAAGACATTTTAACAAAATCTTTAGGAACTTCAAATCCAATTAATATGATAAATGCAACTATGACTGGTCTTGAAAATCTTAAAAGAGCTGAAAAAGTTGCTGAATTAAGAGGTAAAAGTGTTGAAGAACTTTTAGGTTAAATTGAATTTTAAGGAGGTGTAGGAAATGAAATTACATGATATAAAACCTGCTCCTGGCTCTAAAGCTAAAAGAAAAAGAGTTGGTAGAGGTACAGGATCTAATAAAGGGTATACATCTGGACGTGGTGCTAATGGTCAAAATTCTCGTTCTGGTGGATTAGTAAGGCCTACTTTTGAAGGTGGTCAAACTCCACTTTTTAGACGCTTACCAAAACGTGGTTTTAATAATAAATTTAAAAAAGAATATGAAGTAGTTAATCTTCATCAATTGAATCATTTTGATGAAGATACAAAAATAACACCTGAATTTTTAAAAGAAAATGGATTAATCGATGAAAATACTAAAGCTGGTGTTAAGATTCTCGGAACTGGTTTGCTTGAAAAATCTCTTACCGTAAAAGCTCATGCTTTTAGTAAGTCTGCAAAAGAAAAGATTGAAGAAGCTGGAGGAAAGGCTGAGGTGATTTGACTTGTTAAAAGCCCTAGGTAATGTTTTTAAAGTTAAAGAGTTAAGGAAAAAGGTTCTGTTTGTTCTTGCAATGATGGTTGTCTACCGCCTGGGGGCACATATTCCTGTTCCAGGGGTAGATGCCTCAGTTATACAAGAAAGACTATTTTCTGGTGATGGAGGCGGAGTATTTGAGTTTTTAGATTTATTTGCTGGTGGTGCTTTTTCTCAATTTACAATATTTGCGATGAGTATTACACCTTATATTACAGCTTCTATTATTTTGAATTTATTAACTGTTGTAATCCCTAAACTTGAAGAACTTTCCAAACAGGGAAGAGAAGGAAAGAAAAAAATAGCTCAATATACTAGATATGGAGCTGTTCTTTTAGCTATAGTACAATCATTTGGAATTACTTCTTATATTAGAAGTTTTGGAGCAGTTGCAAATGAAAGTATATTCAATATAATTTTGATTATAGTTAGTTTAACTGCTGGTACTTCATTTTTAATATGGTTAGGAGAACAAATCAATGAAAAAGGTATAGGTAATGGTATTTCAATTATTATCTTTACTTCTATTATTTCTAGATTTCCTGGAGATATTTATAAAACCTATACATTATTCCGTGCAGGTAGTATCTCAGTATTAAATATTTTAATATTTATTGTTTTAGCAGTGCTAATTATTGCTGGAGTTATATTTGTACAGGAAGGTGAAAGAAGAATTCCTGTTCAATATTCTAAAAGAGTTGTAGGTAGAAAAGTTTATGGTGGAAGAAGCACTCATATTCCAATGAAAGTTAATCAGGCTGGGGTTATTCCAGTTATATTTGCTTCATCAGTATTGATGTTTCCAGGGGTTATAGCAAATGTAATTCCTTATCAATGGGCTGAAAATATTGGAAATGCAATCCAGCCAGGTTCTACATTATATATGGTTTTATATGGATTAATGATTCTATTTTTCACATATTTTTATACAGCTATTACCTTTAATCCAGAAGAAGTTGCAGAAAATATGAAAAAATATGGTGGATTTATTCCAGGTATTAGACCAGGAAAATCTACTATCAATTATTTAGATAAAATTCTTGTTAGAGTGACACTTGTTGGTGCGTTATTCTTAACAGCAGTTGCATTA
>JBNJDL010000115.1:0-7179 GCA_051744825.1 Bacillota bacterium | reverse complement strand
TTTGGTCGGTAGGGAAACGTGAAGCAGAAGTAGTATACTTTAATGCTTATAAAAGAATATTGAAAGAAGGAAGAGAGGAATAATCCTCTTTTCTTTTTTACATATCAATTGGATAAATCATACAAGATTATTATTAAAATCTTGTATATGATAAATATTGTTTAATCGGGGATCGTTCCATCGTCTAACATGGGCTTAGCGACATCTAGGTATAGAGGATAGTGCAGGGTTGCAGCGCTGACTTATGAAATTTAGCAGTATAGGCAAAAGTAAAGTAGCAGTAGCGAGACGTCGCGAATCCCAGGGGCGTTAGACGAAATCACACCACAATTGATGTTTAATTAAATTTAGAAAGGAATGAGTAAAATTATTGAAGTTATTATTATTTTAATTCATATATTAATGATATTTATTTTTATTGGTTTACAAATATATGATAATGTAGAAAAAATACAATTAAAAGAAGACAATAAACTTTATTATTTCTCAAGCTTTATTTTATTTTTGGCAACTATAATATTTGTTGGAGCTTTAATATTAAAATTATTTTTAGGTTTAGATAAAGCTAAATGGGATATGTTTTTTGCAGTATATACTAAGGGTATTTTATTTTCTTATATAATTACAATATTAATACGGTTATTTGCTTACTGTTTAGCAGTATTCCCGATAAAAATAAAAAAATGGAAACAGCTTAGAATTAATGGATATTCTAAAGATGTTTATTTTATAGAAAGTATTTTTAAGTTGTTTTTTAAGTGTTTGCTTTCTTTTGATTATTTAATTGCAGATTTATTTTCTTATTTTTTAATAGGAGAAAGTCAAGATGAAATAAAATTAAAAAAATCTGATTTAATAAAATTTTATAATTGGTTTAATTTTTCTTTTATATTAATA
Organism: Bacillota bacterium; assembly: GCA_051744825.1. Lineage (GTDB taxonomy): Bacteria > Bacillota > Halanaerobiia > Halanaerobiales > DATFIM01 > DATFIM01. The sequence continues at coordinate 6,282 of JBNJDL010000115.1, read as the reverse complement.
GCAGCGTCATTAGTTTTATATGATAGATCAAATGTTTTTTTTAAGGGGATTATTGTGTATCGTACTTTTTCTAGAGCAGTTGAAATTATTTTTTCATTTTATTCTGATGTAGCAACTAAGTTTGGATTTGAAGAAAAAACTTCTAAATTAAATCGTTATGATAGAATCTCATTAGCAGTATTTAGTTATTTAGAAATGATTATTTCTTTTGCATTAATATATAACGCTTATAATGTATTTGATAATCTTTTATTAGCAATTATTGAAAGTCTTAAAGTAATGACCTTTTTGGGTTCTTTTTCTGATTCTAGATTATATTTAAATTATATAATAGCAGGACAAATATTTGTGAGTTTAACATTAGTTTTATTTGCACTTGCTGGTTATTTAAGTGATGATAATAGTGATGACGATGATAATAATAACATGAAAACTAGCTATATTGAATTAAAAAGTAAGAACAAGAAAAATTAAAAAGAAAAAGTATTTATGTAATTGTTTATAGAATGAACCTGGGTGTGACTTCGTCTAACATGGCATTTACGACATCAGTTGCCTAAGATATGGCTGGGTTATAGCAATGACTTATGAAATTTAGTAGAGTGAGCAAGATATATAGCAGTAGCAACTGACGTCGCAATATGCCAGGGGCGTTAGACGAAATAGCACCTAGATCAAATTTTCAGGAGTGGTAATATGAATAATTTCAATTGGTTAAATATAAGAAGTTATAATAATTCTCAAAATGATGGTTTTGAAGAATTAATTTGTCAACTTGCTAGAAATGAGGAAATCAAAGGGAAAAAGAAATTTATAAGAAAAGGAAATCCTGATGCAGGGGTGGAATGTTTTTGGACATTAAATACTGGTGAGGAAGTTGGTTGGCAGGCTAAATTTTTCACCTCGAGTTTAGATAGTAGTCAGTGGGGGCAACTTGATAATTCTGTAAAGTCAGTTTTAGAAAAACATCCTAATATCATTAAATATATAATTGCTATACCTGTTGATCCTGCTGATGCTAGAATAGAAGGTCAAAAATCGATGCTAGAAAAGTGGGAAGAGAGAGTTGAAAAGTGGAAAAAATGGGCTAATGAAAAAGAGATGATAGTTGAATTCATTCCATGGTGGAGTTCTGATTTGATTACTCGACTGCAAAACCCTATTAACAAAGGGTTATTATATTTTTGGTTTAATAAAGAAGAATTTACGGATTCGTGGTTTAGCGAGCAGGTAGAGAAAAATATAGCGGATTTAGGAAAAAGATATACTCCAGAATTAAATTTTGAACTTGATATTGCTAAAATATTTGATGGATTATTTTATGACGATAATTTCAAAAATCAGTTTGATGAAACATATGATGCTTTATTGAAAAAACTTAATAAAGTTAATGAAATAGCATTAAGGGCAGATCCTTTAAATGGGAAAACTAATGAATTAGAAAAATTAATGAATGATCTAGTATATACATATGAAAGAATTTCATTTTTGGAGATAGAGAAAATTAATTATGATCAAATATTAGATATTATTAATGATTTAAAAGATGAAACTAAAAAATTTAAAAATATTATTTATAATGCTCAAAAAGAATTGGAAGATGAAGAAGAAAATAGCTTTAAAAAATCAAAAAATAAGTATGATTCTGAATTAAGATATTTAAAGGAGCTAGAGGAAAAATTAAAAGAGTTTCACTATTTTATAACAAGCAAAACAGCCAAATTATCTAATTCACCTTATCTGATATTGGATGGGGAAGCAGGTGTTGGTAAATCACATTTAATTGCAGACCTTGCAAAAAAACAGATAAACAAAGGCAAAGCTAGTATTTTGTTATTAGGACAGCACTTTTCCACTGAGGAAAGACCTTGGACTCAAATTTTAAAAAATATTTTAAGATTAAACTGTGATGAAGATGAACTTTTAGGTGCACTTAATGCTAAAGCTCAGGCAATGGGATCTAGGATTGTGATCTTTATTGATGCTTTAAATGAAGGGAAAGGTAAATATTTTTGGCCAGATAATATAAATAGTTTTATTAAATCATTTGAAAAGTATAAATGGGTAGGTTTAGTTTTCAGTATAAGAAGTTCTTATACTGAATTAATAGCACCTAAAGAAAAATTTGATTATGATAAATTAACTTATTTAACTCATTCTGGTTTTTCAGAGGTTGAATATGAAGCTTCCAAATTGTTTTTTGAAAATTATGGTATAGAACAACCTGCTGTGCCATTACTTCATCCTGAATTTAAAAACCCATTATTTTTAAAAATGTTTTGTGAAGGCTTATCTAAAGCGGGATTAACAAAGATACCTGATTGTTTTGAGGGGATTACAAAAATTATTAGCTTTTTTCTTAATAGTGTTAATAAAGAATTGTCGAAACCAAACAGATTAAATTATCCAGAGAATATTGATTTGGTTGATAAAGCTGTTAATTTGATAATTGATAAAAAATTAGAGAAAGATTCATCTTATGTTCCTTATGAAGAAGCTTATGTTTTACTTGATAAGGAATTGCAAAACTTTAGTTCTAAAAGAGGTTTTCTGAAAGAACTTATTTCAGAAGGAGTATTTAGCAAAAATTTATTTTGGAATAAGGGAAATAATTCAGAAGAAGGTATATATTTTTCTTATGAAAGGTTTGAAGACCATCTAATTGCTTCACATTTGCTTGAAGAGTATAATCAAGATATTCAATCTTTAAAAGAAACATTCGAAAAAGGAGGAGAGCTTTTTAAATATATTAAAAATGAGAGTGAAAGTTCGTTTAATAGAGGATTGATTGAAGCATTTTCTATACAATTACCAGAATTAGTTGGAAAGGAATTGTATGAAATTGCACCTCATTGTAAAGATTTTGAAGTTGTAATTGAAGCATTTATTGAAAGTTTAATTTGGCGTAAAACTGATACTATTTCAGATAAATTAAAAAAATATATTAATGAATATGTTATTAAATATAAAAGAACACATGAGCAATTTTTAGATACATTACTATTAATTACATCTAATCCAAATCATTATTTTAATGCTGATTTCCTTCATAACCATTTAATTAAAATTGATTTAGCAGAAAGAGATGGCTGGTGGACTATATATTTAAATGAAGGTTATTATTATGACCATCGTTCAATTAAGAGAATAATTGATTGGGGCTGGTCAGAAGGGAATAAAGATCATATTTCTAATAATTCTATAAGACTAGTATCTAAAACACTTTCTTGGTTTCTGACAAGCTCGAATAGATTTTTAAGAGATTCCGCTACAAAAGCTTTAGTGTCTTTATTAAAAAATAGAATTAATGTATTAATAAATATTTTAAAAGAATTTGATAATATTAATGATCCTTATATTTATGAACGTTTGTTTGCAGTAGCATATGGCTGTGCTGTGAGGACAAAAGATGTTAGTTTATTAAAAGACCTAAGCGAGTATATTTATAATGTTATTTTTGATCAGGAGTATGTATATCCTCATATTCTTTTACGAGATTATGCTAGAGGGATAATTGAATTTGCTTTAACTAAGGGGATTGATTTAGATATTGATGATAACAAAATTGATCCTCCTTATAAAAGCAAATGGCCTGAAAAAATACCGAGTGAAGAAGAATTAAAAGAAAAATACTATGACAAAGATGATTATTTCAGAATTTGGGATTCTGTTATGTATGATTTTGGTACATTAGGTGACTTTGGTAATTATGTGCTTAATTCTAGTTTGAGATACTGGACTCAAACTAGGTTATCTGAACCTTCTAAAGAGGAAGTATTGAAGAAATTTAAAAATAATTTAACAGAAAAGCAAAAAAAATTATGGGAAGCTAAAAGAACATCCCCTGAATTTAATCACTTAGAATCAATTTTAGATGGGGAAAATTATGATATTGAAAATATTTATCAAAAAATAGAAGAATATAATGAAGAGAGAGAAATTACAGAAGAAGATTTCAAGGATAGTTTAACTGAGAAAAAACTTCATTTTTATGAAGAGAAAATTGAGCCATTTTTAGATGATTATAATGAAATTAACGATATATATAATAATTTTAATACTGCCTTAGCTCAAAGATGGGTTTTTAATCGCGTGATTGAATTGGGATGGAATCCTAAACTCCATGGTAATTTCGATAAAAACTCTAGAAGAGGGTTAAATTCTCATCCCAGAACTGGTAGAAAACCGGAAAGAATAGGTAAAAAATATCAATGGATTGCTTTTCATGAGTTTCTAGCAAGGGTTGCTGATAATTTTAAATTTAAAGGAGATAGTGGAAAAGATGAATATAAGGGTCCTTGGAATCCTTATATAAGGGATATTGACCCTACAATGCTTATAAAAAATACAAAAAGAGAACGTCATGAACAGCTTAGTAAACATTGGTGGTTTGATATTTCATATAATGATTGGCAGCAAAGTCATAAGGACTGGCTTCTTAATAAAAGAAATTTACCAGACCCCATTGATTTAATAACGGTTGAGGATGATGATGGATTTGAATGGATTATTTTAGAAATTTATCCAGAATGGTCTGAACCTAAGGTATTAGGGCAAGATAAGTGGGATAATCCTCACAAAAGATTATGGTATCAAATTAGAAGTTATTTGATTAAGGAGGATGACTCAGAAAAGATTATTAATAAACTTAAAAAAAAGAATTTTATGGGTAGGTGGATGCCAGAATCTAGTAAAAGATATGAACTATATAGTAGAGAATATTACTGGTCTTCTGCTTTTGAATTCTTTAAAAAAGAGTATCATAATGGTAAAAAGTGGCGTGAAATTAAGGATAGAGAGAATAATGAAATTGTAGGAGAAGTTATAGTTACAACAGAGAATTTTTTATGGGAAGAAGAGTATGATTGTTCAAAAGAAGATACTATTAGCTTTTTTAAACCGACAGAAACTATTTACAAAGGTATGAATATGAAGTTCGATAAAAGAGAAGGAGAATTTTTAGATGAAAATAATAGATTAATATGTTTTGATCCCTCAGTATTGAATGAAAGTTTATCTTGCTTACTAATTAGAAAACAAGAATTTATGGAGTTTCTTAAACAGAATAATTTAAGAATTTTTTGGACGGTTTTAGGAGAAAAGAATATTATTGGAGGTAATTTTGCCCAAACAGAAGATATAGATTGGTTAGAGATTTCAGGAGTATATTATTTAAAAGATGATAAGTTAAAAGGTGAACTGGATTTTTATTAAGCGGGTGCTACTTCGTCTAACAGCACGTTAGCGACATCTCAGTTATGATCATAAATGAAAACGCGGTTGATTTATGTAAGATTATAGCTTTAATTGAGGTTTCGGAGTATTAGCGGGGACGTCGCGAACCTGCGGGACGTTAGACGAAATCCTTTGTTTTATGTTTTGAAACAAATATTTTTTGTTAAAAATGCTGTAATTGTTATAATAGTAATATAGGAATAGACAAGGAAAGTGAGGGATAATTATGGTTAGCAAAAAAGAACTAGAAAATAAATTAAAAGAATTAAAACCTTTATTAGAGAAGCAGTATAAAGTTAAAAAGCTGGGTTATTTTGGTTCTTATGCTAGGAATGAGGCTAATGAAGATAGTGATGTAGATATACTTGTAGAATTTTCTGGTGATGTAGGTTGGGAGTTTTTAGATTTAAAGGATTTTTTAGAAAATAATTTAAATACTAAAGTAGATTTAGTTACAATGAATGCTTTAAAGCCTCAATTAAAAGATGAAATATTAAAAGATGTGATTTATCAATGAGAAGAGACAATTTATTTATAGAAGATATACTGGATGGCATGAATAAAATTTTCAAATATACTGAAGAGATGGAGAAAGAAGAATTTAAGACAAACGAATTAGTAATTGATGCTGTTTTAAGAAATATTGAAATTATAGGTGAAGCAGCCAATAAAGTTTCTGATGAAATGAGATCTGATTATCAAGATGTTCCTTGGAGTAAAATGATAGGTTTAAGAAATATAGTTATAGATTTTATCGGCAGAAAACCAGATGGGCTAGCCCTCTGGCTGAATGCCGATATTTTTTATGCAATTGAATATTGCTAAAAAATAATATCTTGTAAACCTCGTTAAATACTACTTTTCTATTTACATATATATGTAAGGAGATATACCTAGTGAGTAAAACACAAATTAATATTTCTATTCCAGAAGAATGGAAAGATGAACTTGAAAATTTAACAAGAATATACTCTGTTGAAGAAGAAAAAACATTGACCTATTTAGATTTAATTCGTAGAGCTATACAAGAGAAATATGAGTTGATCA
>JBNJDL010000114.1:0-7203 GCA_051744825.1 Bacillota bacterium | reverse complement strand
GCCAGGATCAAACTCTCCTTTAAAAAATGTGAGTTTGAGCTTTTTGGCTCTTAATCATTTGAAATTAACGTTGGCTTGCTGTTCACTTTTCAAGGTTCATTTATACTTGTTTAAAAGCTCTTTCATTTGTTGACGCACTATTTATCATATCATTTTCTGCAGTGCTTGTCAAGAACTTTTTTTTATTATTTAGCGTTAATATTATGCCCGTCCAGGGCCTTTCTCTAACGCGACAATTTATACTGTATCATTATTTTTTCTTTCTGTCAAGAGATAATTAGATTTTTTTTAATTAATTATTTTATATACAATAAAATAGAGGATCTAAGTAGGTTTAGGCTTAGACCCTCTTATGTATTTAAGTATTTTTATAACTATCTATTTTACTTATTACTATCTTTTTCTTTTTTTTCATCTTCTTCATCTTCTTTATCTTCCTCATCTTCTTTTTCTATTTTGGCAACAGAAACTACTTTATCTCCTTCATTTAAGTTCATTACTTTAACACCCTGAGTATTTCTAGCTGTTCTAGATATTTCTTCAACTGAAGTCCTGATCATTATTCCTTCTTCACTTATAACTAATAACTCATTATCATCATTTACTACTTTTATAGCAACTAATGCACCATTTTTTTCTTTTATGTTTAAAGTAATAAGTCCTTTTCCACCTCTAGATTGTAATCTGTAATCTTTAAGTGGAGTTTTTTTACCATAACCATTTTCAGTTATAGTTAATAAATCTTTTCCTTCACTATCAATTCCTAAACCTATTACATAGTCATCTTCACTTAAATCAATTGATTTAACTCCATAAGAAGACCTTGCGGTACTTCTTACATCATCTTCTTTAAAGTGAATTGCTTTACCATTATGAGTAGCAATAATAATATTTTCACCTTTTTTACTAAATTTAACACCAATCAATTCATCATCTTCTCTAAGTTTAATCCCTTTTAAACCAGTATAATTGGTATCATAATCTTCTAAAGGAGTTTTCTTTATTAAACCCTCTTTAGTCGCCATTAATAAGTATTTATCTTCATCAAATTCCCTAATTGGAATAACAGCAGTTATTCTTTCTTCATCTTCTAAATCTAAAAGATTAATAATAGCAGTACCTCTCGCTTGCCTTCCTGCTTCTGGAATTTGATAACCTTTTAATCTATAAACTTTACCTTTATTAGTAAAAAATAAGAAATAATGATGAGTAGAGGTTGTAAATACGTTTTCAACAAAATCTTCTTCTTTAGTACTTATACCTATAACTCCTTTACCTCCACGTTTCTGTTTACGATAAGTATCTAAAGGCATTCTTTTTATATAATCATCATGTGTCATAGTAACAACTATTTTTTCTTCTTCAATTAAATCTTCCATTTCTAAATCTACATATTTACTTGCTAAGATATCTGTTCTTCTTTCATCATCATATTTTTCTTTGATTTCAATAATTTCTTCTTTTATGATATTAAGTAACTTATTTTCATTATTTAAGATACTTTTTAATTCTTTAATCTTTTCTTTTAAATTTTTATATTCTTCTTCTATTTTTTCTCTTTCAAGCCCTGTAAGACTTTGTAATCTCATTCTTAAAATTGCATTTGCCTGTTTTTCACTAAGTTTATAATCCTTCATTAAACCATTTCTGGCCGTATTAACATCAGGAGCATTTTTTATAAACTCAACTATTTCATCTATATTTTTTAAGGCAATTTTATATCCTTCAAGAATATGAGCTCTTGCTTCAGCTTTATCTAAATCATATTTTGTCCTTCTTGTAATTACTTCTTTTTGATGCTCAATATAATGTTCAAGTATTTCCTTTAAGTTTAAGGTTACAGGCTTACCATCTACTAAGGCAAGCATAATCATACTAAATGTTACTTGTAATCTTGTATGTTTAAAAAGTTGATTTAAAACTACTTTAGGAGTAGCACTTCTTTTTAATTCAATAACAATTCTCATACCATCTCTATCTGATTCATCTCTTAGATCGCTTATGCCATCAACTTTATCATCTTTAACTAAATTTGCAGTTTTTTCTATAAGCCGAGCTTTATTTACCTGATAAGGTAATTCATCAACAATAATTCTAGAAGTACCATTATCAAATTCTTCTATTCTAGTTTTAGCTCTAAGTTTAATCTTTCCTCTACCAGTTTTATAAGCTTTATAAATACTAGTTTTACCCATTATAAAGCCACCAGTAGGAAAATCAGGTCCTTTTATTTCTTCCATTAGATCTTCAATACTTGCTTCTGGATTATCTATTAATTTTACAACCCCATCAATTACCTCACCTAAATTATGAGGTGGAATACTAGTAGACATTCCAACTGCAATACCAGAACTACCATTTACTAAAAGATTAGGAAATCTAGCTGGTAAAACTTCTGGCTCTTCTAAAGAATCATCAAAGTTTGATGCAAAATTTACTGTATTTTTATTTATATCTTCTAACATATCTGTAGTAATTTTGGCCATTCTAGCCTCTGTATAACGCATGGCTGCTGCAGAATCACCATCAACTGAACCAAAATTACCATGACCATCTACTAAAGGATATCTATATGAAAAATCTTGTGCCATTCTTACCATTGCATTATAAACAGCAGTATCACCATGTGGGTGATATTTACCTAAAACTTCTCCAACTATACGTGCTGATTTTTTATGTGATTTATTTGGAGTCATTCCTAAATCATGAAGAGCATATAAAATTCTACGATGTACTGGTTTTAAACCATCTCTTACATCTGGAAGTGCCCTACTAACTATAACACTCATAGAATAATCGAGATAAGCACTTCTCATTTGTCCATCTATATCAACTTTTTTTACCCTTTGAGCTATTTCATCCATTATAATTTTACACCTACCTTATTATTAAAACTAAATTGATATATATAATTATACATCAAGATTTTCAACTTCATCAGCATGATTTTGAATAAAATCTCTTCTAGGCTTTACCTTATCTCCCATTAGAGTAGTAAAAGTATCATCTGCTAAAATAGCATCTTCTATTTGAACCTGTAATACTACTCTATTTTCTGGATTCATAGTTGTTTTCCACAGTTGTCCTGGGTTCATTTCTCCTAAACCTTTATATCTCTGTAAAGAAATTTTATCCTTTCCCCATTCTTTACGAAGCTCATTTAGTTTACGATCATTATAAGCATATACTTCTTTTCTACCTTTTTTTACCTTATAAAGAGGTGGTTGAGCTATATAAATATATCCTTGCTCAATTAATGGTCTCATATATCTATAAAAGAAGGTAAGTAATAAAGTTCTTATATGGGCACCATCTACATCAGCATCAGTCATAATAATTACTTTGCCATAACGAGCCTTAGTTATATCAAATTCATCTCCTACACCTGTTCCAATTGCAGTTATAAGAGATCTTATAGCATCATTATTTAAAATTTTATTAAGTCTAGATTTTTCAACATTAAGGATTTTTCCTCTTAAAGGTAAAATTGCCTGAAATTTTCTATCTCTTCCCTGTTTTGCTGAACCACCAGCTGAATCACCCTCAACTATGTATAATTCTGTTTTTTCAATATCTTTCATTGAGCAATCAGCTAATTTTCCAGGAAGAGCTGTACTGGATAAAGCACTTTTTCTCCGGGTTAAATCTCTAGCCTTACGAGCAGCCTTTCTTGCTCTAGCTGCACTTAAAGCTTTATTTACTATTATTTTAGCTATTTTTGGATTTTCTTCTAAAAAAGTTTTTAAACTATTAGATAAAGCTGAATCAACAAATCCTCTCATTTCACTACTACCTAATTTAGTCTTTGTTTGACCTTCAAATTGAGGATTTTCTAATTTTACACTAATAATCGCAGTAATACCTTCTCTAATATCTTCACCTTTAAAATTATCATCATTTTCTTTTAATAAATTTTTAGATCTAGCATAATCATTTATAGTTCTAGTTAAGGCACTTTTAAACCCACTTAAATGAGTTCCACCTTCTTTAGTATTTATGTTATTAGCAAAAGCAAAAACACTACTGTTATAACCATCATGATATTGAATAGCTATTTCAACTTTACCTTCTTTTCCTTCCTTTTCTATGTAAATAGGTTCTGGAAAAATAGCTTTTTTATTTTTATTTAAATATTCAACAAAAGAAACTATTCCACCTTCATAATGAAATTCATCTTTTTTTAATTCATCTTTTCTTCTATCTTCAAAATTGATTTTTAAACCTTTATTTAAAAAGGCTAATTCTTTTAATCTTTGAGCAATTATCTTATATTTAAAATTTAATGTTTCAAAAATTTTATCATCAGGTTTAAAAGTAATTTTTGTTCCTGTTTCTCCATTACCTTCACCAATAACTTTTAATTCAGTTGTAGGTGCCCCTCTTTCATATCTTTGTCTATAAACTTTGCCATCTTCCCAATTAACCTCAACTTCAAGCCATTCAGCTAAAGCATTTACAACTGAAACACCAACACCATGTAAACCACCAGAAACTTTATAACCTTTACCTCCAAATTTTCCACCTGCATGAAGAGTAGTCATAACAACTTCTACTGCTGGCTTATTAACTTTTGGATGACTTTCAATTGGTATTCCTCGTCCATTATCAATTACAGAAACTATATTACCTTCTTTAATTACAACACTAATTTCATCACAATATCCTTCCATTGCTTCATCTATACTATTATCAACAACCTCATAAACTAAATGGTGTAATCCTTCTTGTGCTGTTGATCCAATATACATTCCTGGCCTTTTTCTTACTGCTTCAAGTCCTTCTAATACCTGTATATTTTCTGCATTATATTCACTTTTTCTTTTAAATTCCATTTAAAATCCCCTACCATTTTTAGATATAGGTCTATTTATTCTTTTTGCTAAAGTTTTTGATGATATCATAGATAAATAAATTGTTTCTCCAGTAAGTACAAATGATTTTGCTTCTCCATCAGCATAATCAACTATAAAACCTTCTTCATCTGAAATTTGAAGAAATTCTTCTGTAGTTTCAGAATCAGTAGTTGATTCAAGATCACCAATTAATACTATTTCTTCCTTTGCTAACATATGGCCATTACCAAGATGTAAAAACATAAAAATATCACCTTCCTTTTTCAAACTTTCCATTCTTTACTATAAATACTTGCTCTTTTTCTGGAGAAAATTTTTTAATATCTCTTAAATCAGTTGTTGTTATAAAAGTTTGTATTTTATCAGTTATAGTATTTAATAAGGTATTTCTTCTCTTTTTATCTAATTCAGAAAATACATCATCAAGCAAAAGCACCGGGTATTCCCCGGTTTCTGATTTCATAAATTCTAATTCAGCTAATTTTAAAGCTAAAGCAACAGTTCTTTGTTGTCCTTGTGAACCATAGCGTCTTACATCCATATCATTTATTTTTAATTTCAAATCTGCTCTATGTGGTCCAAATAAGGTATATCCTCTTTTTATTTCCTTATCTCTATTATTTACCAAATTATTCTTAAATATAACAGATATATCTTCTTTTTTAATATTTCCTTTAAGACTTGTTTCATAGGAAATATTAAGATTTTCTTTTCCATTAGTTATTTTTCTTTGAGATAATCTGGCTAATATTTTTAATCTATCAACAACTCCTAAACGCTTATCAATTATTTTACTTCCAACTTCTACTAATTTTTCACTCCATATATCAAGCATATTTAATTTTTTATTATCTTTTTTTATTTGTAATTCTTTTAATAAATTATTTCTTTGCTTCAAAATATGATTATATTCATTTAAAATATGATGATAATAAGAGTTAACTTGAGAAACTTCTAAATTCAGAAATTCTCTTCTATTAGCTGGACTACCTTTGACTAGTTTTAAATCTTCTGGAGAAAAAAGAACAACATTAAGGTTTCCCATAAGATCAGAAATTTTTTCTAAAGGAGTGTTATTTATCTTAATTGTTTTTTTACTCCCTTGTAGTAATAATGAGATTTTTAATTTATAATCTCTTTTATTTAGCATAATTTGAGTAAGTGCTTCACTTTTCTCCCAATTCACCATTTCTCTATCAATGTTTGTTCTATGTGAACGTGCAGTTGCTAATAAATAAATTGATTCTAAAAAATTTGTTTTTCCATGTCCATTATTACCAATTATAAAATTAAAATTTGGATTTAAATCCAAATGAACATCTTTTATATTTCTAAAATTCTTTAAAAGTATTTTTTCCACATACATAATTTATTACCTGCTTATTATATAACTTTTATTAGAATCTATTAATTTGACTTTATCACCTTTAGTTAATTTTTTTCCTCTCCTATATTCTACTTCTTCATTAACCTTTACTTTTCCTTCCTGAATAAGAGATTTTGCTTCTCCTCCTGTAGCAACTAAGTTAGCCCATTTTAAAAATTGATCAAGTTGGATAGTTTTACTTTTTATCTTAATTTTTTCACTCATATTATAAACTCCTTTTTATTAATTACTTTTAATCAGAACGAACTGGCATTATTAAGTAAACATAATTATCTTTATTAGCTTTCTTTAAAGTTAAAGGATTTAAAGGGCCAATTAATTCAATAGAAATTTCCTCTTCATCTATAACTTTTAATACATCTAATAAATAACCTGCATCTATAGTTATTTTTTGATCTGGACCATCTTTATCTATTGATATTTCTTCATGTGCATGTCCTTGCTCAGAATTTGCAGAATCAATAATTAATTTATCATTTTCAGTTTTTAAATTAAGTACATTAGAATCCATTTTAGCAATTAAAGAAGCTCTTTTTACTGCATTTTGTAATAGTTTTCTATCAACAAATAATTTTGTATTAAATTCATCTGGCATCACTTGTTTATAATTTGGAAATTTACCTTCAATTAATCTGGATATAATAGTAATATCTTCAAATATAAATTTAATATAATTAGAATCAACAAAAATTTCTACTTCTTCTCCTTCAAGTAATCTTGTAAGTTCCTTTAAAGTTTTTGAAGGTAATATAATATTTAATTCATCTTTATTTTTTAATTCTAGATTTTTTTTCATTTTGCTAAATGCTAATCTATATGTATTAGTTGAAACCATTATAATTTCATCTTCTTTAATTGAAAAAAGTGATCCAGTTAGAGCAGGTTGAGTTTCATCATTTGAAGTTGAAAATTAAACTTCACTAATTACCCTTTTTAGTTCATCAATTGGTAGTTTAAAGGTTT
>JBNJDL010000113.1:0-7213 GCA_051744825.1 Bacillota bacterium | reverse complement strand
GGTACCCGGTACCTACCGATTTATGTCGAAATATGCAAACTGAAAGGAGGATATAAAATGAGTGAAAAAGGAAAGCAAAAATGTGAGGTTTATTCAAGAGTTGTAGGTTATCTGTCACCTGTTTCTGAGTGGAATAAGGGAAAAAAAGAGGAGTATAAAGATCGTCAAACATTTGAGAAAGATTTTTCATTTAAAAATAAAGAAACAAAATAAGTTATACTAATAAGGGGCCAAAATAAGGGAGTGGATTTTTGGCCCCGTCTTTTTAATACTGGAAATAAAATTCTTCATTAGGAATTTTGTCACCAAATGTTTTTGGATTATAACTTTTTAATAATTCTAGATAATTATTTATTTCTTCTTGAACATCTATAGCTTTTTCATATTGTAAATTCAATCTAGGTGTTGAGGACTTAGTCACTTCATTTTTAATATTCATATGTTTGGAAGCGATTTCAGCTGCTTTGGAATTATTGTTATTCATCCAATTAATAGCTTCTTTATATTCTTCATTAAACTGTTTTATAATCTGTGGATTTTCTTTTGCAAAATCATTTCTAACAACAAGAGCAGCTTGGGGAATTTCCATAGACATTTCTTTTTTCCATTCTTTTTGTAAATCAATCATAACTTGAGCTTCAGAATTTTTTAATAGCACTTGACTTACAAAAGGTTCCCTCAGTACTGCTATGTCTGTCATATTATTTATTAGTAATTGAGAAATTTGGTTTGGTTTACCTCTTTTTATATTGAATTCATTATTTAAGTCAATATTTTTTCTTTCAGCTAAATAACTAAATACTATATCCATTGGGCCACCTTTTTCAGGTACATATATTTCCTTTTCTTTTAAATCTTTCCATGAAGAAAGATTAGAATCAGAGCTAATTATATAAAAAAGCCCCCAGGTATGAATATTTGTTATTTTTATATCAATATCTTTATTATATAATTTTACAGCTTCATTAGTTGGTAATAATGACATATCTGTGGTACCATCCATTAATCTACTAATAGCTATATTTTTATTTTTATGTATTGATGCTTTGACATCATAATTACTATTTTCTTGCATATAAAAAGCAGGAATTGAAGAAGGACCGACAGGGACGCTTATTGTAATTTTGTCAACATCATTATTATTTGCTTTTGCTTCAATTATAAATGAAAAACTTAAAGCTATTATGATAAATAAAGTAATAGAAATCAATTTTTTTAGGGTTTTCAGTACGATTTTTTTGTTATTCATAATTTATTACCTCCTGAAATCTTCTTTAATTCTAAATGAAAATGATTTTCAATTAGATTATATTATTTATAAGTTTATTTGTCAACTTTAAAATTTTGAAGTTAAATAAGATTGTTAATGAAGCTTTTTTCTGATATTATATAATAAAATAAAGGAATAAAGAAGGTGTTTAATATTAAAAAAGAAGAAGAAATTTCATTTTATTCACATTTAATTGGTGTTATCTTTTTTATATTTGTTACTTTCTTTTTAACTTATACTGCTAAGAATTTATCTTTAAAAATATTATCTTTAGTTTACGGCTTATCTGCTGTGATTTTATTTTCTGCAAGCTCACTTTATCATAAAAACAAAAAATATGAGGATGAAAAATCTATTTGGAGGAAATTAGATCATATAGCAATTTTTATAATGATAGCTGGAACATATACTCCAATTTCATTTATTTATCTTGAAGGTTACTGGAAGTGGAGTATTATGACTATTCAATGGGCTCTTGTTTTGGGAGGAATCTTTTTTAAGTTTTTTTATATAAATGCACCTCGTATTCTATATACAATTATTTATATTTCAATGGGATGGATGGGGATATTGCCAATACACAAATTTATAAAAGCTATGCCAAAAGAATCTCTTTTTTTAATGATAGCAGGAGGTATTTCTTATACAGTTGGAGCTGTATTTTATATTTTTAAAAAACCTGAGTTTACAAATAGATTTGGCTTTCATGAAATTTTTCATATTTTTATTTTATTAGGTGCCATTTTTCATTTTTTTATGGTTTATATAGCAGTAGTTTAATTATTTTAAAAAGGAGAATAAGCTAAAAAATGACTAATGAGAATCTAAAACTGTGTCCTTATTGCAATGGTACAGGCTATATGGATTGTCCTAATTGTGGTGGTTCAGGTATTGATATAGTAACTAATAAAGAATGCAAACAATGTTCAGGAAATGGAAAGGTAGAATGTAGATTTTGTGCAGATAGTCCTGAGTCTGGATATATAGTTGAAGAAATTTAGAAAGAGGTTAAAAAATGATTAATTTTCAAAGAAAATTTTTTCAATCTTCTAAAATATATACTCAGCTAATAATAATTTTATTCTTTTTCCTTATTCTTTTTTCAGCAAATTTAGCTCTAGCTGAAATAGATAAAAAGCCATATGTTAATAGTGAATTTATTATAATAGATGATATAAAATTTCATTATCGAGTTTTTCAAAAAAATGCTGATAATGCAAAAGCTAAAATATTATTAGTGCATGGAATGGGTGGTTCAACTTATTGTTGGAGAAATAACTCTGAATTTCTCAGTAAAATTGGATATCAGGTAGTAGCTGTAGATTTGCCAGGTTTTGGCTATACTGAAAGAAAAAAAGGCTTAGTTCATAGTAGTCAAAATAGAGCAAAATGGCTTAATAGCTTAATAGATTATTTAGATGAAGAGAAATTTAATGATAGTAATCCCTGGTTTTTAGCTGGTCATTCTATGGGAGCAAAGCCTATATCACAGATGGCTTTAGATAATCCAGAAAGATTTAAAGGTCTTATCTATGTTGGCGGAGCAGTATATAATTCTCCACCTCAAATTAGAGGAAAAATAATTGGAAACTGGCCATTTAGAGCAATAACTAAATTTATTTTAAACACTTTTGTAATAAAAAGAGATCGTATAGAAAATATATTAAATTCTGCTTATGGAGAAGAAATTTCAGAAAAGGTTATTGAGGCCTATCTTAAAACTATGCAAATTGAGGGAACAACTGATGTCTGGCTTGATTTAGTTAAAAGCTCTTCTCCTGCTTTGGGAAATATATCTAATATAAAATTACCTGTCCTGTTAATCTGGGGTGAAGATGATAGTTGGGTTTCCTTAGAAGAGGGAGAAAGATTAAAAGAAGAATTGGAAAATGCAAAATTGAAAATTATTAAAGATAGTCATCATATGGTAATGGCAACAGATTATAAAGAGGTAAATGAAAAGTTAATAAGTTTTATAGAAAAAGTGGGAAATAATGAAAAAACACATTGACGATAACGAACAAGTATATTATTATATTGATATAAAATAAATTGTAGAGATGCCTGAAATCTGATAAAATATAACTGATAAAAGGAGAATAAATTTATGACTAAAAAAAGTGTGAATATATCTAAAGCAGCTTTAAGAATGGCTATTTCAGATAGGGAAGAAGAACGGAAATTAAAAAGTGATTTTAAAAAAGAGGGTATTTTAACAGCAGCTATTGATTTTGGCGGTGAATTTAATAAATCAATTAAAAAAATGATAGAAAATACAGTAATTGCAGCAAAAAGAGAAGGTCTTATTGAAGAAACCCATGTACATCAAGGTGCAGTTGCCGGAGCAGCTCATGATGCTATAACTCAAATTTCGAGCAGTGCAAATGGACTTAATATTGGTGGAAAAATAGCTATAGCTAGATCTGGTGAACATATTGTTGTAGCTGCCTTTTTTGGAGTAGGTATGCTTAATTTAAATGAAGTTACAGTAGGATTAAGCCATAGAACAATATCTTGAGAATATTTAGAATACTTTAGTTATTTAATATACTGTTGACAAAAGAAAAATCAAGTTATATAATAAACTAAATTTGATACAGTAATATGGTAAAACGGTAGGGGAAATATAGTAATCTGGTAATTTGGTAATAAGATTTTTAAAAATTTATATACTATAACTGCGTCTAATTTTAAAATACCAGATTTTACTAACGAGAGGGCTCCTATGGGAGGCCTTATTTTTTTACCTACTAAAAAACAAAAAGAGGAGAAGTGGTAATATGGTAAAACATGCAAAAAATTTTTTAGTGGTAATTGGAATTGTACTTATGGCTTTAGTCTTATTAACTGGGAATTCAAATGCTGAAGAAAAGTTAAAAATTGGAATAAGTCAAATAGTAGAACATAAAGCTTTAGATTCAGCTCGCGAAGGATTTATAGCTGCTTTTGAGGAAAAAGGACTTATAGAAAAAGAAAATATTGAGTTTATTAAAGAAAATGCTCAAGGCGAATTTTCAACAGCTCAATCAATAGCAAAGAAATTTAAAAATGAAAAAGTAGATATGGTATTAGCTATAGCTACTCCAACTGCTCAAGCTGCTGCTAATGAAATTGATGATATACCTGTTATGATCACGGCTGTTACTGATCCAGAATCTGCAGGTTTAGTTGATAGTATGGAAAAGCCTGGGGGTAATGTAACTGGTACATCAGACCTTAATCCTGTTGAAGAACAATTTGAACTAATAACAAAAATTATGCCTGATGTAAATAGTGTAGGTGTTTTATATAATTCTGGTGAGGTTAATTCTGAAGTACAGGTAGAAATTGCAAAAGATGTTGCTAAAGAACTAGATATAGAATTAAAAGAAGGAACTGTTTCAAATAGTAGTGAAGTTCAGTTAGCTGCTTCTTCACTTGTTGATAAAGTAGATGCTATTTATATTCCTACTGATAATGTAATTGCTTCAGCACTACCTTCAGTTTTAAAGGTTACAGATGAGAAAGGCATACCTGTATTTGCTTCTGAAGGAGCAATGGTAGAAGAGGGAGCGGTAGCAACTAAAGGAATTAATTATTATGAATTAGGTAAGAAGACAGGTAATATGGCTATAAAAGTTCTAAATGGTGAAGATACTGCTGAGATGGAAGTTGAAACTTCAGAAGACCTAGACCTTATAATAAATGAAAGTGCGTCTAAAAAATTAGATTTAAAAATTCCTGAAGAGCTGCTAAAAAATGCAGATGAAGTTATTGAATAATGAGGGGGAGAAAAAATGGGAATTAGCTTTTTTATAACTTCACTTGAGCAAGGACTTGCTTTTTCAGTGATGGCTTTAGGAGTATACATTACTTTTAGAATTCTTGATTTTGCTGACCTTTCTGTAGATGGTAGCCTTCCCCTCGGGGCTGCTGTCTCAGCAAAATTTATTATAGCAGGTTATAATCCTTTTTTGTCATTAATCCCTGCCATTTTAGCTGGTGCACTTGCTGGGGCAACTACTGCTATTTTAAATACTAAATTTAAAATAGCTCCATTACTATCTGGTATTCTTACTATGACAATGTTATATTCTATTAATTTAAGAGTTATGGGGAGGCCAAATATACCTTTAATCGGAGAAAAAACGATTTTTTCTTTAGTAGAAGATATGGGAATTGCTAGTCCGTGGAATAGTTTAGTAATATTATTTATTATTATATTTATAATAAAAATTATACTTGACTTATTTTTAAAAACCCAACTCGGTTTTGCTCTTAGAGCTGCAGGGGACAATCCCCAAATGATTAGAAGTATGGGGGTAAGTACTGATATTATGAAAATGATTGGTTTAATTATTGCAAACTCTTTTGTATCACTGTCTGGAGCACTTGTTGCACAATATCAAGGTTTTGCAGATGTAGGAATGGGTATAGGAACTATTATAGCTGGTCTTGCTTCTGTAATTATTGGAGAAGTAATTTTAGAACAAAAAAATATTTTTATTTTAACCTTAAGTGTTATTATTGGCTCAATTTTATATAGATTGAGTATTTCACTTGCTCTTACTATTGGCTTTAATGCTTCTGATTTGAAGCTATTAACTGCAATTATAGTTATTATTTTTCTTTCTACTCCTAGACTCAAAAAAATGATTGAGGTGAGAAAAAGTGCTTGATTTAAAAAATTTAACTAAAATCTTTTATAAAAACACTTCAAATGAAAATATAGCTCTTAGCAATGTGAATCTAGAAGTTAATAATGGAGATTTTATATCAATTATTGGAAGTAATGGTGCAGGTAAATCTACTCTTTTAAATTGCATTGCTGGTGTTCATAAAATTAATGATGGTAATATTTATTTAGATGACGAAATTATTAATGATATTTCTGAATATAAAAGGGCTAAATATATAGGTAGGGTTTTTCAAGACCCTCTGTTAGGCACTTCTCCTGAAATGACAATTGAAGAAAATTTATCTCTTGCTTTTAATAAAGCTGAAAACATGTCATTAAAATGGGGCCTTAATCAGAAAAAGAGAGATTATATTAAAGAAAAGTTAAAAGAAATTGATCTTGGACTTGAAAATAGGTTAAAAACTAAGGTTAAATTATTATCTGGCGGGCAAAGACAGGCTCTTACATTACTTATGGCTACAATGACAAGACCTAAGCTTTTATTGTTAGATGAGCATACAGCAGCTTTAGATCCTAATACAGCTATTAAAATAAAAAAGCTTACAGAAAAATTGATTGAAGAAAACAAAATAACAACTTTAATGGTCACTCATGATATGAAAGATGCAATAAAAATGGGAAATAGGTTGATTATGATGAATAAAGGAAATATAATATTAGATATCAAAGGTAAAGAAAAAGATAATTTAACAGTTGATAAATTATTGAATCTATTTAAATTAAAACAAGGAAAAAATTATAGTAATGATAGAACTTTATTAAGTGTTTAAACCAAAGTAGGCAAATTTAAAGGGAGGGATTAATATAGTGAAAAAGATACTAACTGTATTTGTTATTTTTCTTTTTATCTTTAGTACTGTTAATTTTGTAGGAGCTTCTAATGTAGTTGAATTATCAAAAATAGTAAGTGATTTAGATAATCTTAATTCTGAACAAAGATCTGAGTTGCAAAATAATTTGTTAGAAATGGTTAATAAAGGTGTACTCACTATTGATGAAGCTGTTAATTTTTTAAAAAGCGAAGAAATTTCAAATTTGAAAAGTAGTGACTCTATACAATTACAAGTTTTAAGTGATTTAAAGAATTTAGATAAAGATAAAATACATAATTTATTAAAAAATAATAATGATGAAGAAGTGACAGAATTTTTTAGAGAAGCTATAGAACAAGGTTATACAAATGAGGAAATTAATGAATTATTAAATAACGACAATATTGATAGTGATGACTTTACTGAAGAGTTAGAAAATATGATAGAAGATGA
>JBNJDL010000112.1:0-7324 GCA_051744825.1 Bacillota bacterium | reverse complement strand
GTATTAATAGATAAGTTGACCAAAAGAAAAAGTGCAAGAAATAAGTTGTTGCAAAATATGTTGAAAACTTTAGGTGCTAAAAGTTATGAAACAAAAGAACATGCTGAAAGAATGGACAATTTAAGTGTTAAACTGGGAGAAAAAATTGAATTAAGCAGGGAAAAACTAAATCATTTATCTTTACTTGCTTCACTTCATGATATTGGTAAAATAAATATTGATGAGAAAATTTTAAAAAAAACTACTGAGCTCAATGAATTAGAATGGAAGATAATTAAAAAACATCCTGAAAAAGGATTTGCCATTGCCCATGCTATTGAAGAATTTTCCCCTGTAGCTGAAAGTATTCTTGCCCATCATGAACGATGGGATGGGGAGGGATATCCCCAGGGTTTAGAGGGAGAAAAAATACCTTTGTTAGCTCGCATTGTAAGTATTGTCGATGCTTATGATGTAATGGTTAATGGTCGCCCCTATAAAGAACCCATAAGCCAGAAGGAAGCAATAAAAGAGTTAATAAGATGTTCAGGCAGCCAGTTTGACCCTAAACTGGTGAAGAAATTTGTTAGTATGAAAAAGAATTAAGTTAAGGTGGTTGTTAAAGTGAAAAATTTTGATTAAAACCAAAGTTGAGAGAGTAAGCTTATTGATTTCTGCTTTACAGCAGTGGATAAACTGTTGGTTGAACTGCAAGAAAGTGAATCAATGGATGAATTTATACTGAGCTTTTCCCACAATTACTTAACATAAACAGTGCGGAATTTAGTTTTCTTAACTTATTTTTTTATGGTATAATTGGAATAAATATGTATATAAAACTAACTATTAATAATTATATAAACTTAATTTTTCATAAAAAGTGGGGATATTATGACACAAAAGAAAAAAGATAAATCTAAAAACAATATTAAGTCTGTAAGTGAACAGGAAAATACAGAAAAGAAGATAAATAAGAATAGGAAAAAATCAGATAAAGATATTTGTACTAACTTTCCTATAGTTGGTCTCGGTGCTTCGGCTGGAGGCCTTGAAGCTTTTAAAGCCTTTTTTTCCGGTATGCCTACTAACACTGAAGCAGGAATGGCCTTTGTTTTAGTACAGCATCTGGCTCCTGACCATGAAAGTTCCCTTTCTGATATTATTCGCAGCAATACAAGTATGAAGGTTTTAGAGGTTGAAGATGGGATGAAAGTTGAATGTAACACTGTTTACATTATTCCACCTAACTATGACATGACTTTTCTTGATGGAGTCCTCCAATTGAAGGAGCCATCAGCTCCCCATGGGCATCGCATGCCTATAGATCTTTTCTTCCGTTCTCTTGCCAGGGGACAGTCAGACCGAGCAATCTGTGTTATACTTTCGGGAACTGGTAGTGATGGTACTTTAGGTCTCCGGGCCATCAAAGGAGAGGGTGGTATGGCTATGGTTCAGAAACCTGAGTCTGCCAAGTACAGAGGTATGCCCAACAGCGCTATTGCTACAGGTTTAGTTGACTATGAACTGTCCCCCACTGAAATGCCAAAACAGCTCATTGCCTATGTATCCCATGCTTTTGATGAATTTGATCAGTCTGCTCATAAGCCAATAAAAGAAGAGGAAATGATGAAAAAGATTTTTATTATACTGCGTAATCAGACTGGGCATGATTTTTCTAAGTACAAGTCTAGTACAGTTAAGCGACGTGTTCAACATCGTATGTCTGTCCAGCAGATTAAAACATTGGATAAATATCTTAAGTATATACAACAAACTTCAGAAGAAGTAGAAAGTCTTTTTCGTGATTTACTGATAGGTGTGACCAGTTTTTTTCGGGACACAGAGGCTTTTAGGGTTCTTGAAAAAGAAATTTTCCCAAGTCTTTTCGCTGAAAAAAGTGAATCAGGTATACTTAGAATCTGGGTACCAGCATGTTCTACCGGTGAAGAGGCTTATTCTATTGCTATTTTGATTGCAGAGTTGCAGGAGAAACTTAATAAAAATTTAAGAGTGCAAATTTTTGCTACTGATATTGATAGCAATGCTATTGTTGTAGCGCGTCGCGGTTTGTTTTCAGCTAGTATTGCTAATGATATGTCAACAGAAAGATTGTCAGAATTTTTTGAAACTGAAGACCAAGGAAAAACCTATCGTATTAAGGAAAGAATTCGCGAAATGGTAATTTTTTCTGAACAAAATATTATTGAAGATCCACCTTTTTCCAGGCTTGATCTTATAAGTTGTCGCAATCTTTTAATCTATTTGAAAAAGGATTTACAGAAGAAAATCATTTCACTTTTTAGTTATTCTCTGAATCCAGGAGGATATCTTTTTTTGGGAACTTCTGAAACATTAGGTGAGGCAAATATTTATTTTTCTGCAGTAGATAAAAAACTGAAACTCTATCAACTTAAAGGAGATATACAAAGTAAGAATTTTGGGAATTTATATGATTTTTTACCTCCCCTGACAACCAAAGATGTAGAGCATCCACCACTGGCTGCAACTACAGAAAAGACTATGGAAATAAAATTACGCGAGTTAACCGAAAAAAGGATATTAAAACAATTTAGTCCAGCTGCAGTGCTTGTTAACAGTTATGGGCAGATACTCTATATTCACGGTCATACTGGTTTATATCTCGAATTATTTCCAGGCATCGGTGGTGTTAACAATATACTCAATATGGCTCGTGAAGGTTTGCAGACAGAGCTTACTTCAGCTTTACATGAAGCAGTAACAGAACATAAAAGAGTATTCTATCCCAATTTGTGTATTAAAAATAACGAGGTTATAACAAAAGCTAATTTAACTGTGTGTCCGGTAAAAAATGAAAATAGCTCTAAATTTGATGAAATTTTATATTTGATTGTTATGGAACAAATTTCTTCTAAGAAAAAATCTTCCAATGAGAATACTGTTCAGGCTTTTGAAAAAGAAGAAGAGAGTTACGAGCCAGAGAGCAAAAAAATAATTGCTGATCTTCGTCAGAAATTAAGGGACAAGGAAGAAACACTACAGAATACTGTTGAAGAACTTCAGACAGCAAATGAAGAACTTAAATCTTCTAATGAAGAACTTCAGTCAGTTAATGAAGAATTACAATCTACTAATGAGGAGCTAGAAACTTCCAAAGAGGAACTACAGTCATTAAATGAAGAATTAAAAACAGTCAACGCCGAACTGGAAAGTAAGGTGGCTGAATTAACTCAAGCTAACTCTGACATGAATAATTTGCTTTCAGGTACAGGTATAGGTACAGTATTCGTTGATCTTGATCTGCAAATCATGCGATTTACTCCTACAGCCACGAAATTTATTAACTTGATTGAAAGTGATATTGGAAGACCAGTAGGTCATATTGTATCCAATTTGAAAAATTACGAAAGATTACCGGAGGATACACAGGAGGTTTTGGATACTTTGGTTCCGAAGGAAATAGAGGTACAGACTCATAATGGGAAATGGTATATGATGCAAATTCAACCCTATCGCACTGAAAAAAATGTGATTAAGGGAGCAGTAATTACCTTTAGAGATATCAGTAAACGAAAAAAAATACAAAATGAGCTTTCTGATGTGGCTAATCTGCTTGTTGAACAAATTGCAGCAGTAGTTAGGGAACCGTTGTTAGTGTTGGATAATAACTTTCGAATAGTCATGGCTAATAGTTACTTTTATGATATATTTCAGGTGACAGCTGATGATCACCATGGGCAACTTTTTTTTGAAATAGATAATAAACTGTGGGATATTCCTCAGTTACACGAACTATTAAATAAGCTTTTGGAAAAGACTGATTTTATTCATGATTATCAACTTACACATGAATTTGAAAACATAGGATCGTGTACTATAAGGATTAATGCCCGTCGTATTTTAACTAAGTTAGAATCATCAGAGTTGATTTTACTTTCAATGGAGATTATTAGTAAAACCATCCATAACGGGGCTGATAAAAGAAATAAAGAAATATCAGAAAAGGAAACAGGAGAGGTGGATGGAAAATGAAAAATTATGACAATCATCGAAGTAATGCTGATGAACTGCGTAAAAAAGCTTTAAAGATTCTGGAACAAAAAGAGGGTGGTAAATCAAAAGATTTAGAGTCTATGTCAACAAAAAAACTAAAAGAGATCTTACATGAACTTAAAGTTCATCAGATAGAACTTGAGATACAAAATGAGGAACTTCGCAAGACACAGTCAGAATTAGAAACTGCACGCTCATACTATTATGACTTATATGATTTGGCTCCTGTAGGTTATTGTACTCTTTCCCAGAAAAATTTAATTTTGAAAGCTAATCAAGCTGCTGCTAGTCTTTTAGGTAGGAGTCAAAATGAGCTTATCAAAAAGCCTATTTCTCGGTTCATACTTCCTGAAGATCAAGATATTTACTATTTTTTTCGAAAAAAGCTTTTTGAAACTGAACAGTCTCAAGAAAGTGAATTACGAATGCTGGGACCAAATGAAAATCCTTTTTGGGTATGGGTTCATGCCAGTATTGTGCAGAATGAAAATGGTAACAATATATGCCACATAATGTTGATCAACATCAATGAACGCAAAAAAATACAAAAAAATATAAAACAAAAAGAAAATAGACAACGTTTAGCTGTAGAAATATCTTCAGATTTTCTGAACAAACCTTTAAATCAAATGGATAATACTATAGATGCTACTTTGTCTAAAATAGGTAAACATATGGAGGCAGATAGAAGCTATATATTTGAATCTGGTGAAGATGATATTATGTTTTGTAAAAATATCTGGCGCAGAAATGTAGCATCTCAAAATGATAATAATCCTAAAAAATCTATTAAAATTTCTACCTGGATGTATGGACAAGTTCTTAATCAAAACCCAGTTTTAATTACAAATGTTAAAGATATTCCTTTAAAAGCTAGTAATGACAGAAGAGAATTTATAAGACAATCCATAAAGTCTTTACTCTGGGTTCCCATGATTGTTGAAAATCAAGTTATAGGGTTTTTGGGAATTGATTGTATTAGGAAAGAAAAAGAATGGAATGATAATGATATTCAGACTATGCAGTTGATTGCAAGCATTGTCGCAAGTGCTATTAATAGAGTCAGGACAGAAAAAGATCTGATTTATCACACTTTTCATGATGAATTAACCGGTCTTTTTAATCGAGTATATTTTGAAGAAGAAAGAAAAAGATTGAATGTAGAAAGACAGCTGCCTATAAGTATTATTATAGCTGATGTGAACGGATTAAAATTGATTAATGATACTTTTGGTCATGAAAAGGGAGATGAGCTTCTTAAAAAAATAGCTTTAATTTTTCAAAATATTTTTCGAGAAGAAGATATTATTACCCGTTGGGGTGGTGATGAATTTTTAGTTTTTCTACCTCAAACGAAAAAGAAGGAAGCACGAGATATATGTGATAGAATACGAAAAAAATGTTCTAAAACGAAAGAATTTGAAATTCCTATTTCTATTGCTTTAGGATGTGCAGAAAAAGAAAAGATGGAGAAAGATATTCACGAAATTATTAATAAAGCTGATGAACGGATGTATAAAAATAAGTTGTTGGAAAGTCGAAATATCGAAGGAAATATGTTAAAATCAATACTCAATATCTTGAGGGCTAAATCATATAAAACGAAAAAAAATACCGAAAGGTTAAAAAAGATGGCTAAAAGAATAGGAGAAGAAATTGGTCTTTCTACTAATAAACTGGATAAGCTAAGTCTTTTGGTTACTATTCATGACATAGGAAAGGCAAACATATCAAAAGAAATACTGGCAAAGTCAGATGATTTAACCGCAAAGGAATTAAAGATTAAGAAAAGACACCCTGAATTGGGATATCGTATTGCCTCTGCTACAGAAGAGTTTTCTCATGTAGCAAATGAAATTCTTCACCATCATGAATGGTGGGATGGTAGTGGTTATCCTGATGAACTAAAAGGAAAAGAAATTCCTCTTTTATCCAGGATAATAGCGATTGTGGATTACTATGACATTATGACGAATAATTGCTCATCTAATAAACTCAATTCTCATCAAGAAGCTATTGAGGAAATAAAAAGAAGGGCTGGTAGTCAGTTTGATCCTGAATTGGTAGAAGTGTTTTTAAAATTTTATGAAGAAGATATTTAAAGAAATAGAAAAAGAAATATATAATATTCAATGACAACACGTTGTCACCCCCTTCTGTTATGATAAATAGCAGAAGGGCTTTACTTTTATAAAGGAATTTCATGAATTTTCTAGAATAACGAATTAAGAAAAAGAATTTTTTACCATCAAAATTCGACATTTTCTTAAAAAAGAGGAGATATTATGAATGCAAATAATAAACCAAATGGATTTACAAAAGAAATACTTTCAGAAATTTTAGAAAAATATGTTTTTGGTTGGGTTTGTAATAGTTGTATAGGCTCTGATGTTAATTTGTCAAAAGTTATTGATAATTTTGGCCATAAAAAAATGGATTTAATTAAATATGAAGTAGAATCAATGATTGAAAAAGACAATAATATAGAATTTGTTTATGAAGAAATAAAAGATTTTAATGAGTTTAGAGATTTATTAAAATATTTATCACCTAAATCTTATGATACCTCTGAATCTACTTTATTAGAATTTATTAGAGGCTGTGATAAAATTACGATAGTTGAACATAAAAAGGATGATATTTATAAATGTTATTTTAGATAATAAAAAAGGGGTGATTATTTTGAATAAAGAAGAAGTTATTAATGAATTAAAAGAAAAGGATGATATAGAACCTGATGAATATGATGGTAGTTATGAACTGGTGAGAAAAACAGTAGAATTACTGGGACAAACTGATCCAAATAAATTGGATTATAAAGATTTAGATATGTTATATTTAATGACTATAGGTACATGGAAATCAAGTTTTGATCATAAAAGAGATAAAATAAAAGATAGTAATTTGAGCAATGAAAACAAAAAAGAGTTAATTTCTATTTTAGATAAAATAAAAGATAAAAGTAATAATAACAAATATAAACATCATGAAAATTCTAAGAGAGGTAATTATAATATTGGTATGTTTGGTACTGGTTTTTATACTTTTAATAGAGGTGGTAATAAACCAACTGGAGATGAAATTAAGAGATTTATTAATATGTGTGTAAAAATTAATGAAACTGAAAGTGAAGATGATTGTATTACAATTGCGGAGAAAAATTTGAAAGAGGATATATATGGTTTAGGAACAGCTTCTATATCTCAAGTGTTACATTGCCTTAAACCAAAAGTTTTTCCGGTTTTAAATAATAAAGGAATAGAACTATATAATAAATTAGGATTAGATTTAGATTCACCCAATGATATTACTA
>JBNJDL010000111.1:0-7413 GCA_051744825.1 Bacillota bacterium | reverse complement strand
AATATATTTTCAATCAAATAACGATTTTAAGATAATTATTGATAATAAAAATATTGATGGAAAAAATAATGTAGAATATAAAATTGAAAGAAATAATAAGAATTATCATATTTATAAAGAAGATAAATTAATATCTTCATTAACCTCTGAAAGTAATTTGTCAATTAAAAGCACAAATAAAAACTCTTTATTTTTAATATATGATGTTAATTATGGTGATGGGTATTTTTGGGCTAGCAGTGAAGATAGGCAATATAGAGGGGATTTTGAATTATATACTGTAAATGATAATAATTTTAATTTAGTTAATATAGTCAATATGGCTGAATATTTATACTCAGTTGTACCGGCTGAAATGCCTGCTTTATGGCCTCTGGAAGCTTTAAAAGCACAAAGTATAGCTGCACGAAGTTATGCTTTAAGACACTTTGATAGACATCTTGATAAAGGATATAATTTATGTGATAGTGTACACTGTGCAGCTTATAATGGTGTTAAAAGTGAACATCAAAGAACTTATGAAGCTGTTAATGAAACTGCTAAAGAAGTTGCATATTTTAATTCTAGAATCATTGATGCTGTTTTTAGTAGTAATAGTGGTGGTTATACTGAAAGTAGTAATGATGTTTGGGGAAATGAAAATGAATATTTAAATGGAAGATCAACTATGATAGATAATGATTTTAAATTTCCTCTTGAAAGTTATGATTTTAATAGATGGCTTAAAACTTCTCCTCCTTCTTATTCAAAAGGTGATTTTGCATCTGACAACAGCTATCGATGGGTTAAAGAAATTAATAAGGATTACTTTAATGCTAAATATAACTTTTCTGAATTAAAAGAAATTAAAATTTTGGAAAGAACTAAGGGGGGAAGTGTCAAAAGTTTAAAACTTACAGGAATTGATAAAAATACTAATGAAATAAAAAATAAAATAATTAATAAAGATTATATAAGAAGTGCTTTAACAGGTTTAAGAAGTAATAGATTTATAATTGATAGAATATATAATAAAGATAAATCAATTGAAAAATTAATTATTTATGGTTCTGGTTGGGGCCATAATGTTGGGATGGATCAAACAGCTGCAGCTAACATGGCTAAAGATAATTATAATTATAAAGAAATTATAAAATATTTCTATAATGATATAAAAATTTCAGAATATAACTTGAATAAATAAACATTTGTGTTATAATGTTTTTAGAATTAAATATTTCTTCAGGGCAGGGTGAAACTCCTGACCGGTGGTATAGTCCACGAGCGAATAGCTGAACTGGTGTAATTCCAGTACCGACGGTAAAGTCCGGAATAAAGAAGAAATCTGATTAATGAAATTAGCCCTGTAATTGTGCAGGGTTTTTTACTTTATATATTGCCCTGAAAATAAAATAAGAGGTGTAAATATGAATATTAAAAAAATTACTAACATTGGTGTTTTAATAGCTTTGTCATTTATTTTGATGGTACTAATTAAATTTCCTATTATACCATCATTGCCTTTTTTATTATATGATCCAGGAGATATCCCCTTATTAGTTATTAGTTTTTTATATGGACCTCTACCTGCTTTAATTGCCACTTTCATTGGTTCAATTTTGATGGCACTATTTACCGGTTTAGGTGGTCCTTATGGCGCAATTATGCACTTTATGGCTACTGGTGCTTTAGTGACAACTGCTGGATTTATTTATAAAAAATATCACACTAAAAAAGGTGCTATTTTAGGATTAAGTGCTGGTACTTTAGCTATGACCTTTATAATGATACCTGCTAACTTATTTATAACTCCAATTTATATGGGATTAAGCAGACAACAAATTTATCCATTATTGTGGAGTGGAATAATTCCTTTTAATCTTATAAAAGCTTCTATAAATTCAGGTATAACAATATTAGTTTATAAAAACATAGCTTCATTTTTAAGAGAAAAAGGATTATTACCTTCAGTAGAAAATATATAATTAAATTTTGAGAGTAAGCCTCCATTTTAGGAGGCTTTTTTTATTTTAAATTATTGCAATACTTATGATATATTTGACAAAAATAGAATACTGCTATAAAATCCTAATTAGTAATAATATTTACAAAATTTTTTTATATAAGGAGGGCTAATTTGCTTATAAAATTTTTAGGTACTGGTACCTCTCATGGAGTACCTGTTGTTGGATGCTCCTGTAAAACTTGTACTTCCAGTAATCCAAAAAATAAAAGGATGAGATCTTCAATATTTTTAAAAGCTAATAATTTAGATATTCTTATAGATACTACACCTGAACTTAGATTACAAATGTTAAATAATAATATTGATAATGTAGATTTAGTTCTTTTTACTCATTCACATGCTGACCATATTATGGGTTTTGATGATATAAGGGTTATTAATTGGTTAAATAATAAAACTGTCCCTTGTTATGGAAATAAGAAGACCATAAATAATATAAAAACTGCCTTTGATTATATTTTTAGTCCTTATCAAATAGGTGGAGGAGTACCCCAGGTAACTTTAAATAGTATAAATGAAGATTTTATTTTTGAAGATTTAAAAATTACACCGCTTAAAGTTAAACATGGTAAATTAGATGTATTTGGTTATAAAATCAAAAATATCGCCTATATTACTGATTGTAGTTTTATTCCTGAAGAAACTAAGGAAAAAATTAAAAATGTAGATTTACTTATATTAGATGCTTTGCGTTTTAAAAAACATCCAACACATATGAATTTAAAAGAAGCTCTTGCAATTGTAAAAGAAATAAATCCCAAAAAAGCATTTTTTACTCATATTTCTCATGAAATGGAACATAATGAAGTTAATAATAATTTGCCTTCTAATGTAAAATTAGCATATGATGGTTTACAATTAAAAATTAATGAAAAAGAGGTGATTATAAATTAATATTGTTCTAGTAGAACCAGAAATACCACAAAATACAGGAAATATAGCTCGCACTTGTGCTGTCACTAATAGTTCACTTCATTTAGTTCGACCATTAGGATTTTCTACAGATGATAAATATTTAAAAAGAGCTGGTCTTGATTATTGGCACATGTTAGATATTTTTTATTATGAATCAATAAATGAATTATTTGTAAAAAATACTAATAAAAATTTTTATTTTGCTTCTAAGAAAGCTCCAAATTCTTATCATGAAGTTAGCTATAATAAAGATGATTTTTTAGTTTTTGGAAAAGAAACAGCTGGATTGCCAGAAAATTTATTAAAAGAAAATGTTAATAATACTATTAGAATTCCTATGGTAAATGAGGCCCGATCTTTAAATTTAGCAAATTCAGTAGCGGTGATTTTGTATGAAGCTTTAAGACAAAATGAATTTTCAGAACTTCAACTATATAATGAAATTTAAATACTATCATTGGAGGTTTTTACATTGGAAAACAAGAAACTTTTAAAACTATTGTCAAATACAAATGGAATTTCTGGATTCGAAAATAATCTTGCAGATTTAATTGTTGAAAAATTTAGTCAGTATAGTGATGAAATTTTTAGAGATAAATTAGGTAATGTTTTTGCTGTAAAGTGGGCAGAAGAAAACAAAAAAGATGCTAGTAATCTAATGTTAGCCGCTCATATGGATGAAGTAGGTTTGATGGTAAAAAATATTGATGAAAAAGGTTTTTTGAAATTTACTAATATTGGAGGTATAGATCCTAGAACTTTGTTAACTCAGGAAGTAGTTATTCATGGTAAAGAAAAAGTAAAAGGAATAATTGCTGCTAAAAGATCACATCTTAATAATTCTAACAATTCTGAAATAGCTGATTTAGATAAACTATTTATTGACACTGGTCTCAATAAAGAAAAATTAACTAAAATAGTTAATATTGGAGATATGATAACTATTGATCGAAATTTTATGTCTTTAAAAAATAATTTTGTAAGTGGTAAATCATTAGATGATAGAGCAGGTGTTGTTATGTTATATGAGTTATTAAAAGAATTACAATACATAAAAAATAAAGTAAATGTTCATGCTGTTGCAACTGTTCAAGAAGAAGTTGGAGTTAGAGGTGCAATTACAAGTACATATAATATTAATCCTGATATAGGAATAGCTATCGATGTATGTCATGGAAAAATGCCTGGAGTGGAAAGTGATTTAGTTGTTGATATGGATGAAGGCCCAGCTATAGCTTTTGGTCCCCACGTACATCAAAAAATATTTAAAAAAATTAAAGAAATTGCTGATGATATTGGTATATCTTATCAGATTGAGCCCTGGCCACATCCAGCAGGTACAGATGCCTGGGGAATACAAATTTCAAGAAGTGGAGTAGCTTCAGCTTTAATTTCTATTCCTCTACGTTATATGCATACTTCTGTAGAAACTGTTAGCTTAAATGATATAAAAGCTGGAGCTAAACTTTTAGCTCAATTTGTTGCTCGTATTAATTCAGAATTTGTGGAGGGATTACGATGTTATTAAAAAAATTATCTGAAGCATCAGGAGTTTCAAGTAATGAAAATGAAATTAGAGATATAATAAAAAATAATATAAAAGATAATGTTGATGAATTCTGGACAGATATTATGGGAAATTTAATTGCAGTTAAGGGAAAGGATAAGTCAAATAAAAAAGTTCTTTTGAGTGCACATATGGATGAAATAGGATTGATGATAACTGGTATTGAAAATAATGGTTTGTTAAAATTCCGTCCTGTTGGTAATATAGATAAAAGAGTTCTAGTTTCTAAAACTGTTCTAGTAGGTAATAAAAAAATAAAAGGAGTAATAGGCTCTAAGGCTATTCATTTACAGAAAAGTTCTGAAAGAAAAAAAGCAATTCCCTGGAGTAACTTATATATAGATATTGGAGCTACTAGTAAAGAAGAGGCAAAAAAGTTAATTGATTTAGGAGATTATGCTATTTTTAATACTAGTTATCAACAATTAGGGATTAATCATGCTAAAGGTAAAGCTTTTAATGGTAGAATTGGATGTACTGCTTTAATAGAAATTTTAAAAAATAATTTTGATTTTACATTATATACAGTTTTTTCAGTTCAAAAAGAAGTGGGATTAAGAGGAGCAGCACGTGCAGCTCATAATATTGATCCTGATTTAGCAATAGTTTTAGATTGTACATCAGCTTCTGATGTTTCTGAAAGTGAAAAATATGATTATTCTGTTTCAATAGATAACGGACCCGCTTTCACTGTTATTGATAATTCAGTTATTAGTGATAAAAATATTTTAAATAATTTAATTAACACTGCAAATGATGCAAATATTCCTTATCAAATTAAAGGTTCAAGTACTGGGAGTTCTGATGCAGGTGAAATAAATTTAACTAAAGAAGGAATACCTACTGCTGTAATATCAATTCCTTGTCGTTATATGAATACACCTGTTTCTTTAATAAGCCTTAAAGACTATGAAAATTATAGAAATTTATTAAAAAAATATTTGTTAAATCTAACTAAGGAGGAGTTGTAATTGAAAAATTTAATCAAAGATATTACTTCAATTTATGGTCCATCTGGTGATGAAAAAATTATAAGAGATTATATTAAGGAGAAAGTAAAGGATTATGTCGATGAAATATATGAAGATAATCTAGGAAATTTAATTACTATAAAAAAAGGTAAAGATGAAGGAAAAAAGATAATGTTTGCTGCACATATGGATCAAATTGCTTTAATGATTACTCATATTGATAAAAATGGATTTTTAAGATTTACTAATGTAGGTGGGATTAATCCAAATTACTTAGTAGGTAATAATATAATTTTTAAAGATGGGACTAAAGGAAAAATAGGAGTTGAAAAATTAGATAAAATATCAGATTTAAATATGAGTAAATTATATATTGATATTGGAGCTACTAATAGAGAAGAAGCTGAAAAAATAGTAAAAATAGGTGATATGGGAATTTTTGCCCCTAATTATTCTGAAAATAATAATAGAATTATTTCAAACTATTTAGATGATAGAATTGGATGTGTAGCCTTGATTGAAGCACTTAAGGCTATAGATACTAACTTTCATGATTTATATTTTGTTTTTTCCGCTCAAGAAGAAGTTGGCACTAGAGGAGCAAAAACTGCTGCTTATAAAATCGAACCTGATGTTGGTATAGCAGTTGATGTTACTGCTACTGGAGATACTCCAGAATCACATACAATGGATGTAGCTTTAGGAGAAGGTACTGCAATAAAAATAAAAGACAGTCTAAGTATTACACATCCAATGGTTAAAGATTATTTAATAAATATTTGTGAAAAAAATTCTATTAACTATCAATTAGAGGTTTTAGAAGCTGGTGGAACAGATGCTGGAAGTATTCATTTAACAAAAGGTGGAATACCTTCTGGAACTATATCTATCCCTACAAGATATATTCATAGTCCTGGTGAAATGATAGACTTAGAAGATCTAAAAAATTCTATTGAATTAATTAAAAATATAGCTAATACTAAAATTTAGTATTTTATATTGCATATTTAAATCAAGCCTGGTTAATATATATAATATCAGGCTTGAAACTTCCTTTTTTAATTTAATTTAGCAAAAATTTCTATATATAATTTCAATTCTTTACAAGGATTTTTTATTTTAATAAAGAATATATATAATAGTAAGTAGAAAATTTCTGAGAGGATGACTTATATGAAGAAAAAATCATTTTTAATAGCACTTATATCTATATTTATTATATTTAGCTTTACATTTAATTCTTTTGCTCTAAATTTAGAAAATAATGATCGAGGAGAAAAAGTAAAAGAAGTACAGCAGATGCTCAATAATTTAGGTTATGATATAACTGCTGATGGAGTTTTTGGAGCAAGAACTGAAAGTACTATTAAATCTTTTCAATCAAATAATGGATTAGACGTAGATGGAGTAATTGGTAACAAAACTTATGAAACTTTAAAAGAAGTTACTTCTGAAATAGAATATGAAGTTAAAAAAGGTGATACTTTATATGATTTAGCAAAAGAATATGATATTTCTATAGAGGATATTAAGAAAAGAAATAATTTATCTTCATATA
This sequence comes from Bacillota bacterium, assembly GCA_051744825.1. Taxonomy (GTDB): domain Bacteria; phylum Bacillota; class Halanaerobiia; order Halanaerobiales; family DATFIM01; genus DATFIM01. Next base: position 397 of record JBNJDL010000111.1, on the reverse strand, counting down.
TTATTAGACCAGGAGATAAAATTTATATTCCCAAAACAGGAAAAGGTGGGGGAAAAACTGATAATTTAAAAAATAATATAATCCATGAAGTTGAAGCAGGAGATTCTTTATCACTTATAGCTAAAAGATATGGTACTGATATTGAAACTATAAAACTAGCTAATAATTTAAAAAATAGTAATATTAGAATTGGAGAAGAGCTTACTATTCCTCATATGGATAATCATAATGAAGGTTCATTTAAATTAGCAAAAGGTGCTTTTATTTGGCCTGTAATGGGAAGAATTTCTTCTGGTTATGGTTATAGAATTCATCCTATAAAAAAAGAAAGGGCCTTTCATTCAGGAATTGACTTAGCTGTACCTTTAGGAAAAGAAATTAGGGCAGCAGCTTCTGG
>JBNJDL010000110.1:0-7514 GCA_051744825.1 Bacillota bacterium | reverse complement strand
CCAACACTTCTTCACTTACCTTTTTAGGTACTAATACTTCATCATAATATTTTTCTAATATCATTAAATCATCTAAACCAACTATCAACGAAATAATAGGCCCAGTATTAATAACCAATTTTTTAGGCATTTTCAACATCAGAAGATAATTCTTCTGGCTCCATATTTATCATTTCAACACCATATTTGTAAAGATTCAGAAGAAAAGATGCTCGATCGACCCCTACTAATTCTGCTGCCATACCAGATGAAATTCTTTTTAATTCAAAAAGTTTTACTGCCATAGCCATTTTTGCTTCCTTTTCAAATTTTTCATTACTTTCATGCAGTAAATCTGGTAAGGAATCAGGATACTCAATTTCTAATTTTCTAGGCATAAAATAACCTCCTAATTTTATTATATTTCTTTTATCTCAATATAATTATAACATAAAATAATTTTGCAACAAAATATTTTTTCTAAACCTTCAACCCCAATTGATAAAATTTTTTTATGAACAATTTAATCAAAAAATTACTCAAAAAATTGTTCATTTTCATCTATAAATAAATTAACTGTCTTTTCAAAATATGACTTCATCCCATTTTTCAAATACATAAATCCATAAAAGGAAGCTATACCTCCACCTATACAATCAGCAATTAAATCCCACATCGTATCTACTAAACCACTTTTTTGCATATTAAATCCAAATAAAGTATCCATGGAATATTCAAAAATTTCCCAGAAGACTCCAACTGAAACAGCAAAGGTAAAAGTGAAAATTGCTATAAAAAGTGGACTTAAAATAACATCTATATCCTCTTCACGATTTAAAATATAAATTAAAATAAAGCCAACAAAACCTAATATAACACCAGAAAAAGTATGTAACATGGTGTCCCACCACCAGAAACGATAATAATAATTATGCATTTCACCTAAATAAAGGGTAGCAAATACAAAAATTGTAATAATAACCTGAATATCTATAGGAATATTAATGATATTTCTCTTTGATAACATTCGTGGTAAATAGGTAGAAATCAAAGCCAAACTTGAGGTAAACAAGCTTAACCAGTGTAAAGTTATTATATTAGCTATAATACCACCTATCAGCAAAATGCGGACTATCCAGATCAGCAATTTCTCAAATTTTATATTTTTGATCTCAATCACCACCTTAATATTAACTATCTAAAGTTATTTTAGCACACTTTATGAAAGTTATAAAGAAAAATTAGCTCTATAATTTGCATTTTTTACTAAAACCCTTTATTCTAATAAAAGAACTATGATTTAATTTTGAAAGGAGAAATACATGGAGTTTTTAATTATATTACTTGCTGGCTGGGGTGCTGGCATAATCACTGGACTTGTTGGAGCTTCTGCTGTAGTTATTGTCACCCCAATTTTAATCACATTTTTAGGATACAGCCCTTATACGGCAATTGGAATTAGTCTTGCAACAGATGTTATTGCTTCTTCTGTTTCGGCAATAACTTATAAAAAACATGGGAATATTGATTTAAAAAATGGATTAGGTATAGCCTTTACAACTGTGACTGCTGCTCTTATTGGTAGCTATTTTTCAGAAGGGGTTAATCCTAATGCCTTAGGTGGACTCTCAGGTTTAATGATTATCTTTATGGGAGTTTCCTTTACTAAAAATACACTCAATGAACAGATAGAAAATTTTAAGGAGAAATTCAATTTAAGCTTTTTTAGAGATCATAAAGTTTTATCTTCAATTTTAGCTGGAACCTATATTGGTCTCTTTTCAGGATTTTTAGGAGCAGGTGGAGGAATAATGATCTTAGTTATCCTCACCTTTGTTTTGGAATACAAGTTGCATATGGCTATTGGAACTTCAGTTTTAATTATGACTTTTACTGCTCTATCAGGAGCAGGAGGACATTTTTTCTTTGAACAGTCAATCCCTTATTGGGAACTGGCCATAAGTAGTTCAGGTGCTTTTATAGGTGCCTATCTTGCCGCTCACTATGCTAATGAAATCTCAGAAAAGAAGTTATCAAAAGCTATTGGAGTTGTTTTTATCATCTTAGGTGGGATTTCCACCTATCAACAATTTTTCTTATCATAAACACTAAAGCCGCCCTCTCAAGCGGCTTTTTTCTAATCTTTTAAATATTCATCTTATTTATCTCACTTACTGAAATAATATCAATCCCTGCCTCTTTCATCTCTCCCAAAGCAGCAGCAACATCATCTTCATCAATCCCGGCAACTGCTTCTTCTATTACATAAACTTCAAAACCTTTTTCAACAGCAGATAAAGCACTTTCTTTAACACAATACTCTGTTGCTAAACCAGTAATATACAATTCTGTAACTTCTTCTTTTTTTAGATAATTAGTTAAATCAAGATTAGTAGCTTCAAAGGCAGAATAACCGTCATCTTTATCTTTTGTACCTTTTAGAAAAACTCTATCTATCTTATCTACCTTGAGTTCAGGATGAAATTCAGCACCTTTAGTCTCTTTTTTACAATGCTCAGGCCATTTTTCAAAATGCACACTATCTTCTGGATGCCAATCTTTTGAAGCAAGTACAAGTTCAAACTTATCCATCAACTCATTAATAACAGGTACAACACGGTCCCCATCAGGTACAGCTAAAGCTCCACCTGGGCAAAAGTCATTCTGGACATCAACCACTAATAATGCTCTCATTTTATCACCTCTTATTATTTTAAAAAATATTTAATAAAATAATTAATAACCTAAATCATAATCCACTTTGTTAATCATTTTTTCTTTACTCCCTATAAAAAATTTCTCCAAGTTTTCCCTAGCTATCTTTATTGCCTTTTTATTATATTCAGGAAAAACTCCGCCTACATGAGGAGTCATTAACACATTATCCAACTCATAAAGCTCTGAATCTTCTGGAAGTGGCTCTTTATAAAATACATCTAATCCTGCTCCAGCTATTTCCTCATTTTTTAGAGCCTCAATCATAACTTCTTCATCTACAACTTCACCTCTGGCCATATTTATAAAATAGGCACTTTTTTTCATTACAGAAAATTCCTCTTTTCCAAACATTCCCTTTGTTTCTTCGGTTAAAGGCATAATGGCTACAACATAATCTGCCTTTTTTAAAGCTTTTAATAAATTATCCTGACTGTAAATTTCATCAGCAAAATTATAATCTCCACTACCATCTCTATTTACTCCAATAACATTCATATGAAAAGCCTTAGCTCTTTTTCCTATCTCTCTACCTATACTACCAAAACCAACTACAGTTACTGTTCTATTTTCTAATTGCCCAACCTTTAATTCATCCCAAGTCTTTTCTTTTTTTAACTCATTAAACTCACAAAATCTCCTACTAAAATTTATCATAAAACCTAAGCTATGTTCAGCAATAATATTAGAATGAACTCCACTCATATTAGTTAAAATAATTTGATTATCTGCTATGTAATCTCTAAGTTCACCAGTCATAAACTTATCTACACCAGCTGTCCAACTTTGAATCCACTTAAGATTATTTGCTGATTTAATATCTTCTAAGTCAACTCCACGCAAATCAAATAAAACATCACTATCTACAATTTCTTTTTTTATTTCTTCTTTTTTAGAAGTCACAACTACTTCTATATCTTCATTAATTTCTTTTAATTTTTCTACATAGCTATTATCAAGGTCAAAATCAATTAAAATTTTCATGATAAAACTCCTTCCATTTCTTTTTTTAATTTTACCATTTTATTTTTTAATAAACAACTTAAGCTCAGGTTATACTAATTGTGGGTTAAAAAATTAATTCTAAGGAGGTGAAAAATTGACAGTAGGTAATAAATTAAATCAAACCCTTGCTTCACTAAGAAGTGCAAAAGCAGATATGGAAGCTTTTGCTATGGACACTCAGGATAAAAATGCTAAAAAATTATATCAGGATGGAGCAAAACAATTAAACTCATTAGTAAGTAGTATTTCAGGTAGAACTAGATATGTTGAAGAACAGGAGCCACAGTATAGGAGTAATAAAAAAGGTGGCCAGAAGTAATATTTTTTAAAAGCCACCAAAGAAATTATACGTATAATTTTAAATAAAGCAAGATAATTATCTTGAAAAAGGAATCCCCACTGTGGGGATTCCTCTAATTTAATCTTCTATGATACATAACCAAGACCTTTTAATCTTTCTTTCATTTCATCATCATCTGAGCCATCATCTCCACCATCATCTTTATCGGTATCAATGTGTAACTCATCTTTAGAAATCTTTTCTACCTGATGATTTTCAATAAATTCTTCTTTAAAAGCCCTATCTGCAATCATTCCATCCATACTATCTAAGAGTGGAAGTCCCATATTATATAAAATAGTTGGGGCTAAATCCATAATATGAGCATCTACATTGTTATTTTCTTTAACATCTGGCCCTTTAGCAAAGATAATTCCATCCATTCTATGATGTCCAGTCTGAAAACGTGATTTATTTACAACTTTGTGAGATAAAAATTCATAAGCTCCTTTACCAATAATCTCAAGGTCATCTGGTAAAAAAACAATATCAGGAGCATTTTCTACCTTATCTCCATGATAATACTTATCACCTTCATAAATTTGAGAAGTAATTTTTTTACCAGTAAAAGGATTTTTCAATTCTCTAAGTTTAGCAATAATTTCCTTGCGCAATTTAGGCACATCTTCAGGGTCAACACAACCTTCAGGCTCTCTACCTTTTACATTTAAATAAATATGTCCTATTTCACTGTGAGAATAAGCTTTAGTATTTTTCCAATCTACATTATGGCTGGAAAGAAATAGCTGTTCTAAAAGGGGATTACTTGCTACATCTAACACATTGTTAATGAATCCAATTTTATTTACAATTGGATACAAATATTCTCCAATTGGATAAAGAGAATCCTTATTTACCCCTCTATTGAAGAAAAACTTTTTAAACCTTGTTCCAAAATTCTTTCTAAATTTAATATATCCTTCTCTTAATAGCCAGGTATCTATATGGAAATCATAGCGTAATGGGCCAAAACCATGATCTGACATTATAAGCAAAGTATCATCATCAGTTAATTTTTCAGAAATTCTTCCAATTGCCTCATCTGCCTTTTTATAAATATCAAAAACAGGATTCCAGTCAACAGAATCATCTTCGAGATAATTCCACATAAAATGCTGTACCTGGTCAGTTTCCATAAAGTGAACCATCATCATATCCCATTCTCTAGTTTCCATGAAATGTTTTGTAACTTTTACCTTATTATCAATATCATGCTCCATTTCATCTACCCAATCATGTGGATCATAACCTCTAGTCCATTCTTTTGGAGAAAACTTATAATCAGGAGCTATCTCTTTAACTTCATCTATAATATCTGCAGGATAACTCTGTTTATCTGACTTTTCCGGAGTTAAAAGCCCTGGAATCAAAAATCCATTAATTTCTGCAGGTGGATAAGTAACTGGAACTCCAATTACTCCTACCTTTTTATCCTGTTTACTCAAAATCTGCCAGATAGTTGGCTCTGCTATATCATTATAGGTTACAGGAGCAGCACTATATTCACCTTCTTTTCTTTTGAACCAGTTAAAAGCACCATGTTTACCAGGATTAGTTCCAGTTTGAAAAGAAGACCAGGCAGCACCTGTGATTGGAGGAATAGTACTTCTTAGTTTTCCAGAACTCCCTCCTTCTTTAATCTTTTTAAAATTAGGCAATTTATCTTCTTCTATCCACTTATTTATTAAATCATAGTCACCACCATCTATACCAATTACAAAAACTCTTCCTGACAATTTATAACATCTCCTTTCTAAGATAAATCTACATTTCCAGATTAATCTTGTAATTTGTGTCTGACTTGCCAAGCTCTATAAAATGATATAACCATCAATACAAATGTATATAATAATAAAAACCAATTCCTTAGGAAAAACAAATTAGTAAAAATTAAAAGTGGATATAATGAAAAAGGAATTCTTATTCTCTCACCATATTTATTTTTTAAATAGGCTGAAATCGCCAAGGAAACAAAAGTTGTAAAAAATATCAATCTACAATTTAAAACAAGGAAAACTCCTAAAGATGAAGCCAGTCCTCTTCCTCCTTTAAATCCATAAAAAATAGGCCAATCATGTCCTGCTACAACTGCCACCCCAGTAAGTAAATAAATTAGTGGATTTTCATAAAAATAAAGACGAGCAATTAAGGCAGGAATCATTCCTTTAAACAAATCCATAAAAGCAACGGTTATTCCCCAATTTCGGCCTATTAATTTATAAACATTTGTTGCCCCTGGATTTTGAGTGCCATTTTCAGTTAAATCAACTCCTTTAACCCTGCCAACAATCCTGGCAGGTGAAAGAGAGCCAAAAAGATAACTGGCCACAATTAAAATTATTTCCATTAATCACACCACCAAAATTTACTATTTATCTTTCTCAATATATTGAAACAATCTAAAATAACTATATATTGAAATAATCTAAGATAATAGGATTAATATCTCTTATACTTTTAACATCATCTAAATTTAAATCTTGTTCATTGTCTTTTAGATATACAAAAGCATCATCAAAGGTGTGCATCCCCTGTATTAAGTTTTTTTCAAAAAACTTCTCAGGAGCAGCTTTTCCTTTAAGGTCATAACCTCTATTAGGAATAGCAATGAGATCAGCTGCCTGTTCTAAATAAGGGCCATTATATATTTCTTCTCTAAAATACACATCTTTTATAATCTTTTCTCCATTTTCCTTATTTTCAAGCTCAAGTAATTCTTCTTTAAGCTTTTCTCTTAACTCAAAATATTCTTTAGCCTTAACTGTGCCCATTTCCTCTCTTCCCTTGCGATTTATAAAAATTCGTCCTGGAATTAAACTATAGGCTTTAGTTTCAGCTGAGATATCTCCTATGCTTTCTACTTTATCTCTATCTATATTGTACTTTAAATATCCTTTTTCTTCAAGGAAATAATTTAATTGTACTTCTTTTTTGATTTTAGTAAATCCATGGTCAGATAAAATAATTAATTGTGTATCTTTATTAATTCTATCCATTAACTTCCCTAGATAATCATCTATCTTTTTATAAAAGTCATAAAAGGAAGAGAGAAATTTTTCATTTTCATCGATCATATCTCCCCAATAAAAGTGATTAATCCTATCAGTTTCCATGATATGACAATGGAAATAATCCCAATCTTTTTCACCCATTAACTTAAACATAGTTTTAAAACGTCTTTCAAGGGCATAATTTAATTCTTTTAAAAATTTTTCTTTTGAATCTCTTACAAGCCAGGTGTCAGCATCTATTATATAATCCATTTCTTTTAATTCATTTGCTAAGTTTTTAGGATAAGTAGCTTTATTTATATCAGTTGCCAAAAAACCAGAAACTAAGTTTCCCTTTATCTTTTTTGGAGGATAAGTAAGAGGCACATTCATCACTACACTTCTTTTATCTGCCTTTGATAACTTATCCCAAATAGTTTCAGCTTTGAGATTTTTAGAAGTTGGAATAAATAATTCAAAAGGAT
>JBNJDL010000109.1:0-7524 GCA_051744825.1 Bacillota bacterium | reverse complement strand
TCAGTATTAAAGTCTTTTTTAGGTTCTGATTTTTTATCAACATTTTCTTTTAAATAATAAAATTTATATCCTTTCAACTCAAAATCATCATTATAATTAATTAAATAATCTTTTTGATTTTGTTTTAAATATATTTGAAAAGATTTTGGGCTTGGACTTTCTAAAGTTTTATTAATAGAACCATATAAATATTTTTTTGAATTGTACTTCTCTTTGACTAATAAATTATCAAAAGTAACTCTACTTTTATAATTTACTTTATCCGATGTAAAACCAAATATTGATTTTACATAATCATATTTTTCTAAATCATCCTCGTTATCATTTCTATAAAAATCAGTTTTTATTCCTTTAGATATTGAATGATCATAAGGGATTTTTAAGTATGGAGTAAATCCTATAACATCAACAGAACCATTATTAGTTTTATAAAATACCACTTTTTCATTTTCTTTTGAAAAATCTAGATTAAATAAATTTTCTTTATTTATTTGACTATATTTAACATTAACCTTAAAGTTTTTTATAACATCATATGAAACATTTTTCTTTTTTCTAGATAAATCTTTTGAAAAAATTAAATAATGTACTTTTTTATTACCTAAGTTATTTGAATTAACTAAATAACCATTTTCATATCCTTTTTTATTATTCAAAGAAATATCTTCTACGTAACCATTTTCTTTTATTTTATAATAAACAGAAATTTGATAAGGTTTATAAAAATTTCTTTTATATTTACTCAATTCTTTCTCTGCATCATCAATATTACCTTCATCTTTTAATTCTTTCACCTTTGACCAATCTATATCATCTGAATACATAAAATATTTATCTGTATTTTGATTATTAAAAGTCATATTTCTTAGAAAAGCTTCTTTTATCGGTTTATAACTCTTTTCATGATGACTTTTGGCTTCTATTATTTTATATTTATTATTAATTTTTTTTATATATCCTGCAGACACTCCATCTTCTACGTTATTATTGTGATTTAACTCTGAATCTTTTAATTTTTTATCATATTGTTTTCTTAAACGTTTTGATTCATCAGCTAATCCTCTATACCAAAGAGTTCTATCTTCAATAAATTCAGGTTTAGAATAAGATAAAATAGATGCATTTTTTCTAATTAATCCTTTAATTGTAGAACCAGGTATAGCGAATTTATCATTTATTTTAAAGAAATTATCATTGCCATCATTTATAAACATTAAATCTTTAGTTTTTATAGTATATTTAATTGATCCAGAAAAAATTTTTTTGTTATCATCATCTTTTTTTTCTATTTTAAAATGGCTTGGTAAATTATCAACGCCTTTATATCTATACACAGCATATTCTGGAAAAGGAATGAAATTATAAGGTGTCATTGCATAATTCATGTTAAGCCTCCTTTTTTATCATATATTCTTTAAACTCTATATCTATTAGTCTTTGATCTTTTATATAAGCTTGACCATCTTTTTTATAATTTATAATTCTTTCAGAAACTAATAGACAAGTTTCATAATTAGTATTAAAGTCTTTTATTTTTTTAGCTTTATTATTAGATATTTTACATTTATCCTTAATGACGCTATACTCTTCATTTTTCTTTATTTTCATAAATGAATATTCACCATTTTGAAAATTTATCTTTACCTCTTTTGTTTTATTAAATATTCTCATTTCAATTAATAATTCTTCACTTACATGCTTTTCTAATATATTGTCTATATCTTTATATTCTTTCAAATTAATAATCTCTAATATATCATAACCATATATCCAAGCATAATTATAATCTTTCCATACTATTTCTTCTTTTTTAATTTTTTTTCTCATAAATTATGCCTCCAGCTTTCCATATCCAATACTTTGATTACTTCCGATCCTAATTTTCTCATTCTTTAATTCAATTTCAAAAAGTTTTAAAACCTTTCTTACTATATCTTTGTTTATATCATTTTTAACTTTAGATAAATCTATCTTAATTTCTCTTTTTTCATTTATAGATATAGGTCTTTCAGAAAGTAATGCTCCATTAATAGCTGACCCTGTAAATCTATCAATTTTAATTCTATTTCTAATTTTCTTATTAACTTTTATATTTTCTTTAAGTAAAACATCAAAGAAACCTAATTGACCTTTTCTTTCATCACTTCCAAAAAGAATATCTATTCTTTCTTCATCTCTCAACACTTTTGAAAAGTAATTTCTAAATAATCCTTTTACTGTAGAACTAGGAATTATATATTTATTATTTTCTTTATAATGCATTTGAACAGTTTTAGTTTTTTCTCGTCTATTATCAATAGATATCTCTCTAATATCCCCCTTTATTAAAATACCTTCAGGGCAAGTAAAATTAATTCGATATATTTCTTCACTCTTTTTATCACTTATATAATCTTCTAAAGGAACTTTTTCATTATTTATATAGCTATTAGCATCCTTAGCTTTACTTAAGTTATACTCTTTTTTACCTATTTTCAATATCTTAAATTGTCCAAAACCTTTATTTGTATTAGAACCAAACCTAATAACTCCTTGATTTATTTTTTTTATAAATTTCTCCAAATATTCTTGTAAATCACTTATCAATCTTTCATCTCTTTCATTAATTGATTTTATATCCTCATTTTGTTTATTATAATAAGATATATCATCAAAAAACTTTTTTATTTCAATATTAAATATAAAAGACTTTTTACTTTTTTTATTTACATAATAGTTTGTAAATAGATGATTTTCTTTTGAAACACCTTTATGTTTATCTATTTTAATATGAGAACGTGAAGATATATCTTTTTTATAATTAACTTGATTTTTAGAATAACTATCTTCAAACGAGATTATTGATTTTTTTCTATATTTTTTATTTGCTTTTTTTTCAATGCTATTTTCAAAATCTTCTAGAAATACTGCTTTATATAAATTTTCATCTTTACAGTGTTTTTTTAAATAACTTCTAAAAAGTCCTGAAATAGTAGTAGCTGGTATTACCAAATGATTATTTCGAATTAACAAATTTTCAATACCTTCTTCACCAGTACCAATTATAAAATTACTATTATTTTCAAGTTCTATTTTATATTTTATAATCTTATTTTTATAATTCACATTCCCTCCTTTAATCTACAAACTCTAATATATATGACAATATTTCTTTTAAAAACTTTTTACATATATAGTTTCTATGTTTTTCTTTAAGTGAATAAGACATCTCTTTATCTAAATCATTAATTTTTTCTCCTAAATCTAGAGTTAAGCCATAATACGATTTTGAACTAATATTATCTTTATTCAATTTTTTTATTTTTGATAGATTACAATTTAAAAAATCTTGTATACTAGCATCATAAACTAAATTAATATTTAAAAAGTTCGTATTGTTAATAATTTGTTTTCTATTTTGAGAATTAGAAGTATATTTTTTTATCAACTTTTGAATTTCATCATTTTCTTCTTTGCTATTTATCTTTAATATATGATTCCTATATATATTTTTTTCTAATAAACCAATTAAATTATTTGCTTTAGTTTTAAAATTATCTCCAAGTACGTTTTGAATTTCACTTTCAATTTTACCGAAACTTTCTTCATATTTATCATTATCCATAAAATTATAAAGCCAGTTATCTATTGCATAATCTATACGATTAATAATATACTCATTTTCAATTTCAATCTTAATTCTTTTATTACTACTAATATAATGTTTTAATTCTAAATCATCTATACATAAATCTAAATCCTTTTTATCCCTATTATATTTTTCAATTACATTTATATTTTTTAAATCAAAGTTTTTAATGATTGTCTCATTATCGAATATATTATCACTTTTTGAATTGATTATGCTCCCTCTTTTTATTACCTCTTTCATAGGAGTCCTTGCAGATAAATAACTATTATAACTTGTCTCAAACTCTTTTTTTATAAAACTATTATCACTTAAAATTTCATCTTTAATATCTACATTAGAAAAACAATAACTATAATTTGAACTTGATGAAGTATTATCTTCAACACCTATTTTTTGATATATATCATCAATAGAATCATATCCTTCTATATTCTCAATACTTACTCTCCCATAACCAGAGTTTCTAGAACCTCCTATTGATAAATTTTGTAAAGACGAAAAAATTTCTTTTATTTTTAATTTTAAATCATTATTAATATTCTTTAAGTTTAAAAAAGTATAAAATCTTTGATTTCTTGAAATAGCTTGATATCGGAAAATATTTTCATTTTTTAACTGAGTAGAATGATGTAAATTTTCTTCCATATCAACATCAAAAAAAGTTAGTTTATCTTTTTTTCTATAAAAGAAATCCCCTGATTTTAGTTTTTTATCATATATTTTTTCACTATAATATTCTTCTTTTTCTAACCTTTCAAAATAATTCATAAACAAATACTTTTTACCTTTTTCTATATTTTCTATTTCGTTTCTATAATAAACATCGCTTGGATTTTCATACAAATCATTTTTATTAACATAAAATATCTCAGGCTTAGGTAATCCATATTGATTTTTAAGCATAGGATATCCATTATAAAACTTTAAGTTTTTAACTAAATTAGAAACACTCTTTTCATTTGAAAGATCTAATTTAGGCAAAATTTTACTAATAAAAGCACCTTTAAGTGTTGTCTTAGGAATATATTTTTTACCTTCTTCATAATTGTATTTAGCATCATTCCTAGATATTTTAACTGGTTCTTTTAATAAAAGTTCATAAAAAATGTAATCATTTTCAATATCTTTCATATTTTTATTTGAATATATTTTTTCTTTTATTTCAATATCTATTAGACCTTTACCTCTAGTTTTATTAGAACCAATATGTTTAACTGTTTTTAAAGCTCTTTTTAATAAATCAATATTTACATCATCTTCTACTTCTATAATACTTGTAAAAATAAGTCCTTTTTTTAAAGTTCTTATAGCTCTCAAAGAAGCATCTTCTGAAACACCTTTTTCATTTATTCTTGTAGAGTAATTAATATTTGAAAAAATTTCATTTACTACATTTTCGTTGTAAGCAGCTGATTTTTTCTTATAAAAACTGCTTTCTTTATTTTCATTATTTCTTATAACTTTTTCTAGATATTTACTTTTATAATTATTAATTTTTTTTACTATTTTCCTATCTAATTTAAAATTAGAAAATTTAACTTTTCCAGAAAAATGCTTTTTCCCTTTAGCTTGAAAATTATCATAAGGATTTCTTCCTAAAATTTTTACAATTTCTTTTTTTTCAGAATCTGTTAAAGAAGGAAATAATATATTTTTTATAGACTCGCGTAATACTCCCTTAAAAGTTTTACCTAAAAAACATGGAAATCCATTTTTATCTAAAACTAGTTCATTATTTACTAATCCATTGATCGATTCACCAGAACTAAAGCAAGCATCTGATTTAAGTTCTATTATTACTTTATATTCTTTCAATTTTTTCCCCCTTTTTAGTTATTATCAAATAGACCAACTAATTCAATTGCATCAAGTATAATTTCTTTTTTAAAATTTTTGTTAGTATTTCCAAATTGATATTTTTTAATATAATAATTAGATATTTTTTTATTTTTAATAGTTTCTTGAAAAAATTCAATATATTTGTTTTTTCCTTCACTATCTTTTTCACCTTTTAAATTAATAATTCTATTAATACTTTTACTTAAATCATCTATATCATTTTCAAAATTTAATTCATTATTTCTTTTAAACTCAAGTATCTTATAAGGTCTATTTGTTTCTTTATTAAATCTAAGTTCTTTTAATTTACTTTTCTGCTCTCCTCTTACAAGTTCCCAATCTATATAACAAGGGAATGTAATTCCTTTTCTTCTATTCTTTTTAGTTACATTTTTAGCATTTGTTTCTAGTTCATCTACTAACTTTGAGGATTTTGTTATTGGATAATTATAACTAGTTATAGCAACTCCCCCAGAAACAGATATTTTTGAAAACTTATTTAAAATATTAAAGTGAGAATTTTTAAATCTAGGTTCTACAATTTTATATTTTCTTATTTGATTTGTAATATTTTCTTTTAATGATACATTTTGTGCTAAGTTTTTTATATACTCTTTACTAACTTCTATTGAATCTTTTCCTGAAGTCCAAAATGCAATATCATCTCCACCTATAATTATAGGAACTATTTTATAATCTTTCATTAATTTAATTAACTCAGTTTCAAACCCTTTTTTTAACTCATTTGATATAACTTCAATAGTAGATAAAAAATAATAATTATTTTCTTCTATAGTTGTTTTTATATTTTTACTTAATTTTTCTGAATTCTTAAATGGTTTATATTTCTTTAAACTTTCATAAAAATCTTGATCAATTTCATTTTTCTTTTTTTGGTCAACTTCATTTTTTAATATATCAATAAATTTTAAAGGCAAACCTCTAAAAGCACTTCCCATTCCATTTCCATCTAAAAAAGATAATCCAATATAATTATTATTGTCTGCTACATCTTTTAAATTAATTATTCTTTTTTTTATTTTACTTTCTTTTAAATTATTTTTATCATCATCAGTTAAATTATGTTTATGATCAAATTTATTTATACTTATAATTTCATCTAATGAAAATGAATCTGAATTAACAAAATAAGATCTCATCCATTCTATTTTATTTTTTATTTTATTATTAGCATCTTCTTTTAAATATTTCTTAACTCTATAAAAGTCATCATATGCTTTATTTATATTACCATTTTCATTATCATTATATGGGTTAAAGATCATTTCTTCATAAAATTTTCTCTTATGATACGATTCTTTAGAAACTAATTTAGATACTTCATCATCAGGATTATCATCACTAATCTCTAATACTTCATAACCTTTAGCTTTTCCAGTATTATCACATTTATCATATATACCAAAGCTCAAATAATTTAATTTATTTATCTGATTTTTCTTTTGTAAAATTTGTTTATCTAACTTATTATATAAATCTATGGCCAAATCTTGAGTAATATTAAATTCAACATTTGCAAAATTAACTTTTAAGCCTTCAAAATGTTTTAATACATATGTTGAAAACCTCTTTATAAATTCTTCAGCAGTATCTTGGTCTTTAAAGAAATATATTAAGTTCCCGCCACCTTCTATATGTATACAACCATCTATATTCCTACTTTTAGTAATAGATAAATCATTTACAGAATATTCATCTTTCATTTCTTCAACAATGATACGACCTAAAATTTCGCTAGTAAATTCAATAATTTTTGATGCACCAACAATTTCTTTTAGTCTATTACTTGCATAAATATACTCTTGTTTTGAACTTATATCCATTTTTACTACGCTATATTTACTCAATATGACCTCCTTATTTATTTCTTTATAAAGTTATAATTAAACTTAGTATATAATAATAATGACCATTTTTAAAGCTATTTGTATATTTTTAATATATTAATATTATAGATAACTAACATTTATTAAAATATAAAAAAACCTATCATAAAACTAATTTGCTTTTAAACAAATAGATTCTGATAGGTT